>NZ_KE387249.1:0-4604 GCF_000430785.1 Ectobacillus panaciterrae DSM 19096
ATCTCTACCCGAAGGCAGGTTGTGCGTATCCCTATTCTTTGACCAAATAAGGAATCCGTCCTCACCTCGACAAAGTTAAAAAGGCTTTTTACATCCATGTCACCGAGCCTTGCCTCAGCCCTACTTAAACACGGACGACAGAGCAACGGTCTGGTGCGTCAACCGAAGGTGTCATGACCTCATTAACGTAGCTGGAATTTCTCCTAACTGAGTCTGGTGAACTTACCCCGAAGGGACGAAACTAGAGACTATGTAGCTTCTTTTCAGAAGCCACGATACCTTTAGGTTCGTGGTAGTTCACTCAATGATCAAGAATGAACCTCTCCCACTTACTCGCTTCCGCTCCTTGAAGTGGGGGTTTCTTAGCACCAACAAAGACAAGGTCCCATGAGAAGCGGATTTGCCATCTCCTCTCTGCACCTATGCAGGGGCTCCTTTTCTTCATTTGACTAAGCAACTTCTGCACATACAGAAGGATGGGAACACACCGTCTACTACTTTTTGCTTACGCAATCCGTAGATACTTTCTCTTTGTTTCTTCTGGGATATGACACATCTTTCCGTACAGTTCTTTTGCCAAGATGTTGCGGGCACCGTGAATGTCCCGGTGTTCTTCATAGCCGCACGCACAAACGTAGTTGCGTGTCCGCACTTTCTTTCTTCTTTGGCAACATGGACATGTTTGAGAAGTGTACACTTCGTCTACGAGAAACAAGAGAATGCCTTTTGCGTGCAGTTTATACTCTAAATACGCGCGGAGTGTGCCAAATGACCAATTTGACAGCTTTTGGTTGACGTGTTTCGTCCGTTTTTTCTGTTTCCTTCGCTGTACACCTTCTGGATTGCCGACGAAAACTTGCTTCACTTCGTTTTCCAGGCACCAATCGACGAAGTTCTTCGTTGTTTTGTGGAGGGCATCTTGTAGCTGCTTCGTTGACTTAGACAGGACGAACTGCTTCGCGCGATTGTATTTCTTCCATTGTCGGGAATACTTGTTGCATTTACTCATGAGACGTTGGAGTTCCCCTAGCTTTTTATTGCGCAGCTGATGGATGGAGCGAGTTTTTCTGCCGGTGACAATAAGTGCTTCATCGGTTTCACAAAACGCCGCGATCGAGTGGATTTCTCCCATGTCTACACCTGCAGAATTTGTATACGCGTGTTTCATGGGGAATTCTCCGCTTTCATAAGAGATGGCTAAGTAGAGTCCATTGTCCCATGCCAGTTCAATTTCTTTCAGCTTTCCTTCGGGTAAAGTCGCAGGATTTACAGATACGACAATGAGCTGTTCCCGTTTTCCGTTATGGATGCCCATTGACAAATGAATGGTGCCATTCTCTTTCACGGAAAAGCCGTCTTTCTTCCATTTCGTATTGTAGTGCTTCTTTTGTTTGTAGGGATATTTGGCGGTTTTGATTCTTTTTTTGGAGGGCAGCTCTTGTGGCATCTCTGGCGAACAAGTATTTTTCAAATACAGCTTGTATGCTTTGAGAATGTAAGTGGTAGTTTCCTTTCGTCAGAGCTTGGAGGGTAGACTTGTTGATCCATTTTCCATTATGTTGCAGATGATACGCCTTTGCGTGACGCAAACAATCATTCCATACTTTGGCGGACTCGCGGTTGCAGTCAAATAAGCGCTGCAGGTTTGTCTTTGAGGTTTGGAAATAGACTCGTTTCGCTCGAATCATAGATTCACCTCCTGTATATTCCTCATTTTACCACGAACAAAACGTACGTTCTATATATTTACAAAATTTTTACATGTCGGACAATAGAACGTGCCTATCTCTTGTGCGAAGGCGATTCATCCCCCACTTACCGTTACACACCAATTCACACGCTTGAAGTGGGGGTATTCTCGCCTAATTTATGATAAAAAATGTCAGGATATCTTATACAAGAGCAGGATTCATAATTACATTAGAACTATCCTTGTAATAGGATGCTTGTATCTGCAGTTCCTTCAAAAATTCTCGGCCAACATGGGAAAAATAATGATTTTTATTACGAATCCAACAAAAGGATACTCTCAAATTTTCATCTTCCACAGGTATAGGCATAATTTCTTTTGATTTAATAAATGGATCAAAATGTAAAGACAATGCACTATAAAACCCAATTGCTTCTCCTTCAGCAATTAAATACTTTGTAGCCTCATGACTTTCTGAACGAAGCAATATATTAGGATCCCCATATTTTCGTAATATTTGATATAAATAATGATCCATACCATGATTTGTAAGAAAAGCAACAATAGGGTGCTTTATAATTTCAGTCATAGAGATTTTGTCTCGCTTAACAAGATCAGAAGATTTACCTACACATGCCATGATAGAGCTACTTAAAAAATGCCTGGAAATAAGTTCATGGTCATTTTCTAAATAAGTAAAGGGTACACCAACTAGCCCTAAATCAACCTTTTGATTCAGAACATCTTTCTTTATTTCGTATAGTTCGCTTTCTCGGAGCTCAATTTTAACATTTGGGAAATTTGACTTAAAAGCAGCAACTGTTTTAGGAATAATACTTCTACATAAGTCCGGCACAACACTAATAGATAAACTTCCTCTGACTTCTTGCTGTTGTACACGTGCTGCCTCCTTTACCTCATCCCACTTATTTAAAACCTCCTGCATTTTCAAGATAACCCTTTCTCCTTCTTCAGTGAGCTTCATTATATTTTTCGAGCGAATAAATAGTGTACAATTAAGCTCCTGTTCGATTTTTAAAACAGCATGTTTTAAACTTGATTGTGAAATGTTGAGGAGCTCGGATGCAGTAGAGATAGACCCCGTTTTTACGATTTCTATAAGATATAAAAGTTGTTCAATACGCATAAGTACACCACCTTCTTATTCAAAATGTTACATTCTAAAGGAAATATATGAAACGAACTATATAAATCCATCTTAATTCAGTTAATTATTCGTATGACTTTTAACATCGAATTCACTGTATCTCTTTCTAGCAAATGAATAAGAATGGCTAAATTGCAAGTTTCCCCATAAATAGCCAATGATAGCTCCGAGGATTGCAGGTAAAATCCATCCAACACCTTCTGCATATAAAGGAATATGATTATAAAGATTTGTAATAAAATCCAATTGAATTTTACTTTGCCTCAAACTATCAACGATGCTAATCAAGGCTGTACCTATCAAACCACCTGCATATACAGAGGAGTATCCTTTAAAGTACTTATGAAAGAAAGATAAAATAATTAAAACGATAGTTAATGGATAAATAGCAGTTAAAATAGGAACAGAAATCAAGATAATTTGAGTTAATCCTAAATTAGCTATAGCCATACTAACTAAGCATAGAATACCAATCCAACTTTTATAAGAAAAATGTGGAATAATACTAGAAAAATATTGGCCGCAAGAAATGATAAGCCCTACAGATGTTGTTAAACAGGCAAGGATAAAAAGTATCCCTAGTAGCATACTTCCTGAGTTTCCGAATAAATGAGTAGTGACAGTTGTTAAAATTTCTCCACCATTTTCAGGTGACTGAAGCAAGGAATGGCTAGTAGCACCTAAATGACCTAACATAAGATAAATAATTTCCAAACAAGTACCAGCAATTATACCTGCTTTTATAGTAATAGTAGCTAGCTTTTTTGACTCACGTATACCTCTTTTTTCAATTGCTGTAATAACGACACTTCCAAATAAAAGAGCTGCTAGTGCATCCATTGTTAAATAGCCATCCATAATCCCTTTGAATGCTGCGGCATGCTGATAGGCTGAAGAAGGTGTTCCATATTCTCCAATCGGATGAAACATACTTTGAATAAATATAATAGCAATAAGCCCTAATATAATTGGCGTTAGGATTTTACCGATCCTATCAAAGAGCTTTGAAGGGTTTAGACATAACCAATAGTTAACAGAAAAATAAATAATTGTATATATAAAAAGAGGTAACCCCTGGTTTTTTAGTTCATCAGGAAGAAATGGTGCGGCTCCCATTTCAAAAGCTACGCTTCCTGCACGCGGAATTACCAAGAAAGGACCAAGACATAAGTAAGTTATGAATGTGAAAAGAACAGAAAAAACTGGATGCACACGGTTCGTTAGTGTTTGTAAATTTCCTGATTTAGCGATAGCAGCTACGCCCAATATCGGTAGACCAACTGATGTAATAAGAAAACCAGCCATTGCCTCCCAAAAATTCACTCCTGCTGCATGTCCTAGAGCTGGCGGGAAAATAAGGTTCCCTGCCCCGAAAAATAAAGCAAATAACATTAATCCAGTATATAAAGTGTCTTTTGTTGAAAGATCTTTCATTATTTGTTCCTCCTGATGTCATCTTAGTAATTGTAAATAGATTAAATTAACATATATAGGTTCGTTATTAGCTAAAATACTGATGGTCTTCTGCATATTTTTCTCTCTTTAAAATGTATTTTCATTCTGATTTACATCCTGTTTATTCAATAAAAAAACTCTCACCTCACAATCAAATACGCATTACGCGTTTGTTTGATTGCTGAGGCGAGAGTATCGCGGTACCACCCAACTTTCCTATCTTCCTCACGGAAAACAGGCTCAATAAGTCTAATTCAATTAGACTTAGGTCTGTTAACGAGACTAACCGTT
>NZ_KE387249.1:5099-105761 GCF_000430785.1 Ectobacillus panaciterrae DSM 19096
GGCGACCTTCAAAAAGAATGAACGACCGTTCTCTCAGCCAATGGAACGGATCTCTGGACGTTAACTTTCTCTTTTACTACTCCTTTTCAACGCTAAATCTATTTATAAGTAACATAACGGCATGTTCTTTCAAGTTTTATAGTAAACGATTATATAGACATTTAAATATTATGTCAACACTTTTATAACCTTACGATAGCATGCAATGCTTTATTTCTAACCACTTTACTTTTGAAGAACTACAGAAACCTTTTCAGCTGTTCCAACAAATTTTCTTGCGTCAATATTTCAATCTGCCGCTCACCGAGCAAATCAAAATGCGGATACTCTGAACGCTTATCTATAGCACGGGAAGGTATTCCATACTTTTCTCCCCATTGCGCCAGCTTTTCCAGATCCGCACAACCTACTTTCGTCACTGTTTTCATACCGGGAAAACGCTCATCCAGCCAATAGTGCGTAATGAAAGCGATTTCTCCCTTCTTGACCTTTTCTTTCCACAACTGCAACTCTTCTCGTTTAATTCCAAAAGCCATTTACTCACCTTTTTCAAAATATAAAATATATTACTATAATCTTTAACAAAATCCCCAGAATAAATTCGCTTGTATGAAACACGTTCAAAACGCCGGCCTCTTTCTCTTGTACTTCTGTTCTCTAAGGGCTATATTACTTAAATAAGAAGAATGAAGCAATGATAGGAGAAGGATTATATGATTTACCATGTAACATACTTGTCCAATGGATTGAGGGTCAAGGGATACTTAGGTCTCCCGAATGATTTTGACCTCCCTGCTTTTGAATTAAAAAGCATGATTAGGCAGTTTTATGGCTCTAAGGAACTTCCCATAACAGAAATTGCAAGTTCTATTAACCCCAAAAAGAAAGATATGGAGGCCAAGTTCCCTGCCCTTATTTACTGCCGCGGCGGCATTGGGAAAGTAGGCAGAGTCAAGACGGACTGGATTGAACAATTCACCAGCTTCGGTTATATTGTCTTCGCTCCCTCTTATCGGGGAAATGAAGGCGGCGAAGGACGTGATGAATTTGGTGGGAATGAAAATGAAGATGTTGTTTCCGCTTATCGCCTTTTACATAGTTCCCCGTTTGTAGATACCGAACGAATTTCCATTATGGGATTCTCACGCGGTGCAATCAATGCTGCGCTTACCGCTGCAAAAATTACCAATATACATAAATTGATTCTTTGGGGCGGCGTATCCGACTTAGCGCAAACTTATGAAGAGCGGATTGATTTGCGAAGAATGCTAAAACGCGTGCTTGGAGGCACTCCGAACAAGATCCCGGGCGTGTATCAAGACCGGTCTCCAATACTCATGGCAAAGCACATCCAATGTCCCGTCCTTATCATGCACGGAACGCAAGACGTTCAAGTCGATTTCAGTCATGGGCTGAATATGTACAGAACACTGAAAGAGCTTGAAATGAATACGGAAATGCATTGCTATGAGGGGTACGGACATCATTTGCCGCCTCCGGTTCATAAAGCAGCATTGCAACGGATGTTTGATTGGATAGACAAAGATCTGTGTTAGAACATCAAATTCCACTTTTACCAAATAGACAGCTCGTATTTTAGATGGCCCATTTGGGTATAGTATGGATTGCTTCTTTGAAAAACATCTTATGGGAGAACGCTTCATGCAACACATCTCTCATATTATCTGCTCATATGTAAGAACATGTATCATGAAATCTAATTATCCCCCAGAGAAGCATGGTAAAAAAGTACACGAATGCAAAAGGAGGCAAAAAACATGCCTAGAATACGGCCGGATTTTATGAAAAGCCCGTTTTTCGTTGACGAGCCCGGAAATTGGCACTTAAAACCAGGTGCTCCCAAAGAAATGCAAGAAGAATTTGAAGAGTATATGCAGTCCCTGAATGATACAGAAGAACCGGGAACGATTAACGGAAATCGCATTTCATACCCGTAAGAAGAACATAGAATACGTGCATAACATCATTTCTTAAAGTGTCGAGGAGCCTCTTTTGGGTCGCTTGACACTTTTTGCAGGTGTGCAGTTTCTGTTTTTATTTTGATTGTTTCAATTGCTTGTTATATATATTCGCCTGCCCAATTGCCGATTGGTCGTTCATAATGGCTCCGGGAGTGTTCGCTTCCCCGACAATGTAGCCCGCGAAGGACGCTTTCATAAAATCAAAAATATACTGAAATTGTGCCACAAGAGGAAGTGCTTTTAGCTTTGGATTATCTCCCCCCACTATGATTACATAGCATTTTTTATCCTTCATCCGCTCTGCAAACCGGAGCTGCTGGTCACGCAAGCTTTGTGACCAGCGATCTACAAAATTCTTCATATGCCCGCTCATTCCATACCAGTACAATGGAGTAGCGAAAATAATCGTGTCATGGTTCAGCATCTCTTTTGCAATCCCGTCATAATCGTCTTCGACAGCTGTAAATCCTTCTGGGTCATGACGTTTATCTATAATCGGAACAATCGTTTTGTCGCGCAAGTAAATGTGCTCTGCCTCTATACCCTCTGCCATCAAGTGTGCCAGCTGCTCAGTATTACCGCCTGCACGAGAACTTCCATGTATTACTAACATAATGCATCTCCTCTTTGTGTAAATGATTTATCTTGATTTCGCTTTAAAATCATCACATGTTCTTCCAGATTAAATTTAATTTTAGAAAGCAATTCAATTTGTTCATTAATATCATCCAATTTTTGTTCATACAAGCTGATAATAGAGCTGCACGGGTTTTCATACAGCGCGGGCTTCACATCCAGACAGCTCAATATGGTGTCAACTTGCTCCAAATTTAACCCAAGTCCCAAATATAGCTGAATTTTATTTACGCGATCCACCATAGAAGAATCGAAATCCCGATAACCGTTCGGCAGACGCTCGGAAGTGATGAGGTTCCTCTGTTCATAATGCCTTAAAGACCGCTCGCTCACTCCTGTTTTCTCTGATAATGTACCGATACGCAAACGATTCCCTCCTTTCCACCTATTTATTTTAAACCTTGACACCAATGTTAATGTCAAGGTTTATGTCAAAATTTTATATTCCCCATACACCTTTTAAGCTGGGGCAATTCTATGTATTAAGGATACATACTAAAAGATACATGTATGCTTTTTCTTTTATTCTTCATAATATTAATGGCTTACTATTTTATCAAAGAGAAAAGAGGGATTAACAATGGCAAAACTACTTTACATTACGGCACATCCATTTGCAGGGGAAACAACTCATGCCCCAAACTCCTTTGGCCTAACAGCGGGAGATGCTTTTTTGCATGCTTATAAAGAAAATCACCCGAATGATGAAGTTGCAGAACTCCACCTGTACAAAACTACCATTCCTCATATAGACCTGGATGTGTTCAACGGATGGGGAAAATTGCAGGGCGGACAAGCATTCGATGCCTTAAGCGCAGACGAGCAGGCGAAAGTGGCTCGCTTAGGAGAATTGAGCGATCAGTTTGTGGCTCATGACAAATACGTGTTTGTCACTCCGATGTGGAACTTCTTGTTTCCTCCGTTATTAAAAGCATACGTAGACAGCATTGCCGTCGCAGGCAAAACGTTTAAATACACGGAGAATGGGCCTGTCGGATTGTTAAACGGAAAGAAAATCTTGCACATTCAAGCTTCTGGCGGCATATATTCCCAAGGACCAGCCGAAGGATTTAACTTCGCGCCAAAATATCTGCAGGCGATTGGAACGTTCTTCGGCATTACAGATTTCCAGACATTGTTTGTAGAAGGACAAGCTGCACAGCCGGATAAAGCGGAAAGCATTAAACAAGAGGCTGTGCAAAAAGCTGCGGCTATGGCTCAATCATTTTAATTATTTTCCATGCAGGGAACTCTCTAGTTTGATCACATCTAAATTATGGATAAAAAATAGAGGTGCTGTTGACATCAACAGCGCCTCTATTTAAGGTAAGTGGACGCACTTGATATGGGAAAGCTTTAAATACACAGATTCACCGCTTGCGACCGCAAGCTCGATGATTCCGTCACTTATCTTTTTCAGTAATCCTATCTTTGTCGACATTTTTCCAATATCAAAAACGACCAGCTCCCCTTCCCATTTTTTCAATTGTTCTTCAAGTGAACGAAGCAATGGAATGCTTGAGGGAATGACAGGCAGCTTTTGATTGCTGAGAGTATACGGTATGGTTTTTAAATTGTATGGAACGAGCCATTTTAAATGATGCAGCGAAATCAGCATCGTCTTGTATACAGGGGAGTAAAAAGCAAAATAGTCGCTGCGAACGCTAGTGATATATCCATGTAATGAGATATCCCCTGTAACATAGATTTCTGTAAAACGCCCTTTTGCATTGTTTAAAATCGTACGATAGGAAATGGATTCTGTATCTTCAGCCAAAGATCCTTCACTCGGATTACTAATGTCATCGTTTATAGTTGGACTGAGGTTGATTCTATGGACGTGTACAAAAGGAATATATACAAATCTTTCCCCGTCAAACAGCACAATAATTCCCTTGCCGCTCTCAATAAGTATCCCCTGAAACAAGTTTTTCCCTGATATCTCCACATCAACCTGCTTTCCACGTAATGTTGTAATACTCAAAAAAAATCCTCCCTGTGTCGAAATTCGGATAGTAGTACATTATATACGCGGATTTCATGCTTTAGAAATGGTCATGATACATGGGTTTAAATTTAACAATGGGTTTAAATTTAACATGGGTTTAAATTTAACATGTGCTCTCGTTAATCTTCCTCAGGGCGTTTACCAATTGGGCGTAAAAAGCTGTAAACTCTGTGACTGACAATGTACGTACTTTTTCCATTTACAATCCGCAAACTCTTCTCAAACACGTTTAAAACGCAAGACATCCCAAAGAGATAATCAAAACCCCTGCAACTCTGTTCACCAACTTCAAATGCGGCGTAATTTTATTTCTCAAAATACTCACTCCCATACTCAACAGAAACCACCAAGAAACGGCGCCAAGAAAGACTCCGGAGATAAGGCTGAATGCAGTTAAATCAGAACTCACGGTTTTATCAAATCCTAATCCTGCAAACATAGCCGCGAAGTTTAAAATGGCAATCGGGTTCGTAATCATGAGAAGAAGTCTACACCTTTTTTGATGAACAACCTTATCCCCTGTTTTTTCCAGTTATCTATCATGCCTCGTTTTGAAAAAATAAATAAAAAACAAGGGGAGGAATTCCGATGAACAAACACAAACTCCGCCGCATCTTCTTTGCTTCTTTACTAGTGATGTGCATCTTCAATATTTCAGCCTATGCAGCCCCATTAGAAGATGAGGATTTGCCTATAAGCTTCCGTTTGGAAATACTCCCTTGGGAAAAAGTGGATGACATCATTCCGAACAGAACGATTTTTACCATCATTGATGTGGAAACAGGACTGCGATTCAAGGTGCAACGAAGAGCCGGAAGCAGCCATATTGATGCACAGCCTTTGACTCACAAGGATACTCGAATCATGAAAAAAATCTTTAGCGGCGACTGGAGCTGGAAAAGAAGAGCTATTGTTGTTTTCGTAAACGATCAGTTAATTGCAGCTTCCATGCATGGCATGCCGCACGGCGCAGGTGCGCTTCAAAACGGATTTCCCGGTCATTTTTGCGTCCATTTTTACGGAAGCACCACACATCGTTCCCATCACGAGGATCTCGCTCATAAAATTATGATATTGAAAGCTGGGGGTAAATTTGATGAATATGTAAGCAAGGTAGACCCGTACGAGCTTATCAACATATTTGCCCTGACCGTACATAACAGCGATCCAAAATTGATGGATTTGGTCGTTTCAAACGAACGAAGGGGCCCGCATTTGCACGAAACCGTTCAGGAATTAAAGTATTTTAGGATAAGACGTATGCCCGAACCGCCGCTTGAAGACATTAACGGATTGTTTTCTGTAAACGTTCCCGTACAGGTAGATATGTGGAGGAAAAAAGGAAAGCTAGAGAAAAGGATCGTGCAATTCATAGTCCGCAGAGACAACTTGACCGACCGTTGGAAAATTGATGGAGACTCCTTGTATGAGGAATTGAACAGAACAGCAGTGAAGAAGAAAGCGCGCAAGACGAGGTCTGTAAATGAATAGAACGGAAGTAAACTTTACAGCGAACATGAGAAAAACTGGGCAAAAACCGCCGATCCTTTTTAGATGGGCATAGTGCTCCTGTCAAGGATAGTAGCGGTCAAACCCTTCAAGATACCCTCCCTTGTGTCTTTTTACTAAACAGCTTTGCTCTTTTGTCTGTTGTATTCCACTCTCCGATACACGCTTTACATGTTCGCTGCCGACCTGACTGATTTTACGCATGACCCTAATCAATCTCGTCCATGTTATGGCTGCTTATTACGTTTTTTATCTTGCAACAAATACGCACTTCCATAATAGACGATACCGCTATGCATTGACTTCTCCTACATATCACGCTAAATTTAAATTATCTTATTAAAATAAGTCTTAAACTTAAAGGTGGGTTATTGTTGCGGATTAATAAATTTATTAGCGAGACAGGTATTGGTTCTCGACGTCAAGTGGACCAGTGGATCTCCGATAAACGAATTACAATTAATGGAGTAGCAGCTGAATTAGGAAGTCAAGTTGAGCCTGGCGATGATGTTCGAATTGATAATAAACCGATTAAAGCGAAACCGAAACATGTTTATATCGTACTGAATAAACCTGTTGGGATTACGTGCACGACAGAACGGCACGTCAAAGGAAATATTATTGATTTTGTAAACCATCCGCTTCGAATCTTTCCAATCGGACGTCTCGATAAGGATTCAAATGGTTTGATTCTTCTTACGAATGACGGAGATATTGTTAACAAGGTTTTGCGTGCGGAAAACAAACATGAAAAAGAATATATTGTTCGAGTAGACAAGCCTATTTCGCCTGCTTTCTTGAAAAGGATGGCAGGCGGAGTAGAAATTTTAGACACTAAGACACTTCCTTGTAAAATTACAAAAGTATCTGATTACGTATTTCGAATCATTTTAACACAAGGACTAAACCGGCAAATCCGCCGCATGTGTTCTGCGCTTGGCTATAGGGTTGTCAAACTGCAGCGAACTCGTATCATGAACATTCACTTAAACGACCTAGGACTGGGAGAATGGCGAGATTTGACTAAAAATGAGCTTGACCAATTGTTCAAGGATTTGAATTACCAACCGAGCAAATAGGTCAAACTCGTCATCAGATATTGTCACTGACGTTCCTTCACAAAAGTAAAACACCTCACAAAGCGGAGGTGTTTTTCTCAATACAAGTAGTAATTATGGGTCCAACTCTTTTTCTTTTTCTGTTTCCTTCTTCTTCATTCTCGCTCCCAAAAGTACAAAAACGATGATTGTCAGTGTAATAAACAGAGCCGTTTCTGGAGATGTAATCAATGTTTTTCCGAAAAATGTGTAGAGAGATACAAAAGGGACAATTGCCGCAAACACGGTAATAATAAAAGGAATATATCCCATTCTTGTGGAAGCCGCGATAAAGCATGCCATATCCGTTGAAGCAATCGGCATCAATACAAAAAGGAATAAATACTTCTGGCGGTTCTCTTCTATTCTTTTATACACTTCAGGATGCTTTTGACTCACAAAACAATGAATAGGCGAATTAACAAATCGCCTTCCCGCAATGTAAATGATTGTTGATGTAACAAGCATACAAACGATTGATATAAGAATGTTCTCGAAAAAGGGAAAGAGAATACTTCCGACGACAATGAAAACTGAACTCGGAATAAATAATAACAGCCGAAGAATAAATAACAGACAAAATAATAAATATACATTCTCTCGTGACGCTGCAATCACTTGTTCCAAATCACTCACACTCGTAACAAGGAAATTAAATTTATAGGCTGCCCCTATAATAATCATCCAATTCACTACGGCAATAATGAACAGATACTTTTTCATGACGCCATTCCTTTTACATAAGCTTATGACTATCCATACGGTATATATAAGCACAATATTACTTAAAGAACTGAAATATCCACGAGTTCATTTCTTTATCTTATGTCCACCGCTCTTTTACCGCATCATAATCCACCCATGTGTCCACATCATAAAACAGGTCAGCATTGTCATATGGAATGATCTTGCCTTGGAACAGCGAGGCCGAGAAAATGGAACGAGCCCCTTTATCACCCTTCAGCTCTTTCAAAACAGGAAAAAGTTTTTTGGAAAATAAAACAGGAGGGCGCGGTATTCCTTGATAGCCTGCTGCTGCATAATGAAGTTCTTGATTGATTCGGTAACAATTTATTATCTCATTAAGAAGCCTTGTTGTAATAAACGGCTGATCTGCAAGCATTACCACCACTCCGTCCGCGTTCATGCTTTCTGCTTTTTCTACACCGCAGCGGAGGGAGTAAGATTGTCCTAAAAATGCGTTCTTGCAAGAAAGGATGTGCAGTCTGTCCATTCGTAAAGATCGTAAAAGCCAAGGTGTTTCATTAGCAATAACGATAACATCGCTAAGATTTGAGGCAAGAGCAGTGTTTAAAGCTATACTTCCAAGGGGGGTATTTTGTATGGGAAGACACAGCTTATGCACTCCCGGACCTGTGCGTCTGCTGTTTCCCGCCGCTAGGTATAGTCCTATGATTCTCATCGTTTTTCTCCCTTAAGATTTGTATAATTTCCGCCATGATGCTTATGGCAATCTCGTTTGGCCCCTGTGCTCCAATAGATAGCCCTGCCGGAGAAAATACCCATTTGGGTTTAGCTCTTCCCGAAAATAAGCGGGCTGTACGATGTCGTGAACCTAAAATTCCAAGATAGCGGCAAGGATGATTGAGTAAGAGCGTCAACAATTCTTCATCCCGTTTGAAGTGATGAGTCATAATCACAACAAAATCGTGCTTAGTTATGGACATTTGAGATACAGTCTCTTTCGGGAATCCGACAACACATGTAGCCGCTTCAGGAAACCGCAGCGGCGTACATAATGCTTCGCGCCAATCACAAATGGTAACGAAAAAACCTGTTTCCTTCGCTAAACGAACAAGAGGCTTTGCGTCCTCTCCTGCACCAAAAATAAACAGGCGCGGCCGCGGAGAAAAGCATTGTATATATAAATTGTCACGTAATCCGTTCTTAAGCTCGGATAATACAGGGATTTCTCTCTCCCAGTTTCCGAATCTGTGCCCTTCTTCACTAAGAAAAAGAGTCTGTGATAATGTCAGATTTTTAACCATCCAAATACGCGAGCCTTCATCTGTGTACTTCTTAACCCTTTGGAGATGCTCCCGATATGTTTGATTTACCTTCTCCAATAATACGCGGATAACTCCATTACATCCTACTCCCCACGACATATCATCTTCCGCTCTCATATCAAATTCATGTATAGCCCACTTTTCATCACTTACATCCTTCGAATAATGAAAGAGTTCCTCCTCTATACACCCTGCGCTAAGCATGCCAAATCTTGTGTCTTCCTCTCCAAATACCATCATCGCACCTTCTTTTCGGTATGATGAACCTTCTACCCGAATGATCGTGGCAAGAGTGCAAGGGTCTGGCAGAGATGTAGCCGCTTCTAATATATCGTGCAATGAAGTCATCACATTTCACCTTTCTTTTGAAGCACTGACCTCACCGCTTCTCTGATTTCTTGATAACTTGTACAGCGGCAGATATTTGATTCCAGCCACTCTTCTATCACTTTATCGTTCGCATCAGGATGAATATTTACGAGAGCGTGACAGTTCATAATAAACCCGGGAGTACAATATCCGCATTGAAACGCCCATTTATCCATAAACGCCTTTTGTACAAGAGAGCCTTGTAAACCTTCTATAGTTGTTATCTTTTTCCCCGCCGCTTCCACTGTAAGCGTGATGCACGATTTCATTGGCCATCCATCTATCAAAACTGTACAAGATCCGCAATCTCCATTTTCACAGCCACGCTTTGCCCCTGTTAGGTCAAATTGATCCTGCAGCGTATCTAAAAGCGTGTCTGCCATTCTCACGATTCCTTCCCGATTTTCTCCATTTATGCGAAGGCCAACCTTTGTAATCACGCTCTCCCTCCTTCAAGCTTTGCTCGTATCAATTCCCTCTATATAGGCATGGGCATGCTTGCTTGTCAAAAGTTTTGCATGCAAAATTCCCGCTTCATTTTCATCATCAATATATTTTGCTCTTCCAGTAACCTTATCCATTCCTTCTTTGCTAGGAACGCTTTTTCCGATAATTTGATATTCGTTCATACGTCCCCTCCTTTCCGTTACTCTATAATATTATTAGCTCACTATTCCATTTAGCACCTGAATGGATAAGCAATTTACACTGATGCTTCTTTATACACGGCATTAACTTCTGTAATTTTACAATTAAAGAAACTCTTTCTCACATTCTTCAATTATCTATCCATATGATAACCTATGTTCTTTTCTCTCGACTAAAAAACACCCGCTTCCCTCGCATACTTAGTACGCAAAGGAAGCGGGTGTTTTCGCCTCATATCGAAAACCATAGAACATTTTTTTAGAAAAGTGCGCAAACAGCTATTAGTTAGAAGACGGAACAGCTGCTTTTGGCTTTCCTTCGTCAACAGGTTCTTCTTCTTTTTTATTGGATAATTTGATTTGCTTTAAGAACAAAGTAGATATTGCTCCTACCACAATAAAAACTAATCCGACGAAGAATACACTGTGCAATGAATCCATTAATGCCGTTTTTAAAATTGGCACCATTTTGTCAGCCAATGCAGCCGGCATTTGTTTCAATGTTTCTGGACTGAACAGCATTTGAAACAGCCCTTCCGGATTTGTCGCAATCATATCTTTAAATTTAGAAACCATAGAGCTCGCTTCTGCCGGCAGCGTATCCAGGAACGGAACAAGTTTGTCTGTTAAAAACGTTCCGGATTTGCTGTTCATGGCTGCCCCTAAAATCGTAATTCCGAATGTTCCTCCGATGGAACGGAAGAATTGGCTCGAAGATGTAACTATCCCAAGCTCTTCTTTTGAAAAACTTTCTTGCAGAGCCAATGTAAGAATTGGCATAACTAACCCCATGCCCATACCGATAATCGCCATATAGGATATAGCTATTAGCTTGCTTGTACCCATATCCATTGTTGTCAGCAGGAAGAATCCGCCCGCCATAATTAACATGCCTGCAAGGATTTGCGGCTTAATTCCAACCTTGTAAACTAATTGCCCTCCGATAACACTTGTGATGATCATTGAAATCATCATCGGTGCCATAACAGTTCCTGATTCTGTTGCACTTACTCCTACAATCCCTTGCATAAAGAATGGAACGAATGTAATAGCTCCGAACATCCCTACAGCCATAAAGAACCCGATTAAATTCAAGAAGGTGAAGGTTCTATTTTTGAATAAATACATGGGAAGAATCGGTTCTTTCGCTTTCGTTTCCACAATCACGAAGCTCACTAAACCAATCACCGCAAGCGCAAATAAACCAAGAATTTGCCATGAATCCCAATCATAGTCTTTTCCGCCGAAGCTAAGGGCCAGAAGCAAGCTTACTATCCCAACAATCATAGTAAACATACCTGCGATATCAAAATTGATAGGTCCTGTATGCTTTCGGCCTTTTAATCCCATCGTGATTAAGATGGTAGCCAAAATTCCAACAGGAAGGTTAATATAAAATACCCATTTCCAGTTCAATGAATCAACAATCCATCCGCCGATTTGCGGACCAATCACGGAAGCAAGACCATAAATTCCGCCGAATACCCCTTGGAATTTAGCGCGCTGCTTTCCTGTAAATAAATCCCCGACTACAATCATAGCCATCGGCATCAAAACACCGCCGCCAATCCCTTGCAATCCGCGATATATAATTAACTCTGTCATATTGTGTGCCATTCCACAAAGTGCAGAAGCACCCATAAAAAGAATAAGTCCTGTAACATATACAGCTCTGCGGCCCAGTAAGTCAGCCAGCTTTCCCGCAATAGGAACAACTGTAGTAGAAGTCAATAGATAGGCTGTAGTCAGCCATGTCATCATGCTTAATCCGCCAAGGTCTCCGACAATTCTCGGCATCGCAGTTCCTACAATCGTACCGTCAAGTGCGGAAAAGAACATCGCAATGATGAGTCCGATTAATAGCAGTGTACGATTTTGTTCTGCATTCTCAGTTGTATTCATCTCGTTATCTCCCTCTGTTTATATATTCATTCTCTTTCATTTTCCAGACAAGCTTAACAGTGCTGTCATAAGCAGCTTTTATTAAAAGTTTGTTCATTAGAAGATCGATTTATTTCTGCAAAGTTCAAAAAGCTCGTTTCGCCTCATTCTTTTTCTGAAATAGCAGATTGTGCAAGTTTTTCAGCAATCTCTGCCGTAAATAAAAGCTCTTCTTTTGTCAAATGAGAAAGATATCGTTCTACGATTACTTTTCTTTCTTGCAAGATTTTCTTAAATTTCTCTTCTCCTTGTTTAGTAAGGCTAATATTCACAACCCTTCTGTCTTTCGTATCGTGCTCTCTCATAACGAGCTTATGCTGCTCAAGCCGATCCACCATAAACGTGACCGCACTTGGTTTCACACCCATTTTTTCCGCTAATTGAGAAACCTTTGCACTTCCTTCTTTATTCAAAAAAGCCAGAACAAACAATTGCGTAGGTGTCACTCCTAGCGCATTCATACTTTCGAGCATCTCTGGCTGCATCTTTTGAAATGTTATGTGAAGCGCCGATTGAATTCGTTGAATATAGTCACTCACCTCACTCATCATTTAATCCTCCTTAAAATTTATTACAGATAAATATATAACATTGTTAAATATTTTGCCTGATTAAATATAATTCATGCATAATTAAATGTCAATCTTTTTTCTAGGCGATCGATACTTGTCATTTTCAAACGATACATTAAAGTACACAAGTAAAGCTTCCATGCCCATTTCTTCCTTTTAACAATAATATTCCTTTACATTTATTAAAAAGATTTCAAGATCCCCTCAATTAAATTGACTGTATACAAAAACAGTTAAGGAAAATTTAAGAAAGGTTTCCTACACTGAGCATAGATTAAACCCATTCTTTTATAAGACTCATCAACAAGACTATTTACTGAGAAACAAGAGTTCATTTCTTAAATGCCAGAACTCTATTTTTAAAGGGAGGAAAATATGAAAACAAAGTTTAAAGGAAGAATTGATTTCCTGCTGACAAGCATTATCTTACTATCCATATTTCTAAATTTCTATCAATTGACCAAAGCAGGTTCAAACACGTATTACACCGTTGCGGTGAAAAGTATGTTAAAGAGCTTTCATGCCTTTTTCTATGCATCATTCGATCCGGTTGGTTTTATTACCGTAGATAAGCCGCCAGTCGCATTATGGATTCAAACATTAAGTGCTTCCATATTTGGATTAAGCAACTTTAGTGTTCTCTTGCCGGAAGCATTGGCAGGAGTCATCTCCGTTTGGCTTATGTATGTCGTAGTCAAGCCTAAATTTGGCCGCACAGCTGCTTTGCTTTCAAGCTTAGTTCTAGCGTGTACCCCTATTTTTGTCGCAGTGGTCCGTACGAATAACGTAGACAGTATACTGATTCTCACGTTATTGATTGCCACATGGGCGTTAATGAAATCCGTGGATCAGCAAAAGGTGAGCTGGCTGCTCGTAAGTGTTATCCTGGTGGGGATAGGATTCAATATTAAAATGCTTCAAGCTTATATGGTGCTGCCCGCCTTTTACTTGTTCTACTTTATTGCCGTGAAAGCAAAATGGACAAAACGGATCGGACAGCTAACTATAGCTACTGTCGTGTTAGCCGCTGTTTCTCTTTCCTGGGCGGTCATTGTAGATTCCACCTCCAAAGATCAGCGGCCTTACATCGGAAGCAGCCAGACGAACTCTGTTCTGGAATTAGCCCTTGGCTACAACGGTATTTCCCGATTAACAGGAGATCAATCAAGAGGAAAAGCGGCGGGAAATGTTCCTCAAATGCCTCCTGCGAATTCCCAAGGTACGAATAATATATCTGGAAACGGCGAACAGCCGTCCATGTCTCCTGCAGACTCGCAAAATATACAAAAACAAACAAGAGACGGAAATCCTTCTTTTGCAGGCGGACCGAGAGGCGGTAAACAAGGCGGCATGAACGGTATGTTCGGAACGGGGACTCCTGGTGCAGCTCGTCTCTTTTCCAAAGAGTTATCCGGGCAGGCTAGCTGGCTGCTGCCATTAGTTCTCTTTGCCGGAATCGCTCTTGTTGTATCCTTTCGGAAAAATCGGGCATTCACGCTGCAGCACCAATTTGCGATATTCTGGTTAACATGGCTGCTTCCGATGATGGTATTTTTCAGTATCGCAAACTTTTTCCATCAATATTATCTCAGTATGATGGGTCCTGCCATTGCGGCGTTAACAGGGATCGGCTGGACGATGTTATGGAATTTATATAAAGAAAAACAAGGATGGCAGAGCTGGCTGCTGCCCGTTTCTGTATTAGCAACTTCCTTATTCGAAGCCTTAATTTTATTTGAGAACAAGAACGTAATTTCACAAGCATGGATAGCGGTGCCTATTATTCTAGGACTTGTATTCTCTGTCCTTCTCATTGTAATGCGTCAACGGGAAAAAACAGCTTACTCCTTATCCATAGCCGGGATGCTAGTATTGCTCATTTTCCCTTTCTATTGGACCCTTGCTACTATTTTGGATGGAGGAAATAGCGCACTGCCAATCGCGGGACCAAATTCGAGGCAATCCGGCGGCATGGGAGGCGGCGGGCCTATGATGGGAGCTAGACCGGCTTGGAATGGCGACGGCTCTATGGGATCCGGATTGAATCGAAATCACGGAAGCTCTATGGTGGGAGCTGGACCGAATCGAAATGGCGGCGGGTCTATGATGGAATCACAAGCGGACGCGAAACTGATCTCTTATTTGAAAAAGCACTATAACGGCGAAACATTCATGTTAGCCACAGAAAGTACTAGGGAAGCGTACCCTTTTATGCTGCAAACTGACTACGCGGTCATGGCAATGGGCGGATTTTCAGGAAACGACCCGGCCGTAACCCCTGAAAAGTTAGCGAAGATGACCAAAGACGGAGAAGTGAAATACTTCTTAATTTCCGGCGAAGGCAGAGGCAATCAGAAAGTGAATGAATGGATTAAAGCGAATGCCAAAGAAGTTCCAAGCAGCGAATGGCAATCTTCTCAAAATACAGACAACACACAGCGTACTGGTATGAACCGATCGATGACGCTTTATGAGTATAAAGGATAAACGAAGACGGGAGGAAAACTCCTCCTGTCATTCTTAATCTAGCGAAGACCATATATGTATGAAAAGGATTCGTAGATAAGGATTACTGTTTATGAAATTGCATGAATAAATGAATTTGGGAGGAGGAGTAGAATATGACTATACCAGTACGATATTCAATTGTTGTCCCTGTTTTTAACGAGGAGGCTGTCATTTCAGAAACTTATAAACGGCTTACAGATGTGATGAAGCTTACCGGGGAAGAATACGAACTTCTTTTTGTGAACGACGGCAGCCGCGATCGAACAGCTTCCATTTTGAAGGAATACAGCGATAGAGATTCCTCTGTGAAACTCATCGATTTCTCACGCAACTTCGGACATCAAATCGCGATTACCGCGGGAATGGATTATGCCTTAGGCGATGCGATTGTGGTGATTGATGCGGATTTGCAAGATCCCCCCGAACTCATTTTAGAAATGATTGAAAAATGGAAAGAAGGCTATGATGTTGTTTATGCAAAACGAACGCAGCGAAAAGGAGAAACATTTTTCAAAAAACAAACTGCTTCTCTATTTTATCGCCTGCTGCGCGCTTCTACGGATATCGACATCCCTCTTGATACGGGCGACTTTCGCCTCATAGATCGTAAGGTGTGCGACGAAATGAAAAAAATACCGGAAAAAAGCCGCTTTGTCCGCGGGTTAGTAAGCTGGGTAGGGTTCCGCCAGACAGCTATCGAGTATGTGCGTGATGAACGTTTGGCAGGAGAAACGAAATATCCTCTGAAAAAAATGTTGAAATTATCCATGGATGGAATAACATCTTTCTCCTACAAGCCATTAAAGCTTGCAAGCTATGCTGGAGCTCTTCTTTCCGCCGCAGGATTTATCTATATGCTTGTAGTGCTGTATTTAAAGCTATTTACCGACAGCACAGTTGCAGGATGGGCTTCCCTCATAATTATCCAGTTGCTTTTCAGCGGAATTGTCCTTATCATACTCGGTGTAATTGGCGAGTATATCGGACGTATTTACGACGAAACAAAAAACCGCCCTCTTTACATTGTACGTGATCATTATGGGATAGAACGCAAAGCAGCAAACAGTATAGGGCATAAATAATAAGCTGGCGCCATTGGTAAAAAAGCTGGTCACAATACATCAATTTGTAGACATTACTTACTATGTTTTGAATCAAAGAATCATAATACCTTTTTGATTACAGGCAACAAAGCATGCCTCTTCTCAGAAAAACACTGATAAACATGAACTTACCGTTACACACCATTCACACGCTTGAAGTGGGGGTATTCTCGCCTAATTTATGATAAAAAAAGCCTCTAAACATGTAGAGGCTTCCCCTTTGTAAATGATCACATTTTAAGGCACTTCATGACCCATGGAACTGTGGAGAATCTCAAACCATTGATCTAAAGTCAGTTTATGCCCCAAGGCATGAATAGCGCTTTCGATACGCTTTTCTTTACCCGATCCTACGATTGGCATGATTTTAGCCGGATGGTTCAACAGCCATGCGTACAATACTTCATCCAGGCCGTTTGCACCGATTTCTTCTTGTACTTTCGTTAAAGTATCGCGAAGTCTGACTGCTTTCTCGTTATTGGATGAGAATACCTCTCCACCTGCTAAAGGCGACCAAGCCATCGGCGGAATGCGCTTCTTCATGCAAACATTCAGAGTTCCATCTTCAATATTTTCAAGATTGTAGGCAGATAGCTCAATTTGATTTGTAGCTAGCGGAAAATCAAGATAAGACTCCAATAAATCAAACTGGTGATCTTTAAAATTCGATACGCCGAAATGACGAACTTTACCGGATTGTTTCAGCTCATGAAAAGCTTCTGCTACCTGTTCCGGATCCATATAAGGATCGGGACGGTGAATAAGCAGCAAATCGATGTAATCTGTGCGCAGATTTTGAAGAGACTTCTCAACAGAGCGAAGAATATGGTCTTTTCTCGTGTTGTAATGATGAGATTTATGTTCTGGACGATTTGGAGATTGAAGAACAATCCCGCATTTCGTTACAAGCTGCATACGCTCACGCAGCCCTGGTTTTAAAGCCAAAGCGTTGCCGAATAACTCTTCACAAGTATAACTTCCATATATATCGGCATGGTCAAAAGTAGTGATTCCATTTTCTAAACAGTATTCAATTAAAGCAAGCGTTTCTTTCTCGGATTGCTTCCACTCAGATAGACGCCATAGACCGTGAATGATTCTTGAAAACGATAAATCTTCCGCTAATTTAATTCTTTCCATATAAGTTAGTCGCTCCTTTTTGTATATAAACTAGAATGCGCCTTTTATCTATCATAACCTGCATAAAAAGCACAATCTCATCGTTAACTAAACTGTATATCTTGTACAAATGAAAGAATAGCTGCAAATGCAGCTCCCAGAACGAAAGCGGAGTCAGTTTTCACAAACAGGACCTTTACCTGCTTGAAAGAAAAGGGTAATTGTCAGCAGTTTTAAATATAGAAGCTGCCATTGATTGAGTTTGCAGCCGCTTCAGTCTTTTTCATAAAAAGAAACTTCCTTTGTTACTGTAATCTATTAGATTTTATTTTTCAAATAAAACTGCTTTGCAGTCTGTCATGAAATTACAGTAAACGATCTATTTTCTTTATAAATTACATACATGGATCATCTCTCTTCCTATACATAGATTGGCTTTCATATCCTTTAGCTCGTGGGAGAAGGAGATATCCTTTGAAGAAGGTATTATTGGTATTGATGATTCGTTGGCTGTGATCTACATATACATCCTCAAATTGAAATCATGAGAATTGTAACAAGCTACGGAAATGTTACACAAGAGCAAACCACACGCAATGCAGCATACCTCTGCTAGCAGGAAGACAAGCTATCCCGGTTATAAGCGGTGCGACTATGCCATTTACTGATAAATTCACTGTATATGATCCTGAAATCCACATTAGAGACATTCGTAGGGAAAAAAGCGAAAAAGGTTATAAATGAAAACATTGGGTGATATTCTTCACCAGGCAGGAATGACATAACGAAAAAACGCCACCTGCTCTAACAGATGGCGCCCTTCACATAATAGTTTTCAGCTCTTACAGCCTTTAAACTCCCTTCTTCACAGAAATAAGATTCTAGTTTTTCAAATAACGAAATCCTCCGGAATAAAGACTCTTACTTCCTTAGGCCGGACATAGACTGCTTCCCCTGTACGAAATTGCTGCTGTACAAAATGCTCTTTGCTTATTTCCGCTTCTAAATACTCATCTGTATCCTCACGCCTTAATTCAACGTGTGCGACAGGCCCTACTATATGAGAATATATGATTCTGGCTAATATAGCATCTTCACTTGTTTTTGTTCGTTCAATAGCCAAATCATGAGGGCGGACGTAGCCGACTGCGTCAGTATTAACAACATGCGTATGATCCGGCACTTCGAACTGCGCAGAACCGAGATTTAGCTTTCCTTTATGAAGACGGCCATGAAATAAATTGACATTCCCTAGGAAATCATACACAAAGGGACTTGCAGGGTGTTCATATACTTCTTGCGGCGTACCAATCTGTTCAATTTTCCCTTCATTCATGATAACAATGCGATCCGCTACATCTAGAGCTTCCTCTTGGTCATGCGTGACGAACACACTTGTAATTTGAAACTCGTCATGCAATTTCCTTAGCCATCTCCGTAATTCCTTACGCACTTTTGCATCCAATGCGCCAAAAGGTTCATCCAGCAGCAGAATCTTTGGTTCTACTGCCAAAGCTCGCGCCAGTGCAATACGCTGCCTCTGCCCTCCCGATAATTGGGAAGGATATCGGTTTGCAAATCCATCCATTTTTACTAGCCGCAATAGCTCGTATACTTTTTCTTGTATTTCAGCATCAGACGGTCTTAGTCTTTTTTTGCGAACCTTTAATCCAAATGCTACATTCTCAAACACAGTCATATGTTTAAACAACGCATAATGCTGAAAAACGAAGCCTACTTGCCGATGCTGTACATGAATATGCGTCAAGTCATCTCCATCGAATAAAATGGATCCTTCGTCTGCCGTTTCCAGTCCGGCAATAATGCGCAATAAAGTAGTTTTTCCAGAACCGGACGGTCCCAACAAAGCGACAAGCTCTCCTTTTTTAATCTCTAAATGAATGTCTTTTAATGCGTTAAACGTCCCATAATGCTTAGACACGCGCTTTACTTCAATCGTCATGTTTCTCTCCTCCTCGCTGAAGCCGTTACCGTTTCTCCGCTCTCCATTCAATCCAGTTTTTAATCACTAATGTCACAAGGGCCAACAGTGACATTAAAGAAGCAACAGCAAATGAAGCAGAAAATTGATATTCATTATATAAAATTTCAATCTGCAGCGGCATTGTATTCGTGGTACCTCGTATATGTCCAGAAACAACGGAAACCGCGCCGAATTCCCCGATTGCTCTTGCGTTACATAGTATCATGCCATACAACAAGCCCCATTTGATATTCGGAAGCGTGACGAGAAAGAATGTCTTCCAGCCTCCTGCTCCCAATGATAAAGCAGCTTCTTCTTCTCCTGTCCCCTGTGACTGCATGACCGGGATCAACTCGCGAGCCACGAACGGAAGCGTGACAAAAATAGTTGCAATAACAATACCTGGTACAGAGAAGATAATTTTTATACCATGATCTAATAACCATGGACCAAGAACACCGCGAGGGCTGAACAATAATACAAATACAAGCCCCGCAATGACAGGAGAAACTGCAAACGGCAGCTCAATAAGCGTTAATAAAAGCTGTTTGCCTTTAAAACGGAATTTCGTAATGAGCCATGCTGCCGCAATTCCGAATACGGTATTCAGGGGGACAACTAGCAGCGCAACAATAATAGTTAACCGGATTGCTGAGAGTGCATCCTTATCTGTAATAGCCGCAATATAAACTTCTGCTCCTCGCTCGAAAGCCTTTGAGAAAATTGTGATTAACGGAATAAAGAGAAACAACAGCAAATATATAATCGCAATGAAAATGAATATGAATCGAGTCCATTTTGATCCAGCCGTCGGGGTTGAACCTGCCGTTTTTTCAGATATTTCCGATTTATATAGTGATGGTTCCATCTCCCTCCCCCTTTCTATGAATTTCGAGTTTCATGCCTTTGACTCCATGTTTGAACAAGATTAATAAATAACAAGAAACAAAGCGATACGACTAACATAACGACTGCAATCGCGGTAGCGCCCGCATAATCATATTGTTCAAGCTTTGTCATAATCAATAAGGGAGCTATTTCTGTTTTCAGCGGCATATTGCCGGAAATGAATACAACAGATCCATATTCTCCGAGTCCCCTCGCAAAAGCGAGCGAAAATCCTGTTAACAAAGCAGGAGTAAGTTCCGGAAGAATTACTTTATAAAAAATTTGCCATCTTGATGCACCTAAGCTTGCCGCAGCTTCTTCAACTTCTTGATCCATGTTTTGCAAAACCGGCTGCACCATACGAACGACAAAAGGCAACCCAATGAATGTGAGTGCTATGATAATACCAAGCGGTGTAAATGCGGCTTTAATATGCATCTTTTGAAGCAGGTGTCCAATCCAGCCATTTGCAGAATACAGCGTTGTTAGGGCAATTCCGGCAACTGCTGTAGGAAGCGCAAACGGCAAGTCAATTAAACCATCAATTAAACGCTTGCCTGGGAACGGATACCGTACCAATACCCAGGCAATCAAAAGACCAAAAACAGCGTTAGTCAATGCTGCTATAAAAGAAGCCCCGAAGCTAAGTTTATAAGCAGCTAATATACGCTCGCTTGTAACGACAGCAACAAACTGCTTCCATCCTAAATGAGACGTTTGAATGAATATCATAGATAGCGGTATTAAGATAAATAAGCTTAAATACGTCGTTGTAAAGCCCAGAGAAAGACCGAACCCCGGCAGAACCCGCCGCTGTTTATTTCGCATTGTTATTCACCCCGTTAAGCTGAGAGAGCTCTGTTATTTTTGATAAATTTGGTCGAATACTCCTCCATCTTTGAAGTGAGTTTCTTGTGCTTTTTTCCATCCGCCAAATAATTCGTCCACTGTAAATAGTTCAATTTTAGGGAATTGCGATGCGTATTTTTCTGCCACTTTTTGATCGCGCGGACGATAATAATTTTTAGCGGCAATCTCTTGACCTTTCTCTGTATAAAGATATTCTAAATATGCTTGTGCAACTTCTTTCGTTCCTTTTTTATCAGCAACTTTATCCACTACTGCAACAGGTGGTTCAGCCAAGATACTGACAGACGGCACAACGATATCAAATTTGTCTTTTCCCAGTTCATTCAATGACAGCAACGCTTCGTTCTCCCATGAAATCAATACATCGCCAATGCCTCGCTCTACAAAGGTAGTAGTGGCACCGCGAGCTCCTGAATCAAGCACTTCTACGTTTTTGTATACGTTGCCGACAAATTCTTTTGCTTTCGCTTCGCTGTTCCCATTGTTTTTCAGTGCGTATCCCCATGCAGCCAAGTAGTTCCACCGAGCGCCGCCTGATGTTTTCGGATTGGGAGTAATAACGGAAACACCTTTTTTTGTTAAATCATTCCAGTCTTTAATGTTTTTCGGATTTCCTTTTCGGACAAGAAATACAATAGTAGATGTATATGGCGTCGAATTGTTAGGCAGACGCTTTTGCCACTCTGCCGGCAGCAATTTTCCTTGTTCGCTAATTTCATCAATGTCATACGCTAGCGCCAATGTCACAACATCAGCTTCTAAACCATCAATGACCGATCTTGCCTGTTTCCCTGAACCGCCGTGGGATTGTTTCACCGTAACGGTTTGCCCGGACTTCTCTTTCCAATACTTCGCAAATTCCTTATTGAAATCCTGATACAATTCACGCGTTGGATCATAAGAAACATTCAGCAGTTCAATAGACTTTTGTTCCTTGGATTGCTTCCCTTCTTCTTTACTCGTTTGTGTGCTGGAAGTGGATTGAGCGCAACCAGACATAAGAGCAATAACGGAAATAAAGGCAAACATACTTTTGACAATCGACTTGTTCTTTCTTTTTTTCATGTAAAAAATCTCCTCTCTTTTTTTGAAATATAAAAGGCACACAACGTTTCACAATGTGAATGCTGTGTGCCTTCAGTTTACTGATCGGCTTATGCGGTTGTATTTCTCACAAGGCAAAATATAGAATGGTAAGGTGCTGCTATATTATTGATTCAATATTCCGCCATTTCATTTTCTTTATTTTATATACACTAAACCTATATGTCAACTAGGGATTTAAAATTATATATAAATTTTTTTGGGAAATTAATAATTTATAAATAAATTTACACAGTCATAAAACCCACTTGACTTATAGGAATAGTTTACTTATTATTATATTAATTTATAATTGCTGATTGGTCTACCAAAGGCACCTAACCGTTGAGGATAGGCGCCTTATTTTTTACTGAAAATAGTAGTATCATCTTAAATGTATTTTATCTTCACTTATTTTAGTCACAAAAAATAAGAATGAAAGGAGTTCTCATATGACAGAACAGTATCCAATATTACAAGGGGCAGAGCCATTCTTTTTAAAGGGGAATGATGTCGGTGTTTTGATTTCTCACGGATTTGCAGGAACACCGCAAAGCGTCCGATTTTTAGGAGAATATATTGCGCAGCAAGGCTATACTGTGTATGGCACCAGATTAAAAGGACACGGTACGCATTATAAGGACATGGAAAACTGCACATACGACGACTGGATTCAAAGCCTTGAAGAAGGTTATCATTTCTTGAAGCGGCATTGCCGGAAAATCTTCATCATGGGGCAATCGATGGGAGGAACGCTGGCAATACATCTTGCTGGTAAATATGAAGATATCAAAGGAATGATCGTAATTAATGCTGCAATGACAACAATTCCTGTGTTTGAAGCATTGAAAGATAAACATGAGCCTCGCTTTGTTGATGAAGGCGCCCCCGACATTAAGGCAAAAGATGCATATGAAATTGCGTATGCAAAAGCACCGATACAATCCATTCAACAGTTGCTGCTATTGATGAATGAGACCCGCAGAACACTTGAATCTATTACATGCCCGACACTGGCTTTTGCATCCAAAGAAGACCATGTTGTTCCGCCTGAGAATACGGATTATGTGATACGTCACATCAAGTCTGAGATAAAAGAAACCATTACTTTGTATAATTCTTACCATGTTGCTTCTATGGACTATGAAAAAGAATTCATTGCTGAGCAAAGCTGTTTATTTCTTGAAAAACATATTGGCAATCAAAGAGAAATGAAAACGTTTCTCTCCTAATTCGTTTGCAAAACTCTTTCATTAAGATGTTTTCTCCGCATATGAATTTTTAGATCAGACTCACTTTTAAGAATGCCAATACAGATACTTTAAACGTTTAACCTTACACGTTCATCATTTTCGTTATAAATGCACCTAAAAAAATCGTCAAAAGAATGAAACAATAATCTTTATATTTTAACACACCTGCAATTATAAGGAGGAACGAGCAATGGTAAAGTTAGATGATGCGAAGATTGATTACATCTTATCGCTCTTGGAAAAAATCAATCATGGATATGTAACCATCACTATTCATAATGAGAAAATTACGCAAATAGATATAAATGAAAAGTATCGGCTATTACAGAAGTGATGATTTGAACAGACCTATTGGCATCCTGAGAACCTATGCATTCACGAGTATGTAACATACGTGTATATACAAGTGAATAAAAAAACCGTCTTTTTATAGTGGGGAGAGATCGTCCGGCGACGTGCAGAAGCGGTCAAACCTTTGTAGTGGTTCATGCGAGGGTAAACCAGAGAGAAGAAGCATGCAATATTCCCTTTTGGTTGCACATAGCACATGGAAATGTCGAAATTATAATTCACTCATATATAGTTGCAGCTCACCTGTGTAAAAATATAATTAAATTCATTTCCAATCGTTACAAACGTTGGGCTTTTGACTATGTATGAACATGAAAAAGGCTCTGCACATATCCCAGTGCAGAGCCTTCTACTGTTTTCGTAATTCACGATATTTATTTTTCACCTGCTCTAAAAATAGTTAATATCATTAAAAATACTTTGTAAATTTTGATGTTTTGTTTATGATATAACTATACGAAAAGGAGTGAAGTCAAAAGTATGGTAGCACGTTCAAAATACTTAGCCGGTTCTTCCTTGGCTTTTATGGGGGTCGGCTTTATCATAACATTACCGTTTCAAAGTTCAGCAGCAGGCACCATCCTGCAGGGAGGCTTTGAATCCGGACTGGTAGGAGGTTTGGCCGACTGGTTTGCGGTAACAGCTTTATTCCGCCATCCAATGGGTATACCTATCCCTCATACAGCACTTTTGCCGAAAAACCGTCAAAGAGTAACAAAAGGGCTCATTCATATGCTGGAAAACGAATGGCTTACTAAAGAAAGCATTACAGGTAAATTAAAACAGATGCAGCTAGCAGAAAAAATTTTAACCATTCTGGAAGAAAAACTGCATTCTGATTCAGTAAAAAAAGCGATATCTATCATTGCTCAACAAACCATTCTCAACATACATACAGAACAAATCGCTGCTTTCATCGAAAAAGAAGTGAAAGCTTACCTCAGCTCTGTTAATACTGCCTCACTTCTCAAATCGGCCATTGATCAAGTAATAGCTCACAAATATGAAGAAATGGCTTTAGATTATGTTCTGATAAAAACAAAGGAATGGACAGAGAAAGCAGGTACTCGCAACCAACTTGGCAATTTAGCTATGAAAGCAATCCAGAATATAGAACTGGATGGTTTCTTGCAATTTGCCTTGAAATCGTTCATGAATGTAATAGATGCAGAAAAACTGGGAGGCATCTTGCAAGACCTCATTATAAGAGGGGTACAGAGTTTGCAGGATGGCAGTAATGAGAATAGACAAGCTTTGCTGAACAAAATCCGCACTGAATTGGAAAAAGGAAAAGAAAATGATCAGCTGTTGAAAGGAATTGAGACCTGGAAAGAAAATATGATTGTAAATTGGGATGCTTCCAAGCAAATAAATGAGGTGCTTCAACAAACAAAGCAAAAAGGATTACTTTTTGTGAAAGATGCCGCATTTGTTGATACATATGCTTTGCCTTTCTTGACACGACTGTTGGATCACATCAAAAAAAATCCAGAGTATGTGTCTAATATCGAAAATGTGATGCAGGTACAAATTGCGCAGCTTATCGAGAAAAACCATTCAAAGATAGGAAAGCTTGTACAGGAAAATCTGGACAAACTTGATGATGAAACGCTAATTTCTATGATAGAAAATAACGTGGGAAAAGACCTGCAGTGGATTCGGGTAAACGGGGCGGTTTGCGGTTTCTTTATCGGATTATGTCTAGAAGGAATAAAATTTTTTATATAGGAACTATATAGTAAATAACGCTCTTGAATTATGCAGCAAAAATTCTTAAAGCAAAAGCCTTGCGTACCGCATCCATTGTACGCAAGGCTCTTTAGCTTCAACTTAAAAATAAAACCTGGAAAGAACACCGTATTGCAACTGCTCCCTTTCTAACCACTACATTATGCTATCTATCATGCCCCCGCTGATTGTTAAGCATTTTATAGTACACCACTGCTTGAAATCAATATAACAATCATGTTTAAAAAGAGGATTCCAATCCCTGAGACAGCTCGACAAAACGCTTTACGCCATCGCGCAATTGCTGTTCATTGATATAAGAATAGCTGAATCGCACCCATGAATTCGGCTCCCTTAGCGGATCGCAAATGGTACCGGGAACAAAGGAGATGGATTGATCGAAGCTTCTTTCAAGGAGGGATTTCATAGGTAAAGTCTCAGGAATCTTGATCCATAAGTTGAGACCTCCCTTTGGACTAACCCATTTCCACCCCGTGCCTGCCAGTTCTTCCTCCATAATTTCCTTGCGAATATGTAACGCGATGCGAAGCTTTTCCAGATGCTGCTGCAGCCGTACGGATGAAAAATAATGAAGAAAAATCTTTTGGTTCAAGAGCGGCGTGCCGTTGTCCGCTAACGATTTTGCATTCAAAAGATGTTTCATTAAAGATGAACGGGTTGCAACAGCAGCGATGCGCAAACCGGGCGCCACGTATTTGCTGAAGCTGCGGATATACATGACGTAGCCTTCCGTATCATATGAAAAAAGGGGCAGCGGAGGCTCTTCGTCAAAGTATATATCATGAAACGGGTCATCCTCCACCAGAAGACACTTGTATTGTTCCGCAAGCTCGACTAGTCGTTTGCGCTGCCCGGATGGGACTGTGTAGCCCGTCGGATTATGAAAAGTCGGGTTCAAATAAAAGAGCCGCGGTTTAAGTTGTCTCATATACAGCTCGATCTGTTCTAAATCATAACCATCAGGATAAATGTCCACAGGTACTATATGTGCTCCTTGCTGCTGAAAAGCATCGATGGCGGCACTGTAGCTCGGCCGCTCCAATAAAACGGTATCCTTAGGCTTTATCACAATTCTGGAAATCAGGTCAATAGCTTGCTGCGCACCTGATGTAATCAATAATTCGTCTGCAGAAATATGGAAACGGTGACGCTTCAAAAAATATTCGCACAAAGCCTCCCTCAGTTCCTCATCCCCCTGCACCGTAGAGTAGGTACCAAGCACTTTTGGATACAAATCAAATACCTTCTTCACATATTCCGACATATAAAGATTAGGCAGAAGATTTGGATCGATAAGCGCTTGAGAAAATTGATAGGTAACCGGTACTCGATGAATTTCGGACAAATGGTTTTTCTGGAGATAAGAAGAAGTAATGAGATCCTTTGAGTCATTGATTGACATGATGCTATCCGGATAAACGTAGTAGCCTGATTTATCTTTTACGTACACTTTTCTGTTTTGCTTCAGTAACTGATAAGCCTTAAAGACGGTGAGACGATGCACATTCATTTCCTGAGCCAGCAACCGGACTGACGGGAGTTTTTCATGCTCTTTCCATTCCCCGCGTTCGATTCGGTTGATGATGTAATCGTACACCCGCTCAAAGAGCCGGCTTGAATGACCGGTTGATAACAGATTGTCCCCCATACTCCCCCTCCTTTTCTTTCATCTTACACTGCTTTTCTGCAATCTGTTCTATTATAAGCCATCTGTTCTGTTCTTTTCCTTTTATGATAATGAATAAAGGAGGAATACAGGTGATTATCTTCAATTATTTACTCATGTGCATCATTTTCGGAACGACTTTTTTGGCAATCAAAGTAGGCGTTGATGCGGGCGCCCCTCCATTTTTCTCGGCAGGTGTCCGCTTTTTTATGGCAGGACTGATTCTTTTTGGATGGATGGTATGGAAAAAAAAGGCGAGAGTGTCCCTTCTTTTGCGTAAAGAGATGCTGTTTACGGGCATAGGATTAACTTTTGGTACATTTTCAACATTGTATTGGGCCGAGCAATATGTAACTTCGGGGATTGCAGCGGTCTTATCGGCAACGGGGCCTATTATGATTTTATTGCTTCAGACCTTCCTCCTTCGCCAAAAATCATCCATTCACTCAATGGCCGGCTGTTTGGTTGGGTTTGCAGGCGTGATTTTGCTGCTTTTACCCAGCATTTCCTTTGAGATGAACCTCTTTTGGGTGTTGGGCTGTTTCATCATTTTGATAGGTGAAATATTCTACTCATCCGGAACTCTATATTCCAAACATGTGATGGAGCGTTTTGCAGATACATCACCCATCGCATTGAACGCGGCTCAGATGATGTACGGAGGAGCTATGCTGCTTGTTTTGTCAACGTCCACAGAACATGTTCATATAGAATCTATGCTGACGCTGCATGCAATCGGCTCTCTCCTTTATTTAATCATTGTCGGATCGATGTTGGGACACAGCATATATTATTGGCTCGTCGCCAAAACGAATCCTGTTTTTCCATCCACTTGGCTTTACATCTCCCCGTTACTTGCGCTGGGATTAGGAACTTTATTATATCACGAGGCCGTTTCATGGTTCACGTTAACAGGAGTTATCACAATCATCACAGGAATTCTTTTGATAAACGTAGGCTCCTTGCGGCAATTGGTCAGCAAATCGGAAAAAGGCTTGCGTAATCTAAGCAGTTGACAAATATGCAAAAAGTGATATCCAATTGGATATCACTTTTTTGTTAATGATTTTGTTTAACCTAACTTAATTCTAATTACCGGTCGCCTTCGCTTAAAGCGATGGCTTGTACGAATGAAATTCGTATTCCAGAGTCATTACAGGGCATGACTGCTACAGCACTCCGGCTATACAATAACAGAATCTGTAATCCCGCATTAACCCTAATGTGCTTCTTTTGCCTGGTGGCTGTTGATTTTACCAATGAAAATGACTAAAATAGCTAGCACAATCGGCATTACAATATGAAGATTTGGATTGATCCCCTCTAAAAAATGCCCGACTGCCTTGTCTTTTAATATCATTTCACCAGCTGTATATCCTAATAACCCGGCTCCAATCGTAACAACGATCGGAAATCTCTCCATGATTTTCATTAAAACTTGGCTTCCCCAAATAATAAAAGGAATGCTGATAATCAAACCAAGTATAATCAATAAAACATTTCCTTCAGCGGCCCCGGCAACAGCCACAACATTATCCAGGCTCATTACGACATCCGCAATAACAATCGTTTTAATCGCTCCGATAAGGCTCGTGTTCGCTTTAATATTTCCTCCATCTTCACCTTTTAATAATTTAACCGCTATCCATAAAAGCAAGATCCCGCCTATAAAATTCAGGAAAGGAATCATTAACACATACACAGCTAAAAAAGTTAAAGCAACCCTTAACACAACAGCCCCGAACGTACCGAAAAATATAGCTTTCTGTTTGTGCTGCTTTTGTAAATTGCGGCAGGCTAACGCAATGACAACCGCGTTATCCCCGCTTAAAACGATATTGATGAGGAGAATCTCTACAAGTTCTAGTATAAATGTAGTATCCATATGACAATCACCTTAATTCATTTTTATTCGTTCCTATGTAATATTGATGGAATGTTTTTCAGAACATTTTCGTCCCCCTTATGCTGCTTTTGTCCGCCGTAACTTTCCTTCTTTCACCATACTGCCAAACCATTCATCCTTTCAATCAATATGCAATACAATCCAACATGCTCTTTCAAGAATGCCTTGTCCATCATCAACAAATGATTCCTAAGACAATAACAGTACACCATATCTTTTCACTATATTTCTTTCTTAATCACATCCAGTCATCTTTCTGTATTACAGCAGCGATATCTTCTCACATTCTATAACAGCTGTTGTATGCAGTAACTATTTCCTCTATAATCTCTATTTATTTCTTTAAAAGTATTTTGTTTATTTTGTTCACAACAAGAGACTGAGGTATAGCAAAAGGATTGAAATATGTACGAATGAAGTTCATGAAAAAAATGCACAAAATGAAAGTAATGCTTTTAATAGAGTTATGTTACGAATTATTTACCTGCAGACTGTAATCTATTATTATTATCTCAAATATCGAAATTTTCTTTATTTTGAAAGCGTAATCAAAAGGAGAGATGATTTATGTTAGCTGTGCTAGGGTTTGCAATGGTTTTTGTCTTTATGTTCTTAATCATGACCAAGCGTATGTCAGCATTAACTGCATTAATGGTCATACCTACTGTGTTTGCTTTGATCGGCGGCTTTTATTTGAAAGTAGGTCCTATGATGCTGCAGGGCGTTCAAAAAATAGCTCCTACAGGGATCATGCTCATGTTTGCTATTCTGTATTTTGGTATTATGATTGACAGCGGGTTATTTGATCCCATCATTTCCAAAATTCTAAAGATTGTAAAAGGAGATCCATTAAAAATAGTAATTGGAACCGCTATCCTCACGTTGCTTGTATCATTGGACGGGGATGGCACGACTACCTATATGATTACTGTAGCGGCTATGTTCCCCCTTTATAAAAGACTTAAAATGAACCCGCTCATATTAGCTGCAGTGGTCATGCTCGGCGCTGGTGTAACGAACATTCTCCCTTGGGGAGGACCTACTGCCCGTGTCATGAGCGCGTTGCATTTAGATGCTTCTCAAATATTCACTCCGCTTATCCCAGCCATGCTCGGCGGTGCTTTATGGGTAATCTTCACTGCTTATCTGCTGGGAAAAAAAGAACGTAAAAGGTTAGGAGTTATTGATTTAGATCCTGTACAAGCAAATTCGTTGGCAGCTTCTGAAATAGCAGCCACTGTGGAAGCAATGGATTATAAACGTCCTAAATTATTACTTGTAAACTTTCTTCTCACCATTGTCCTTATGGTAAGTTTGATTAAAGAGATTATGCCTTTACCGGTTTTGTTCATGCTTGCATTCGCAATTGCAGTTCTCATTAACTACCCTAGTCTTGAGGCTCAGAAGGAACGAATTGCCTCACATGCAGGAAACGCTCTGGCAGTTGTCTCATTAGTTTTTGCGGCCGGTATTTTTACAGGCATTCTATCAGGCACAAAAATGGTAGATGCAATGGCTCATAGTTTAGTTGCCTTAATTCCGCACTCATTAGGACCGCATCTGCCTATTATTACAGCTATTGTCAGCATGCCGTTCACCTTCTTTATGTCGAATGATGCTTTTTACTTCGGAGTGCTGCCGATTCTTGCTAAAACAGCTGCCAGCTATGGGATTAGCGCTGCAGAAATGGGTCGCGCTTCTCTCTTAGGACAGCCTGTACATTTGCTCAGTCCGTTAGTAGCGTCTACATATTTATTAGTAGGGATGGCTAAAGTTGACTTTGGCGAACATCAGAAATTCACTTTAAAATGGGCCGTGGGAACCTCACTCTTCATGTTGCTTGTGACTCTTATTACAGGTGTAGTGTCCTTATAGAACTCTGTAGTAAAACCCCTTACTCCATCAAGGGGTTTTTTTACCTTTATCAATTCAAGAAGCAAAAGATTTACGTATCAAATTTAAAGGAAGTGGTTGTTATGCGAGCGCAATTCATATTGCAGCAAAGCAGCTTTATTGTAATTAGCGGTCTTGGCGGCTATGCTTTATCTCTTACAGGAATTTCTATCGGATGGTTAATCGGCACATTGATAACGGCTGGTATCCTTTCTCTTTGGCAGCCGAACTGGGTGGAAATTGCCTTCTCCCTTAAAGGAATGCAAAACAGTTGGAGACCCCTCGGGCAGAGTATCTTAGGGATAGAGCTGGGGCAAAAAATCGATGCGTCTGTTCTCCGCACACTTCATGAGAATTGGCTTACCATTATAACCATGATTCCCTTGTCTATTATCTTCGCGTTGATTTCTGGCATGGTTTTGAAGCGTATGAGCAACACAGATTTATTAACCAGTTTCTTTGCAGCTACACCTGGCGGGTTATCAGTCATGCCTAGTATCGCTGAGGAGGTTGGTGCTAATACAGCGATAGTAAGTATTGTGCAAACTATACGTGTCTTTCTTGTTGTTTGTACCATACCTTTATTCTCGATATATGTTTCCGGTGACAATATAAGTTCGGGTAGTATTCCCAGTCATACTGCCCTTAACACATTTGGAGCAGTCCCTGTTTTCTGGACACTCGCATTAGCAGTATCCTCAGTTGCAGGGTATTTCATCGGGAAATGTTTAAAAATTCCTGCCCCGTGGTTAGTAGGAGGAATGCTGGTCGTAGCTCTTGTAAAAACTACAAGTATCATGCAATTCGGAGAAAATATAGCCGCATGGTGGCCGCATTGGCTCATTATCGCTGCCCAGATCCTGATCGGTTCAAGCATAGGTTCCCGCCTGGATAAAAGTATGTTTATAGGTACAAAAAAAATGATTATAGCGGGCTTATTGAGCTCGCTTATCCTTTTATTCGCAACCGTTTTATGTGCATTCGTTGTCACAGAGCTCACGAACATTCCATTTATTACTGCTATCTTGGCACTTGCGCCAGGGGGCATTGCAGAAATGGCCACTACATCGGTAGCGCTTCATGCAGATGCCGCATTTGTAGTAACTGTTCAAGTATTGCGTGTCATTGCCATTGTCAGCATCTTGCCGCCTCTCTTTAAGCTTTTACATACCCGCTCCTATAAAAGGAATACCCGTAAAATTAGCTAAAAAACGGAATCCTTAACTGAATATTACGGGTTCGATAAGCGATCGCTTTTCTTGTTACACAAAGAGGGTGCCGAAAGAGCTGTGTTATCATAGCTATTCCGGCACCCCTCATTATTTAACTATAAGTCCATATAAGTTAGTTACTATTGTGTTTGGAAATACCTTCGTTCCGGGCGTCCCACTTGTCCATAAATAAGCTCTGCATAAATTTTCCTCTGAGAAATCAAGTACTCTAAATAGCGCCTTGCAGTAGAAGAACTTACTCCCAATTCTTTGCTGAGCATGCCAGCGGTTATCCCTGACTGTCCTATACTAGAGATACAACCTAAGATTTTGTCTAATGTCAGAGAATCAATTCCCTTCGGTGAATGATCTTCTTGTATACGGGGCTGCCCTATATGCCATAAGCTTTCAATTTGGTCAGGAGATAGCTTATCATTTTGATTCAGCTGCTCCCATTTAGATTGATAGCTTTCTAGGCTGTTTTTAAAGCGATCAAAGGTCAGCGGCTTTGTAATATAATCGAACGCGCCTCCTCGAAGAGCATGACGTACTATGTCCACTTCAGAAGCTGCCGTAACCATAATAATATCTATATCCTGGAAGTGTTGGCGAATAAATCCAACTAATTCAATCCCTCGCATATCAGGTAAATAAACATCCAACAACACAAGCTGCGGCTGAACAAGCTCTATCCATTCTTTTGCCTCCGCGCCTGTTGTTGCTGTTCCAACTACTTGAAATCCCTTTATCTTCTCCGTAAAACGGCGATGAATTTCTGCAATCCGAAGATCATCCTCAACAATTAACACCTCAATAGACTGAGACATTTACTTCACACCTTTCTTTTGGAATTGCTACAGCGAATAGCACGCCATCCCAGTCACCTTTCTCAATAGAAATGCTGCCATCCAATTCTTCCACCAGATCTTTCACTCTTGCCAAACCAAACCCGCGATTTCCTCCTTTTTTCGTAGAAAATCCCCTTTTGAATATATAGGGAATGAAATCATCTTCAATTCCTGAGCCGGAGTCTTCTACTTCAATCAATACATCATCTCCAATATCCGTTACGAACAGCCTGACCTTCTTTTCTTTTTTCGCAACTTTTTCCACTGACTCAAAAGCGTTTGTAATTAAATTTCCAAGAATGGAAATCATATAGGTTCTATCAATGTGCACAGGTAACTGATCAAGACTGCTTTCCCGATCTAAGATAAAGTCAATTTTTAATTCTCTTGCACGATTATAGAATCCTATTAAAATTCCGCCTAACCACGGATCCTGCAGCTTTTTCATAATAAATTGAACAACATCTTGATGAATTACAGTTTCTTCATGAATCAGTTCTAGCGCTTCTTCATAGGACTCTAATTGAATGAGGCCTGATAAAGTATAAAGAATGTTCTTAAATTCATGTGTTTGGGCCCGAAGAGCTTCCGTGTACCTCTTTACCTGAGAAAGCTCCTCTGTCAGTTGATCCATTTCAGACTTCAAGCGGAAGCTTGAAACAACTCCAATGACTTCATTCCCTGACTTTACAGGTAAGCGGTTTGCGATTACAATTTTACCGCTTAAATCCAGCTGTCTATCCAATTGCTCCTCTCCTGTATGGAGAACTTCTAGCATAGAAGTGTTTGGAATAACCTCCTGAACTGGTTGTCCAATAACAGCTTGTCCCTCTTGGAGAGAGAGAATATCGTATGCCGCCTGGTTCAGCAGACTGACAGAACCTCGTTTATCTACAACCATAATTCCCTCACGAACAGACTGTATAACTGCGCTGCGTTCTTCATACAGTGATGAAATCTCCTCAGGTTCCAGCCCGAACATCAGATTTTTGATATTGCGCGCAAGATAGACAGAACCTAGTATACCGATTAATAAGCCAGATATGGCAATCCACAAAATCGGACTTCTATATTCCGTTATCAATTGATTCATATCATCCATAAGAAATCCAACAGATACTATACCGATAATGTTATTGTTCTCATCTCGAATAGGAACTTTTCCCCGCAAAGAAGGTCCGAGTGTACCAACCGCTTTAGATACATAAGATTTCCCATCTATCAGCGCTGCTTCATTATCTCCGCCAACCATTTTCTTCCCGATCTCTTCTGGATTAGGGTGAGAATAGCGGAAGCCTTGCTCATTCCCAACTACGATAAATTCAGCATCGGTTTCGGCCCTAATCCGTTCGACAATTGGCTGAATAACAGTCCAAGGCTGGTTTGTACGAAACGCTTCCCGTATTTCAGGCATAACAGCCACCGTTGCAGCCACATGCAAAGCCCGCTTTCCTAACTGCTTTTCCACTATATTAGACAGCATATAATAGAATAAGACGCTAATTTGAGAAACAATGAAAATGATAAGAATAAATATAAAAATTGTAATTCTCGTCTGCAGTTTTAATCTTTTCAGCTCCAATATTTTCTCCCCTAACGCAGGCGGAATACATTTTAAAATATATTCCGCTTTATTATACATAAAAAGAATCTATAAAAATGATAAACGCTTTCAAAAAAATTTAGTAATTATCCAAAAAATTCTGATTATCCCCCTTAAACAAGATTCCAGTTATATAAATCCATCTTAATTTTCCGACATGTCCATGTGCTATGTGCAACCAAAAGGGAATATTGTATGCTTCTTCTCTCTGGTTTAGCCTTGCATGAACCACCACAAAGGTTTAACCGCTTCTGCACGTCGCCGGATGATCTCTCCCCACTATAAATAGACGGTTTTTTTATTTACTTGTATATAAGTCCACTTTGTTATTCCGACATATCTATCGTTTGCCACGTAGAACAAAAGGGAAACTGCGCCCGCTCCCTCTCTCTCTCCCTGCGTGGGCCACGAAAAGGGTTTGACCGCTTCTACGCTTAGTCGGATGATCTCTCCCCCCTAAAAGAAAAGTTTTTATGTCGATTTTTTTAGTTGCCTTTATATAGAATAGTGTTTCCGCTTATTTGACAGAAGTTTCATAACTTTTCCTATATATTAATAAATCATATCATTTTCTGACTATTATTTTAATAGTAATCTCGATATATATTAAATCTATATATAAGATTTATTTCATGTTTATTTTTTTGACATTCTGCTTAGCTGAGTCCAAGCTGACGAAGTACGGCTTGGGGAACACCAGAACGATTTCTGATAGGAAGGCTTAGCTTCTACGATGGATGCTTGCCTAGGATGAAAGCAATGACCTGCTTTTAGCCATTTCCACAGTGGTTCAATCGGATTAAGATTAGGGGAGGCAGCCGACCTGTAAGGTCATATTTGACTCCCCTCCAAAAATGGGGCATAGAAAAATACCGCCTGTTAAAACAGGCGGTACCCTTCACATAATAGTTTTTAACTTCTCTTACAATTCTCAAGCTTTTCGCTAAACCTATACCTCTTAATAATACGCCACTGTAGTCCCATAAGAATAACTATACCGATAGGTGCCGGATATGGGCGTTGGTAAGGGTAACTGCAGCCAATCCCCTACCTGACTTGATAAACTCGTCTAATTTTGAATGAATCGAGTGCTGCCGTCCGGTATTTAAATGCGATCGCCGTCTACACAGATTTTAAACCTTTTACGAATCACTGGCTTAAGTTAACCAGCTTTCTTCATCTCGGTCCTTTTAAACGATTTCCTATAAGAGCGGTTATAAAATACCAATCCGATTGCGCCAAACACAATCGGTCCCGCCACAATCGGAACGTATTCCAGCAAATGGACATTCGCAGATGGAATCAGCGTTAACAGGATGGTCCCTACAACAGAAAACATCCCGACAATCGCAGTGGTATAAGCAAGCCAATTACGTTGAATTTGAAACGGCCGAATGATTTCTTTATCACTCATGCGCAGTTTGATATATGCACTGATCAAAAATACATACGGAATGAAGAACGCCAAAGTGGACATCAAAATCAACATGTTTAAAGCGCTGGATACATTGGGAACGAATGCAGAAAACAATAGAATCAACGATACTACAACCGCTTGCCCGATTACAAGATTCGCCGGCATCCCGTCCTTATTCTTCTTCAAAAGCTTCTTGGGCAAAATATCTTTTCCGCTTTCAGAAATCATTACAGCAGGATTCAAAATCAAAAACGACAACGATCCTACGAATGCCAATACAAAACAAATACCTAAAATTTGTGATAAAGAGAAAGATAAATCAAATTGCGCGTTTATCTTATCGGCAAACATATACAGAGCCGTCGCTGTTTGATCTGGCGAAATCTTTAACACAAATTGAAATGAAACAGTTGCTGCAATGTATACGAAAGCAACAACAATGGATGTCATGAAAATAGCCTTTGGAAATGTTTTCTGAGGGTTTTTTACGTTTTCGGCAATTGTTCCAAGCATTTCTCCTCCAGAGAACGCAAACATCAAAGTCGATAAAAACATGATTGTATCGAACGAAATGTGATTGGGCAGCACACTTTTACCGGTAAACGCTGTTGCGCTTTGATGTCCGCTAAACATACTGTAAAAACCGAATCCGAAGATCAAAACAGCCGGAACCAATACACCAAGCGGAGCACCGATTGAAGAAAGTCTTTCACTCATTGTTGTTCCGCGAAGTGTCAATAACGTGACAATCCAGAAGAACACACAAGAAAGAAAAGCTGTCTCCATCGGATGATCAGTCAATTGCGGCTGTTTGATTCCATAAGACAATGCGACGGTTGTCGTTAAAAGCAAAGAAGGATAATAAGTAAAATTAGCAATCCAAAAAAACCATGAACATATGAAGGAAGCCTTCTCACCGAAAGCGCGTTTTATCCATATTCCCATACCGCCTTGGTTTGGGTAAGTTGTAGAAAGTTCTGCAACAATCAAACTAATTGGCACGAAGTACAGCAAGGCGGCCAATACCCAAAAGAATATCGCTGAAGGTCCGATGGTCGATGCATAAGCAATATTACGAAGACCTAAAATGGAGTTGATACTAATTAGCGATAATCCTAAAACACCTAATTTTCTCATTTCTGTCGATTTCATAGCTGCTAGTTTCCTTTCAATTCGGCACAAAAATATATGCAAGTGATTTTACTGCTTAAGTATAAGTATTTATACATATTTAAACAATATGCATTCATTATGTTTATATATTGGAAACGTTGAGAATTTTATGCGAATTACATATTTTGCGTTTCAAATAAAAAAGCTGTTTCTCCCCAAGTTAGATACGAATAGAAATAGAGATTCACTTTGCATTTGATCGAAGACAATACTTACACATAGAAAAACACCGCCTGTTTAACAGGCAGTGTCCACTTGATGGGCAAATCCTTTGTTTACAGTGAATCCTTAACTATTTTTTCCACATACACAGCGAGCTGCTGCGTATGCTCCCATTTTCCTTTAATCGTTTCAACTTTCGGATGAATGATAACTTCAACCGTACCGGATTTCAGAGTGTACCGCTGCTGTTCGAACAACCGAGCAGTTCCTTTAATGGTAATTGGCACTACACTCGTTTCTGTATCTACAGCCGACCTGAAGCTCCCTGGTTTAAACGGTAATTCCTTCTCTCCCTCTGTAATGGTTCCCTCAGGAAATATAAAAACGTCCTTTCCCTCTTGTAAATACTTTTTCATTTGCTGCAGTACTTCCACCGCACTTCTTCTGTCTCCCCTTTTTAGGTATATATGTCCAATTTCTTTTATCCATGTGCGAAATATAGGAATGTTCCTGATTTCCTCCTTCATCACAAAGTACGGCACGCGATTCAAACATGCATATAGTACAATAGGATCTAAATGACTTTCATGATTGGCTATAAATAATACCTGCTCATGGTCAGGAATATTTTCTTTACCTGTGACATTCAATTGTATTCCCATAAGTTTAAGAAGCTTCCTTACTAGCTTCTGTAATTTCTCATTCAACATTTTTTCTTTGTTGGCTTTCTTTTTTACAGTATGAATATACGGAATATGAACAACGAACCAACCTAGAAAGTATACACCGATGTATATAAGCCTTAACAAATAAATCCCCTCATTTTCGTTTCTTTTTTCTATTTTATTCATCCTTTAGTATGCTGGTTTTTAATTTTTTATATTGATCATATATACGATGCATGAAATGAAAGAGCATGAGTTGAAAAATGAAACAATACCATTATGTGTGAAGTGAATCTTTATATTTAGACAATAAAACACCGCCTTGCTTGTTCTGCAAGGCGGTGCCCATCATACAATATTTTTTATCTCTTACATACACTTTTTATTCAATTAAAATAAAGATTTTCTATATTGCTATTACATATAGGGCAATGCCACCCAATAGTATGATAACTAAAAGAAGGTAAATAAAAGAAAGTCTCATTGTGTTTTGTTTTGCAGAATTTGCGTAGCCTTCATCACCCTTTCCTCCGATGACAACGGTGCTGACAAGCGCAAATATCATCAGAATTGCAACTAATACATACGCCACCTTCATAAATTCCCCTCCCCCTATATCTTGACATAGGTAACCCAAGAATTTTGATAAGCCTATTGTATGACATAAATGGAGTAACCCTTCTTTTATTAAATCCTTTCACGATACCTTAAAGAAAAGTCTTGTCCACTTGCTGACAAATCTTATATTGCTTCTTTCTTTATGATAAAGAATATTTTAAAAAATGAACCATCCAATTCAAAGATATTTTGACCATCCACTTTTAAGTAGGAGAATAGCTTTTCATATTTAATAGGAATACTAGTACAGTATTATTTTGGGTATTAAATCATTTATGGAAGGCAATTGAATGCATGGACACAGAAAGTCTGCTCTAACGAGAATACAATTCCCATTTTCTAAAAAAAACGAATACAAAAAAGCCAAGAATTTCAAAAATACTTGGCTTTTAGTAATGCCTTCAATCTTCATGTTGCAGCAGTAGATAAAAATTCCTGTTATTCTGCAGAGGCTGGCTGCTATTCCATGCTTTTTAAAGCATCTGCAAATCTCAAGATTCCTTCTTGAATTAAGTTTGTTTCCCCTCTGCCAAAAGTGAAGCGTACATACCCCTTTTTTGAACCAAAAATACTTCCCGGAACAAAGACTACTCCCTTTTTGATGGCCTCCTCAAGTAATTGATATTCATTGATTGGCCCGTTCAATTTACACCACATATGAATTCCGCCTTCCGGAATCATAAACTCGACTTTATTATCTAAAAACTCAGAAAGACTTGAAATCATGAGATCTCTTTTTTGTTTAAGCTGATCTTGGAGCATATGGATGTGGGAATGAAATTGATCGGATCCCAAAAACTGTTCTGCTATCCACTGCGGAAAAACACTATGTCCAAAGTCTACCTGTTGTTTTGCGTCTGCTAAGCGTTCAATTACCGGTTGGGGGCCGATAATCCATCCTATCCGCAATCCTGATGCTACAATTTTCGATAGAGAACTAACATATAGAATATTTCCGTTATCATCCATGGATTTTAGGGTAGAACCTATCCCTCCCGTGAAGGAAGTTAAACTATAAGGATCGTCTTCTATAATCGGGATACCAAACTCAGATGACAATTCAAGAATTTGCTTACGTCGTGCGGGATGAAGTATCGTTCCTGTAGGATTTTGATAAGTTGGATTTAAAAAAACCATTCGAATTCGATGCTTTCGATGTAAGGCTATGAGATCATTCGGATTTATTCCATGCTGATCCACCGGCAAAAGAAAGGTTCTTAGTCCCGCTGACTGAAATAGCGGCAAGGAAAAACAATAGGATGGATCCTCAATAGCAACGGCATCTCCCGGCTTAAGCAAACACTGAACAATAAGATGAAGAGCTTGCTGTGCCCCAGACGTAATAAGAATAGACGAAGGAGAGGCATCTATATTTTTATATGTTTTAACATGGGAAGAAATCGTTTCTCGTAAAGTCAAATTTCCTTGTGGATGGTCATAACCAAGGTTCCCATTAAATTGCTGTTGCGAGAGAAACCTTTGAAAATGATGGATTGGAAATAAATCTGACGACAATTCACCACTGGCCAGATTAATGAGATCATTTCCCTGCGCTTCTTTGCGAATTCGTTGAACTAAGGGCAAATTGGGAAGAAAAGAACCTTGTTCTACATACCTGCTCCAGTTCGGTATGCGTCTATGTGATATTCCCCATATGTCTGTACTTACACGTGTTCCACTTCCTTTTTTCCTTTCCACTAGTCCCGCTGATTGTAACTCTTCATATGCGGCTACCACAGTACTGCGATTGACACCTAATTCTTTTGCTAAAGCACGTTCCGAGGGTAATACGCTGTTTGGCGGGAAATCTCCTGAGGAAATCCCGCGTTCCATATACTCTGTAATTTGCTTATAAATTGCCTTCTTATCCGCACGATTTGGTTTCCACTCCATTTTATTCGCATCCTTACTGCCATTTTTCTTTTTTACGTCATTATAGTGAAGTAGATGGTTAAAGTAAAGTTTAATTGGAACATAAATGCGAATGGAAATATTTATGTGAAATATTTTAGCAATTGTAATTTCGCATGTTATTATAGAGTGAACGTGCGTAAAGCTTTTTTATCTCTTCAATTACTAAGATAAAGTCCATTTACAGGAGTTCCAGCCTCCTCCAAGTAACTCTATTACGGTAAAATTATTTAATATCGGTTTTACATGTATTACTAAATAAGCTACATACTAAGCGTGAACTTATTCAAAAAAAGTGAGGTCTTTTATAAATCATGACAACTAATAATCCTAAATCTATTATCGTTATTTTTGGTGCAACAGGTGATTTAGCGAAACGTAAATTATTTCCTTCAATTTTTAGACTGTATCACAACGGGAAACTTTCTGAAAATTTCGCTGTAGTGGGTGTTGCGAGAAGACCTTTATCTAATGAAGAATTTCGCGAAAACGTCAAGCAGTCCGTCAGCCACTTTCAAGAAGAGAACGTGAGCCACGATACATTTGCTTCACACTTCCATTATCATCCTTTCGATGTAACAAACAAAACTTCTTATCAGGAGCTAAAAAGTTTATTAAGTACCCTTGACGAGAGTTATAATGCAGAAGGAAATCGTATTTTCTATTTAGCGATGGCGCCTGAGTTTTTTGGCACAATCGCTGCCAATTTGAAATCAGAAGGATTAACTTCTACAGAAGGCTGGAGCCGTTTAGTTATTGAAAAACCTTTTGGTCATAATTATGAATCAGCTAAAGAGTTAAATGACCAAATTCGCCAAGCGTTTACAGAAGACCAAATTTATCGTATTGACCACTACTTAGGAAAAGAAATGGTTCAAAATATTGAAGTGATTCGCTTTGCGAATGCCATCTTTGAACCACTTTGGAACAATCACTATATTTCAAATATCCAAATCACCTCAAGCGAAACACTAGGTGTAGAAGATCGCGGCCGTTATTACGAATCTTCAGGGGCTCTTCGCGATATGGTCCAAAACCATATCTTGCAAATGGTTGCCCTTCTTGCAATGGAGCCGCCAATTAAATTAACAACAGACGAAATCCGCAGTGAAAAAGTAAAAGTTCTTCGCGCTTTAAGACCATTTTCAGAGGAACAAGCGGAGGAATATTTTGTCCGTGGGCAATATGGACGCGGCATCGTGGACAAGGGAGAGGTAATCGGTTATCGTGAGGAGAATTCAGTAGATCCAGAATCAAATACTGAAACATTTGTCTCAGGAAAACTCATGATTGACAATTTTAGATGGGCAGGAGTGCCTTTTTACATTCGTACAGGTAAGCGTATGAAGGAAAAATCCACAGAAATCGTCATTCAATTTAAAGATCTGCCAATGAACCTATACTTTAATAAAGGTAAAGACATTCATCCGAACTTGCTTGTAATTCACATTCAGCCTGACGAAGGAATCACATTGCACTTAAATGCGCAAAAAGGAGGCGGCGCCACTTCGACGCCGATTCAGTTAAATTACTGCAATAACTGCGGTGATAAAATGAACACACCTGAAGCGTATGAGCGCCTTTTATATGGTTGTATGCACGGCGATGCCACAAACTTTACCCATTGGGATGAAGTAGCTCTTTCATGGAGGTTTGTTGATACGATTTCAAAAGCTTGGGAAAGTAACAAAGCACAAAACTTCCCTAATTATGAATCCGGATCAATGGGACCTAAAGAGTCTGATGCTTTATTAGAAAAAGACGGTTTCCATTGGTGGTCAAGTATAACAACTCGTTTAGCAGTAGGAAATAATGATGAGAATATATGATATAACAGAGTTTTAGATTTATCAGACGATCTTTTTTCTATTACCAACTAATAGCCCTGTTCTAATTAGAACAGGGCTATTAACATTACTTTATTATGACAACTAACTTATTTTTGAAACCACTCTGTATGGAAAATACCTTCTTTATCCACACGTTGATATGTGTGTGCACCAAAGTAATCGCGTTGTGCCTGCAAAAGGTTCGCTGGTAATGTTTCCGTGCGATAGCTGTCGTAATAAGCTAACGCGCTGGAGAATGATGGTACTGGAATACCGCGCTCGATTGCCACTGCAAGTACTCGACGCAATGCAGATTGATAGTTCTCTACAATTTCTTTAAAGTACGGATCTAATAATAAGTTTGCTAAGCTGAGATTACGGTCATATGCATCCTTAATTTTTTGTAAGAATTGCGCACGAATGATACAGCCGCCGCGGAAAATCATTGCGATATCGCCGTAACGAAGATTCCATTCATATTCATCAGAAGCAGCACGCATTTGTGCGAAACCTTGTGCATACGAACAAATTTTACTCATATATAAAGCTTTGCGCACCGCTTCAATTAATTCTTCTTTATTACCTTCAAACTCTTTACTTTCAGGACCTGTTAAAAGCTTGCTTGCTTTTACACGCTCTTCTTTCATAGCGGAGATAAAGCGAGCAAATACAGATTCCGTAATAATTGGAAGCGGAACCCCTAAATCTAAAGCGCTTTGGCTTGTCCATTTGCCTGTACCTTTTTGACCAGCTGTATCTAAAATCACGTCAACAAGAGGTTTGCCTGTTTCTTCATCTACCTTTGTAAAGATGTCTGCTGTAATTTCAATTAAGTAGCTGTCCAATTCACCTTTGTTCCATTCTGCAAACACTTCATGAAGTTCTTGTGCACTCAAACCGAGCACATGCTTCATAATGAAATAGGCTTCCGAAATTAACTGCATATCCCCATATTCAATGCCGTTGTGAACCATTTTCACGTAATGACCGGCCCCATTAGGACCAATATATGTGCAGCAAGGATCCCCTTCTACTTTTGCTGAAATCGCCTCTAAAATCGGTTTTACAAGCTCATACGCTTCTTTTTGACCGCCCGGCATAATGGAAGGACCTTTTAACGCTCCTTCTTCTCCTCCTGAAACACCTGTACCGATAAAGTGAATACCTGTTGCTTCTAATTCTTTGTTGCGTCTAATCGTGTCTTGGAAAAATGTATTTCCGCCATCAATGAGGATATCACCTTTTTCAAGATAAGGTTTTAACGAATCAATAGTTGCATCCGTTGGCGCACCCGCTTTAACCATTAATAAAATTTTGCGCGGCTTTTCTAATGAGTTAACAAATTCTTCAATGCTATATGTACCAACAAAATTCTTTCCTTCTGCTTCTTTCTTTAAAAACTCTTCTGTTTTTTCAGACGAACGATTATAAACAGAAACAGAATAATCTCGGCTTTCAATATTCAAAGCAAGGTTTTTACCCATAACTGCTAAACCGATAACACCAATTTGTTGTTTTACCATGATTAATTCGCCCTTTCTCTATTAAAATGAACACTTTAAATTATATAATAGCAGATATTGGTTTAAAAAGGATTATTTGAATGGTGTTGATTATATTTACATATGAATCCTTACCACAAAATCTTTTCCCACATCGTACTCTTTAATTCCTCACGATAAGACTGAATGAATTTTAATATCAAATTCATCATTCTCCTTGTTTAGATATTGATGTATAAAAAGGATTTTTCCATTCCATAAGCGTCCCGTAATTATCCGATTCTTTATCCTCTAAATAGTTAGGCACCACTTGAACAGGGGTACGGCCGCAGCGAAGCAGGAAGGTGATGACAGGATCTTTTAATGCACCTTTTAGCACAGCTTCAAGGTATTGTTCCGGCGTCATCTCATTCGCTTTTTTGTGATACCCGGGCATTCTACCGCCGCCTAACAACCGTTCCAATCCTTTATGAACAACGACATCATACATAGACAGCATGAGCCATTTTCCTAACCCTAATTTTCGATAGGAGGGCCGCACGCTAATATCGACGACATAAAGTGTATTTCCGTTCGGGTTATGATTGCGAATATAGCCATTATCCGTAATCTCTTCCCATGTATGTTCCGGATAAGCAGGATCAAAGTCAACAAGCAATCCGGTCATTGATCCTGCAATTTCACCATCAATCTCAATGCATAAGGCTCCCTCCGGAAACAAGATAACATGGTTATGCAATTGTTCCGTGTTCCACCATAATTCAGACGGAAACGGTGGAGGAAAACTTTCCTGCTGAACGCGAATCAAACCGGGAAAGTCCCGATCCTCATAATTCCGGATCATCGCCGGTACCGGCCGATTCTGATCAAAAACATAAAACTCCTTTCGATACATGCTCCCACCCCCTTGCAGAATCGCTAAACCCTCTCCTTATTTCCAATCCGGGTAAAGATCTGTACGCCGGTCACGCCACGTCGTAACAGAACCACTTTCGCGAACTTCGTATAACAGTTCTAAATCCAGATCCGCTGTTACGATCATATCATGATTGACTTCCCCTTCTGCTAAGATACCGCGGGGAGGAAATGGAATATCGTTTGGTGTAATCACTGCCGCTTGCCCGAAATTCGCCCGCATAAAGTCAACTGTAGGAAGAGAACCTACTGTACCAGTGTTTACTACATAAACTTGATTTTCTATTGCTCTCGCATGGCTAGTGTAACGGACGCGATGGAATCCATGACGATCATCGGTACAAGAGGGACAGAAAATAATATCAGCCCCCCTAGCCTTTGCCATCCGAACGACTTCCGGGAATTCGATGTCATAACAGGTCAACATAGCGATTGTCCCTTTGTCAGTCTTGAACACCTCTACGTTTTCACCCGGAGTCATGTTCCATTCCTCCACTTCCGTCGGGGTGATATGAAGTTTTGCCTGTTCTGCGACTCTTCCATCTGGATAGAACAAATGAGCAACATTGTATAATTTGTCACCTTTCCGAACGACATGGGTTCCCCCAATAATATGCATTTTTGTTTGCTTAGCGAGATCTATAAATAAAGACCGATACTGTTCTGTAAAATCAGGCAGATCTTGAATTGTCAAAGCTTGTCCTTGTTCATTGCCAATTGACATAAGTTGAGTTGTGAAAAATTCCGGAAACACGACAAAATCCGCACTAAATTCTTGGGCTGTTTTTATATAATGCTCCACTTGCTTGGCAAATTCGTCAAAGGATTGTATCGTATGAAGATGATATTGAACCGCTGAGACTCTTAGTTTCATAGTTTTCCCCTTTCTTGTCATCACGCTATATAAATACAATTTATAAGTTCGACATGGATTTTGTCCAACTTTATGTCGAAATTTCATTTAGGATATATATAGAAAAATTTCCATCTATATTGTTTATGAACGATATCCTTATTATTAGACACTTAATTGATTCACACAAGTACATCCTTTCATATCACATAGTATCCAAAAGTATATCAAAGGAAATAGACTAAAAAGAAGATCAAAAATAACCCTATAGAAACTACATTTGGTGAATATACAGCAAAACATTGATCTTTTAATCGATACTGCTTAGATAATTCGTTATCAGTTCAATCTTTCTCAAATTATTGTTTTATAACGCTGTACGCCCGATACAAAATTAGTTAATATCGCCATCCTTATGAACCTCCCCACTTACTCGCTTCCGCTCCTTGAAGTGGGGGTATTCTCACCTTAATTTATGATAAAAAGCAAAAGCCTTCCAATTTTTATTAAATCGGAAGGCTTTTCAAATGCAGCATAAAAATGTCGAATTTATAATTCACTCATATATAGAGACATGTTTTCACATATAAATTTCCTGAATCTGGAACACCCATATAATAGTAGTAGAATGATATAATAATATAATAATAGAAAACACATGAGGAGCAGATGAAATGAAAAGAACAATATCTGTACTTTTGATCGTGTTCCTCCTTCCTTTTGTGTTAAGTTTAAGCCCTACTGTATATGATCCAAATTATGTTGCTAAGTACCAATCGCCAGAAGGGATCCAATTCTTGAGTTATACCCATACATGGAATAAAGAAAAGCTGGAGAATTTATATAAAGAGCTGCTGCGAAATCAACATGGGCCTGAATTGAATACACTTAGGGAAGTAAGGATAAAAGGAGAAACAAATCCTACAAAAACGGGAGATTATAATCCTGCTACTAATGTTATTACCTTATATGACGGAGATGCACAAAATACAATTGAATCCATGCGTCGTGTGTTATCTCATGAATACGGACATCATTTTGCCTTTTATTATGTTCCTCAGCATGTGCTGCCTATTTCGACAAAATGGAAAACACTAAGAGGAGCAGAAGATACATTTTCTTTATCGTTTTGGAATTATAGTACAGAAGGAAATCACAAATGGTTTACGCCGGAAATATTCGCTGAGGATTACGTTATGCTTTATGGCTCAACTAGGAAAGTGAGCAATGAAGATATAGCAAATGGAACTGTCTTTCAACACATGGTCAAACATGAAAATGAATACCTTCCGAATGTATTAGAGGATATTCCTCTTCAGCGTTATGTAGAGAAAGTATCAGGATTGCAAGTAGATACGAAGCGCATTATAAAAGTACCTCAATTTGTTGGACTAAAAAATAATATCATCACCTTCGAAATTATGAAGCGTGAAAATATACTCTATAGATTTTCATTTGATTATTACGAAGGAAATAAAAAAGTTCAAACGCCGGAAAATTGGGTGCACCGAGGATCTTATGCTTTTACGAGTACACCTGATACCAATGGAAGGATCTCCATCAATCTTGAAGATACATTGCTAGAAGAACAAAAAGATACATTTACAGGTTCTGTTCAAATCACAGTAGAAGCAGTTGATTTAAATACGAATCTTGGATTGAAAAAAGATCTGTTCAGTTTAAAATATGGGGCAGATAAAAAATTTACTAAATAACAAACACGATAAAAAACTAGGTTATTTTGAATAACCTAGTTTTTTTGTTGCATTCATCGCAACATACTTTACGGATATATAAGAAAAAAACCTTTTTCTTAATGACCGGCTGTTTGATCAACTCCGGCTGTTTTTTTGAATCCAGCAATTTTTTCCAGCAATGTTGCGCTTGCTTCGTTCAAGCCGATTACGTTCGCTCGGATTCCATTCTGATGGAACTTCAGCACGACTTTATCAATAGCTGCAACACCGGACTCATCCCAGATGTGCGCTTGTGCTAAATTAATATCAACAGTCCTAATCCTTTCGTGTTTAAACGTAAAAGAAGAAACGAAGTCTATGACAGATGCGAAGAATAACTGTCCTTCCACGTTGTAAGTCATCTTCTGCAAAGATTCGTCATGAGAAGAAATTATTGTCATCTTAGAAATTTTGGAAGCAAAGAACACAGCACTCAACAAAATCCCCATAATAACACCTATAGCTAGGTTATGAGTCAACACTACAGCCACTACCGTAGTTACCATTACAACCGCATCCGTTTTCGGAAGTTTATGCAGTCGTTTCAAAGAACTCCAATCGAAGGTGCTGATAGAAACCATAATCATGACAGCTACAAGAGCCGCTAACGGAATTTGAAGCACGATTTTATTCAACACAATAATCAAGAACATCAGAAACACACCGGCTACAAACGTAGAAAGCCGTCCTCGTCCGCCGGATTTCGTATTGATAACAGATTGTCCAATCATCGCGCAGCCGGCCATGCCGCCGAAAAAACCCGTCACGATATTGGCAATGCCTTGTCCTTTGCATTCTGTATTTTTGTTGCTGTCCGTATCTGTCATATCGTCCACAATTTGAGCTGTAAGCAAGGACTCGATAAGGCCGACTAACGCTAATGAAAGAGCATATGGAAAAACGATACGCAGCGTTTCCAAATTCAATGGTACGTTCGGAATCAAAAAGCTAGGCAATGTATTTGTAATATCCCCCATATCTCCAATGGTTTTTACATTACTACCCGTATAAATAGCTATGATAGTGATGATGATAATCGCGACAAGCGGAGACGGCACAGCTTTGGTGATTCTCGGAAACAAATAAATAATCGTCAATCCTCCGGCTACCATTGCATACATAGGCCAGGATTCCCCAGAAAATGCAGGCAGCTGCGCTGTAAAAATTAGGATTGCTAAGGAGTTTACAAAACCGATCATGACTGAACGCGGGATGAATTTCATTAACTGCCCTATTTTCAAAAAGCCAAGAACAATTTGAATGATCCCCGTTAAAATGGTTGCTGCAAGCATATACTCAATACCGTGCTCTTTTACTAAACCGACCAATACCAAAGCCATGGCACCTGTTGCAGCTGAAATCATCCCCGGGCGTCCTCCCACAAATGCGATGACAACCGCCATACAAAACGATGCATACAAACCGATCATCGGGTCCACATCGGCAATAATAGAGAAGCCAATTGCTTCCGGAATCAGCGCCAGTGCAACAACAATCCCTGCCAAAACATCTGCGCGAATGTTGGAAAACCATCCCTGTCTAAGTTTCTGTATCAAAACAGCACCTCTTTCTCTTTTATTAAGTTTTCAAGTTTCATTGATTCCCCCTTAGGGAATCGAGGCCGACACAACGTTTTGTATTATACGGTACTATAAATTTTTCTGCAAGGACAAATTGTTTACATAACTATAGTGGAAACCAAAACGCTGCCGCTATAAATGAAGCCTAAAAGTAAAACACAAACAAAATACCGTCTGTTCTAACAAACGGTATCTCTTCATACAATAATTTTTAGTTCCTTTTACAATCCCCATGCTTTCCTCTAAACCAAATTCCCTTAATAATACGTCACTGTAGTCCCATAAGGATAACCATATGGATAATAAGTTGCCGGATATGGTACTGGATAAGGATAACGATAGCCAAGAGGTACCCAAAATTATTCCTCATCATGTAATAACTTTTCCGCTTGATTTAGCACAAGATTCATTTACAGAAATCCCCCTTTTCAGTTGAAGATTTTCATATTTCAAATTACACATTAGTCTTAATTGCTAATAACAGCCCGGTAGACCAATCCATTTCTGTGATGACTAAATCTGATCTATTTCGCAGCGTGTGTACGAGTTTAGGCGCTTTAATCCTATATTGTTCCGGCAATTTGGAATGCGGAAGCAAGTCATGAATGACATAAAATCCTCCAACATTTAAATGATCCAATGTTTTGTCCAGTAACTCGAATTTTCCTGGCCACGTATCCGCAAAGATAAAATCAAACCGCTCCGACAGGTTTTGAATAAAAGCTGCTCCATCCTCACAACGAAATGAAACTCTCCTGTCATGTCCTAGATGTTTCTTAGCAACAGCTTGCACGTTAGAATCTATATCTACTGTTGTAAGTGTACTGCCCCCGTCCATTCCTTCAATAATCCATGAAGCGGATGCCCCTGCTCCCGTCCCTAATTCTAAAAAGTTCCCGCTTGGCTTTGAGGCAGCCAATCCTTTTAGCAAAAATCCGGTTTTTCTGTCACATGACTGCTGAAAGCCCAGTACTTTTGATTCTTGTAATATTTTCGCGTAGCCTTCAGGCACTTGCATAACTCTGCTTTCCTCCATGACAATACAATCCCCTTTCTTTTCCCTCTATAGATGGTATATATATGAGTAAATTATAATTTCGACATGTCCATGTGCTATGTGCAACCAAAAAGGAGTATGGTATGCTTCTTCTCTCTGGTTTACTTTTGCATGAACCACTACAAAGGTTTGACCGCTTCTGCACGTCGCCGGATGATCTCTTCCCACTATAAAAAGACGGTTTTTTTACTCGCATGTATATAATTACATTCATCAAATACGACATGTTTCTTAAAAAGTTATAAATTACAAAATAAAATGGCCTCTTGTCATAAGAGGCCATAAATCTGATGTATAGACCTCTTATCTCCCAGAGCATGTCACTCTGTCGGAATTAGCACCTTCCTGAAAAAATCAGGGGTTGCTGAGGCTTCGCAGGGCCAGTCCCTCCACCTCTCATGATAAGAATTACATATTTTATTCTTTATACATATTAGATTAATGTATAAGAGCATGAAATCCAATCTTAATTTCCAAAAAATGCGAATTTATAACTATGAGTTTAGACTTTTCTTTTGTCAGTTAAACTAGAAAACATATTAACAACAGACATCATACGGGTCGGGAAATGATGTTATTTACTTATTATTTTTATATAAAAAGGATTTGTAGCGGATTCTATACAAGCGAGAATAAGAATGATGAATGGTTTGTCTTTGATCATGCCCCCTCTCTTCCATAATGTTATATTCCACTTTCTCATCAACTTGATCCATCAATTCTTTACTTCTTGTAATCTCTTCTATATTGTTGGATATCAGTTTTTTCATTCTATTGAAGCTCGATCCCCTCATCATTTCCAGCCCTCTCCGTATCACTTTGATATTATTCTTTTTTACGACTAAAAAATGCTCCTTAAGCTTTCATTCGGTTGGAATACCCGCACATTAACCTTTACAATATCCGTGTATCATTCTCCTACATTCTTTCTTCAAAATGTTATACATACAATGAGCCGTAATCCTCTGTTTAAATGCGACAAAAAACCTCTTTCCGGAAAATAGAAAGAGGCTGAAAACGCTTTTGAATATACTCCAAAGCACCTTCGTCCTTTCCCATCTTCCAAGCAGACTGCTTGCTGGAGTTGGCACGGTATTCTATAACAGAATCCGCTGCCGAGGTTTCACTGGGCCAGTCCCTCCACCTCTCTTAATAAGAAATTACGTGTATGCATTTATTGTTAATTTGCTAATCCCAATTATAAGTAAACACATAAGAAAAGTCAATATAATTCCCATAATTTTTCATTGACTTTTAATAGCGAAATTCGAGCGAAAATCTATTATTTCCATTTATTCGACTTTAACTTTGACCCGACAAATCGCATGATAGCCGTACCCTTTTCGATTCCACAAAGCTTCTTCAGGCTGTATACGTCCCATTGAATCTGTCGCTCTTGATAATATTGTACACTCTCCTTTCGCATTTGCGTTCCAAAAGAAAGTCCAGTTTACCCATGTATATGGACTATCCGTTTTCGGCTGCAAAACAGCGGGCATCCATGTCTCGCCGTCATTTGTACTTATCTCAACTTTGGTTATTTCTCCCTCTCCCGTCCAAGCAATCCCCTGAATCGTATGGACTCCCTTATCCAAAATTGCCAAATCCAGCGGCTGCTGGATTGTAGAATTGATATTCATAGTCGTTACAGGGTATTTGCCTGCATCTCTGTTCTTCTCTGGATAGTAGATATAATCTACCGCTTGAAACGGTCCTTGAAAGGAGCCGTCAATAACAGAAATTTTCTTGAGCCATTTTACTGAAGCCATTGCATACCACTGCGGTACGATTAACCGCAGTGGATATCCGTGCTTGAAAGAAAGCGGCTCTCCATTTAATTCGTATGCAACAAGCGTATCCGGGTGAAGAGCTTTATCAATGGGAAGACTTCGTTCATATGCAAAAATCCCCGTTATATCCGTTCTCATCCCCGTATCGTGACCTTCGAAAACAATCTCTTTGGCTGACCCTCGAATACCGGTATATTGAAAGAGTGTTCGAAGCGGCACACCCTTCCAATATCCTTGACTCAATGCCCCCTCCCCCCATTGTTCTCCAAACGTTTTTGGCTGAAATGATGAGCGTTTATCACCGGCACATTCCAACATCACTTTTACGGTTTTAGTGGGTAAGCTGAGTATTTCATTATAAGAAAACGTTCTGGGAACTTTTACGTTTCCCTCAACTTGCAGATGAAAAAAGCTTGTCATGAGCTTGGGATATGAAAAATGGTTGCGTTTATAGAAATATGATAAAGGTGTAATATTGCCAGCAAGAAAATGGATGGGTGTCTCTTGATTTTCGGGGAGCAATTTCTTTGTGAGAAGATACGGTTTTACATGTACATTTTTTCTTTTCATACATTCCTCCTGCCATACAAGATGACATGTTTGCAAAAGTTCATTCATGACCACGTACTTCAATTTATTTCATTAGTATAGATCTTATGAAAATTCTTTGTCTTCAGCAAAGGTAACTATATATAAATGATTTATAATTCCGACATATGAACCGCTGCTATACAGAACCAAAGCCTGCACTCGCTTCCTCTCTCTCATCCTTGTACGGGACAGGAAAAGGGTTTGACCGCTTCTATGCTCTGCTGGATGCTCTTTCCTTACTACAAAAAGACGTTTTTTTATTCAGTTGTATATAATTTTGATCGTATTATTGTCTTTTACTTCATATCCAAAACTTTTAAGCTCTACTGCTCATAACTATTATGAAATAAAAAAACAGATAATTGCCTTTCACGACGATTATCTGTTTCCGCTTTCTTATTATCCATTCTCATTCAAGCTTATCTGGGATTATTACATGCCGATTGTTGAACCAATTGATTTGTCTGCGATTGAGTTTGGGCTGTATTGTTGCATTTGTTTTGTAATTTCAGAACTGATAGCTGGTGAAGAAGTATTGTACATCCCTTGCTGTAACATGAAAGCGTATACTTTGTCCTGAAGCAAAAGTGTATCCTGTAAGAGAGCCTGAGACTTTTCGCGGACAATCGAACAGTTTAATTCTGTAGCAGCTGTTGTATGCTCTCTAGAAGTACGCTTTAGGTCGGTCAGAACCGTGTATTATTATTGTGAACTTAATTGACCCTTAAGCTGTTGTACCACGTTGGGATTAGCCGGGACAGCGGGTTGATAATATCCCTTTTGCACCGCATAGTTATATAATTTACGCTGTCTCGCCTCATCCTGATTTCGAATTTGGATAAGTGCTTGATATAACTGTTCGTTATCAGAATGCGCTATATAGTTAGCATAACCAGTCAAGCTGGCGTTCAATGCAGACAGATAATCATTTACCATATCTTTTTCATTCATGTCAATACCCTCCTATCCTAAAAAAGTCATCAGTTTTTGTCGAGTAGTTCTTGCACTTTGTGCATCTTGCTGCAGTATTTGCTTAAGTTGAGGATCCGTGCACTGTTGGGCATATTCATCTAATTTGTTTGCTACTGTAGAATGGCCTCCGATAAGATGACGTAAATTCTCAAGCTCAAGCTCAGTTAAGTTTTGCATTATAATCACCTCTTTTTGATTAAGATACAGCTTTATTATGAAATACATTTAAAAAGTATATACATCTTTTGAATTAATATTGAAATTACATACTACTTCTTAATATGCAAGAAAAACTTTTACACCTTTTTTCCACAGTTTATTATGGAATGAAATAACGATAATGAAAAAGTCTTGCGTATCCACTTTATACGCAAGACTTTTTCATTACTTCATCTGTAATTCTGCAATCATGTCTTCTAAACGCTCTTTTTGCGCCATCAATTCTTCAACAGAAGGTTGGTACGATGCAGCGTTTTGACGAAATGCGGGCGCCGGATGCACCAAACGTTGGAGCTGTCCGCCGTTTTGCTCGTACAGACGATAGCCCACTGCTCCTACAACAGCTCCGGATAAAAAACCCATAAGAAAATCTTGATTGAATGCCATAAGTAGTCCCCCTCAGATCATGATTGATTTATACAAACTCGCACTTGTGGTACGAACTCATATACTAGATGTAGTTCAAACGGTTGCTTTGATGGATTTCATATAAAATCTCCAAAATATTTACGGCCCATGTAACCATGGATACGTGAAGCATATTAGATGCTCCTAAAGAAACTAAACTTAGCACTCCCGTCAACACATCGGGATGACTTAATCTATTGGTTCCATGAGACAAAACGGTATAACCAGTAGCTATAACTGCTGCATAGTCTAAGGCGCCCGGATGCTTCGCCTTGCTTTTGCGTACATAGGCGATCAGCAATAAAATTCCCGTCATGAAGGAGCGAAACAAGTCCCCGCGTATCCGAGGTTTGATGTTAGCCATGATAGAGTCCAACGGATCAAATCTAGTCTGCTGGAAAAACAAGGATATGTAGCGCAGCAAATGTGCCCGCGAAAGCTCATCCGTGTTGTATTGAATCAGCATGGTATGAATAATCGGTTGAATCCTTACAGACGCCACTCCCTTTAGGGATGAAAACATTTTTTCAATCTCATCATAAGATGTTTTGTCCCGAAGAGCAGGAATTTGCATACGGATTCTCCCCGGAATGTCATGCAGAATATAGAACTTTGGTTCCATGATGCAAATCTCCCTTCCATAAAATCCGTGCGCTGTTCGCCACGACTCCGATTGTGGCAGCATTATGGATGGCCGCTCCTACAACTGGCGATATGATACCGAGAGCCCCAAGCAATATCGCTGCTCCGTTAATGAAAAAGGTGGCGAAAAAATTTTGTTTGATGATTTGCATCGTCCGCTTCGATAAGCCGACCAATTCCGAAAGCATCTCCGGATTGTCGGAAGTGATGATTATATCGCTGGCTTCAGAAGCAATATCGGTTCGCTTGGCTCCCATAGTTACGCCGATATTCGCGTATGCCAAAGCAGGCGCGTCATTAATGCCGTCTCCGACCATCATGACCGTACTGTTCCGCCTGTATTGCTTCACATATGTCGCTTTGTCTTCCGGCAAAGCTTCCGCATGATACCAATCCAGGTTGAGCCGCCTTGACATTTCCCTCGCCGCGGCGCGCTTATCCCCTGTCAGCATCACGACCTCGCTCACGCCGTATTGGCGCAACTCCTGAACCGCACGATGCATGCCGGCACGCACTTTATCGAATATGCTGATGATGCCGATCAGAGTTTGGTTGTAAGCGACATAGATGATATTCTCATCTCTTTCAAGCTTTTGGACGAGCTGCTCAATATTCACCTTCAGCTCTGTCATGAACCGCAAGCTGCCCACGACGATTGGCTTGCCGTTCAAAAAGGTTCTGATTCCTTTTCCCACAACCGTTTCAACCTGTGATTCTCCATCCCGGTTCGGAATATCGAGCCTCCACTCTTGCGCTTGTTTCAAAATCGCATCGGCAATCGGATGTGAAGAGTTCCTTTCCGCAGCTGCCGCCAAACGAATGACCTCTTCCTTATCGTAGCCCTCACAAGGAATAACCTGCTGTACAACCGGTGATCCTTCCGTAATAGTTCCGGTTTTATCCAAAATGACCGTGTTTACCTGCGCCATTTGCTCCACATGATGGCTTCCCTTCACAATCGCTCCTTTTTTCGCCGCCTTTCCGATAGAGGCATACAGGGCCGTAGCGGTAGACAGCTTGATGCCGCACACGAAGTCAATGACAAGCATGTTCATGGCACGGTTCACATCTCTTGTCAGCAAAAATGTCAAAAGCGACAGACCGAACGATACCGGCACCATTCTTTCCGCCAGCATGTCGGCAAGGTGCTGAATCGGCGCCCTCTTCTCCTGCGCCTCCTCAAGCAAATGGATGATGCGGGACGCGGCCGTATCGTCTCCCGCTTTTTCTACATGAATTTTCAATTGACCGCTCTGCAGAATCGTTCCTGCATAGACATGGCTTTGACATGTCACTTCTTTTGGCATATATTCGCCAGTAATAGCCGACTCGTCGACTACGCCGTATCCTTCCGAAACCTTTCCGTCCGCCGGGATTTTTTCTCCCATGAACACGACAATCGTGTCTCCTGCTTTTATATCTTCTATGCTTACTTTTTCTTCAATTCCTGTTTCATTCACACACCATGCATATTTCGTGTCCAGCTCCAGAACGGAGCGGATATAGTTTTTCGTCTTTTCCGATGTGTGTTCGGAAAGCATTTCGCTTATCGTGGACATAATGGTGATGACAAGCGCCGATACCGGGTTTCTCGTGTATATAGAAGCAAATATGGAGGCTGCCGTCAATGTGTTGGCGTTTGCTTTTCCATGCCTGATTACGTTCCATATGCCATCTTTTATGACTTGTAATGTCGATAGAACGGCTGTCGCCACCGTAATCTTATGTAGAAGCGGTCTGAAAGCCCAAAACGCAGGATTTCTGCCCATGATCCAATGTGCCGCGAAGATAAATGTGCATGTCGCGATTGCAGCATATTGTTTCCAAGAAGTTTGTCGCTTTTCCTTTTCATTCCTGATGCATGCCTTCAAGTATTTCATGATTTCCCGTAGGGATAAAGAAGTATCGTGGTAAATCAGAACGGTTCCTGTTTCTTTTGTGTAAGAGGCTGCGTGAACACCGGGCAAAGAACGAAAGAAACATTCAATCATAACTGGACGCAGCGGACTTTGAACACGGAGGCGCGTTCTTCCCGGCAGCGAGTGGAGAATCACCGCTTCATTGAGCATCTGTCCCCTCCTTGTTTTTTATGATGGTGTAAGACCAATACAAAAGACTCGCGGCAAATGCTGGGGCTCTCTTGAAGCTATGTATTCCCTTTCCCAACAAAAACAGTACGAATAAGCTGTCAAAATCGGCAAAGCCGTTCGTTTGCCTTTTGATGCCTCGGTCTACGACTTGGAGTGTCTGCTGCATGGTTTTCATCATCTTGGCTTCGGTGTGGAGGACAGCCTCGGAAGTGACCGTTACAATCCGCTTCATCAGTTCGTCCAGCTCCTGCTCGGAAATATGCGGGACGATGAACTCAATCAGCAGGCTTCCCGTAACGGAAGAAGCTTTGCAAGTTAGGACCAGCGTCTCGTTCACAATCTCTTTTTCCAGACATTGCGCCACAATCGCATCCTTCCATTTGTCGCACTGCATGCGAAGCCGCCCGGGCATCGCATGAATGATTTGAATCTTTTGATCTCTGAACTGAGAAAGAAGTTTAGGAGCAAATAAGGATGCGCCAAAACCTAGAACAGTAGAAATCATATTCGTTCCCCCCTCTTCGCATATTCTTCAGCGTACACTTGCTCGAGCAATTGAAACCACTGTTCCATTTCCTGTATCGTCGAAATATAGGCGGCATCATACTTGATGAGAATGCTGCCGGTCTCAGAGGTTAATTGAACCGAAAAAACAGAGGGATGCGTCTGCAGCTGCTTCACAACCCCGCTGACAAGATTACTGTTCATGGTCCACACAGGCGATTGCAGCCGGATGCGTCCGGGAATAAAATGGGCCAGTCTAATTTCATATTTTCCTAGTTTTCTTTGGATTTGCTTCATTATTAGAATCTCGGTAACTTTCGCTATCATCTAAACACCATCTTTTCCCATTGTTATTAAATTTTACCACGATTGATTCTTCACAACAATTAGATTGTTAAAGTTTTGTAAACCCTTCTGAAAATCAATATTAACCTTCATTTTATACCCCAAAACTATGTTTATGAATTACATAATATTCTTCAAACACTTCTACAGCTTCTTCTGAACCAATGATTGAAAATCATCCGTATAAGCGATAATTTCTCCCCATTCTATAAAATCCTCATCAGATATTTTCCATGTGTGCTTATCGGAGTCATGACGTATGCCAGCAAAATTATATCTATCTGTAGAGTAGATTTTAAAACCATTCTTTTTACAATTATCTATAAAAAAATAGTCCTCAGCTCTATTCACTTTTTCAAATTGCACTTTATTAAATACTTCTTTTTTAAAAATTAACGTAGCACCTGCTACAGAGTCAGTAAATGATTTTTCTGTATTAGATACTAACATCAAAGCTTTCTTATTTTTAAAATATACATAATAAGAGCTTTTACCTAAAACGAAAATTTCTTTATTTTTAAATTCGTTCATCGCATGAGCTAGGTAGTATGCGCCATAATAGTCATCATCATCAAATTTAGCTATATAATTATATCTAGATTTTTCAACTCCAAAATTTAAACAATCACCTAAAGTTGCTTGTTCATGTAATTGATACACACTGACATTATGATAATTCTTCGCTTTTTTTTTCCATTTGTCTATATCCATAGTATCCTTATTTAAAATAATAATTAATTCTTTATCCTTCCATATTTGCTGTTTGTAGTTTTTAAAAACATTTTCTATAAACTCTTCTCTTATCGTACAAGTAATAATCGAAACCATTCATTTTTCCACTCCCGACATAATATAGGCAATTCAGACAAGAGAAAGGCAAATCAAAAATAGACATTAAAATTCTGCTATCTATTTTAGAAAACCCTCTTCATTTTGATCTTTCGTTCATAATTTTCTCTACGATATAAGTCAAATTTTTATAACTTTTTAGTTTTTTAATATCAGATAAAAGTTCGTTTTTCTGGTCTGAGTCAAAACCTGCCGCGTCTAACACGTTTATATGCCGGATATCGATTTTTAGCAAAAGTACAATGGTTTCTAGAATTTTAATAAACTTTTCTTGAAAAGATAAAGACTCATTTGGATAATTTTGAACGAGTAACTTATACTCGCCTAATACCTTGTTCATGGTTAATAAATCTGCAATACGGGCAAGCTCTAACCCTAGGATGAGAACGTCCACATCAGGATGTTTTAACGTGAATAAGTGGTAATTTCTCATCGCTTCTTTCCATCTGTTCTCCCCAACAGGATGCTCTTGATGGTAAGTTACAATAGCGTTACTAGCTAAATATTTAGCTCCAGCCTTATATAAGCGGTATCCTAACTCCCAGTCTTCATAACCATAATTTACGAAATCTTCATCGAATGGGCCGACTTGTTCAATTAACTCTTTACGTACGGAAACATTTCCAGTCAAAAATGCCATCCATGGAAAATGAAATCCATTTAATCCCGCACCGAAATTTTCTATTATTGTATCATACCAATATTCTGAGGACGTCTTAACCTTTAATTCCTTATAAAGCTGGCCATCAATATCTGTTTTTACTAATAATGGATAAGGGGTGGTGCTAGAATGTTGATAGTTTGCAAATCGTTCATAGAGCACTTGATTATTTCTTGCCATAGCAGATAGTTCTTCTGATTGTTCCCGATTAAATTCTGGGAAAATACAAGAATATACCGCCTTATAATACATTCCTCCTGATAAAACCAAGTTACCCATTAATTGATGATACTTACAATGATTTTCAACAAATTCTGGCTCTGTAATCATTTCTGCATCTAAAAATATAAGAATTTTCCCTCTTGAAGATTTGATACCAATATTTCGAACCTTAGCTCTACCAAGATTTCGGTTGCATTTAATATACCTAAAATGATAGGGGGGATGATAATTTTTGAAGATCCTTAAAGTTTGATCAGTTGAAGCATCGTCAATAAAGAGGACCTCCATTTTCGAAGGATTGAACGTTTGTTTCCCAAGAGAATAAAGAGTAAATAAATTCAGTGGATATTTATTATAAGAAGGAATGATTACACTAACTTCAATATCATGATCCTTATTTATTTCTTTACTATTTTGGCTAGGAGAATCCTCCTTTTTTTCACCCATAAGTTTATGAGTCGAGTCATAAAATTCCTTAATTTCCATTTTCGTCCCATCCTTTTTTTTCACTACTACTAGTTAATGCAAATAAAAGAGAAAAGAATTGGACAATCTTACTAGGGCAATAGCGGATTTTTTCATACTCCTAAACTTTCCGATTATGGAAACGAAACTCTCTGTATAATTTAAACTCCCTAGCTTGTTATACATTGGACTAAACGTTAACGTCACTTTCTATAACTAAAGCAACATAACTTCTATGCAATTCTTCTCGCTCCAGATAAGGAAATTTTAAATGGAACATTCGTGGGTTATTAGATACAGTTTATCTGTTCAAAAATAGAATCATTTGCTACTATAAAACCATGTATAATAACAGTATTTAAATTGAACTAGAGGTGAATCAAAATGTATTGGACTCCGTTATTTGAAAACGATGTACCAGTAGCACTCCTCCGCCCTTAGTGGAGTGAAGGTGACTACCTCTCTCCGTTAGGGGCATTCTTGACCTAAACTTAAAGACGGAGGGTACAAAAAATGAAAAACACCTGGTTAGGTTCTATATATTTAGCTTTAGCTGCCAGTATTTGGGGCGGTATGTACGTCGTTGTTAAAATTGTAGTATCCATCATACCTCCATTGGAATTGGTTTGGATGCGATATTTGGTGGCTATCATCGCACTCCTCATTATCGGTTTGATGACACGACAATCATGGCGAATTCATAGACGTGATCTCCTATTAATCATAGCAATTGGGGTAATTGGCAACACTATTTCTATTGTTACTCAGGAAATAGGGACTAAACTATCCTCAGCACAAATGGGGGCAATTATCACTTCTTCAACACCAGCATTTATGGTTATTTTTGCCCGTCTACTGCTTAAAGAACGGTTGAATGTAAAAAAGGGACTGTCCGTTTGTTTAGCAACAATGGGGGTATTGCTCATTGTTGGAAAGGGTCATATGGATATATCCAATCAACTTGGTGGTATTTCACTGCTTGTTGCTGCTTTAACATGGGCCCTCATGTCCGTTCTTATAAAGCGTGTTCCAAGTAACTATTCGCAAATTGTGGTGACGACCTATTCAATCTTGGTCGCCATAGTTATGCTGACCCCTTTTGTTTTGGGACGGTTACACGAAATTAATATCTATCAACTGACTCATCCGACTATTTGGGGAGGGGTCTTATATTTGGGCGTTGTCTCAACGGCTGGTGGATTCCTACTTTGGAATCGCGGGTTACAAATGCTTAACGCCTCAAGCGGCGGGTTATTTTTCTTCTTTCAACCCTTGGTTGGGACATTACTCGGATGGCTTATTCTAGGAGAGAATATAGGTGTAACGTTTTGGATAGGATCCATCCTAATTCTCAGTGGTGTTTTATTAGTTATCCAAGAAACAAAGTAGAATTTATAAAAATAATGCATAAAACTAATGCCTCTTAGTAATACGTAACTGTAGGCACATAAGGATAATCATACGGATATAGATAATATGGGACAGGGTATGGATAACCATAGCCATACCCTGTCCCAGAAAAATTAGTTTATTCGATTCAGTTGATGTTCGTATTTCCTTATACAGCCAGTAATAAACTTCGATTTTCTTTCTGTATCTTTCCCCTTCTTCTGCAATCCCGCTTTAGCATTCCTAAGCTCATTTGGGAACTAAAAAACAATCTTCTGCTTTTAAGATTTAACTTATACAATTAAAGATTTCTGGATTCTGATTTGAATTGCTTTGTATCAAAGCCTGCTTATCAGTCTGAATGCAAAGTTAAACATCCCATAACTAATCCTTTTTGTTAAAAATGTTACCGACCATACTTTTCAGAATAAAGATCTTATAACAGCTTTTGTACTTGAAAATTATAATCTTGAACTACCCAAGTTTGTGTGAACTGATTTTCCAATTTCCAATAGCTTATACCGCGAATACCATATTGTTTCACTGTATCAAATTTTGCTTGTATACTGCGCGCATCTTCAAACCAGACTTCATGTTGTTGGCCCGTTTCGTCGGTATAACGAAAAAAGGGAGACTGATATGTTTCATGATAATAGATCTCGGCACCATATTTGGCAGCCGTTCGAATTGCTTCTTGATTACTGACGACCCTTGCAAATGTTCCTTGAACCCAGGGTATTTTCCAGTCTCTTCCGTATAAAGGTATCCCCATATGGATTTTATTGCGCGGAATGGCTGTAACAGCATAATTCAAAACACGTTTCACTTCATTAATTGGAGCAATTGCCAATGGCGGTCCGCCAGCCCATCCCCATTCATAAGTCATGAGTATAACAAAATCTAAAATTTTCCCTTGAGCGGTATAATCTTGTGCTTCGTATAGCAATCCCTTTTGTTCGTCATTAACTTTCGGTGGCAGCGCTGCAGAAACAGAGAACCTCTCTTTGTGCAACTTAGTTACTACTCGCTGTAAAAACGCATTATAATTCTCGCGATCCTCTGGATATATATATTCAAAATCAAAGCTTAAACCAGTGTAGCCTTTATTCCTCATTATATTAAGTATATTTGTAATAAGCGTTTCTTGTAGATTAGGTTTACGAAGAATAGCTGCCACAAGGTCAGAGTCGAATTTTCCATCCGCAAGGTTTGCGAGAACAAGAAGAGGCGCTATATGTTGAGCCTTGGAAGCTGCTAAAATAGATTTATCGTTTATCGTGATAACGGTACCGTCTTTTTTGAAAGTATACGTAAACGGGGTAAGATAAGTAAGGTACTGCCCTACATTTGCGATTTCTTTTGCCCCTTTATCACTCATATTCGTAGTATAACTATTTACCTCAATCTTTGTCCGGGAACTTGTAGGGACGATTAGGCTTTGCCCTGGATAAATCGGGGAGTAAATATTAAGTTTGTTTGCTTGTAAAATGGATTGTACCGAGACTCCATACTGCTGGGCGATTGACGGGAGGCTATCTCCTACATTAACGATATGACTTATCAAATCAGGTGTAGGAATGATAAGTGATTGACCGACTACTAAAGTATGGGGATTTTCTAGTCCATTCGCCTTGATTATTTGATTCATGTCAACATTATAATATCTTGAAAGTGCCCATAAGGTATCTCCCCTTTGTACCACGTGTATTTGCATAGGCTCGCCTCCTCATATTTCACTTTTATATACTTTATGACATCGATACTATAGATATTTAGCTCTATAAGAAAAATAATTTTGCGCAGCAAAACTAAACACTTGTGAAAATGTTCTGTGAGGTTTTTATGTATTAAATTTTAGCTGGAGTGTCTCTTATTTTTATAATTTATTAATATTGCAGAAACGCTGATATAATACGATCTGTTTTTTGGTCAATAAACAGTATAGTCTTAACACCCTCAGAAATTATTCCAATGTATCAATTACCACGTCCTCTATATATCTATCATACGTTTCTTTAATAATGTTCAACAGCCATCTATCCGAATTGATTAGCTTGTCCAACTTTGTTTGCATTTGTATCTCATTGCTGATGTGGTTACGCACCGTCTTCTCGCTGATGAACAATTCGCCGGCGATTTCTTTCGTCGTCTTGTCTTGTACAAGCAGCTCGAATACTTCGCGTTCCCTTTTCGTAAGCCGAGGATCCAAAGTCTTTTTCCTTCAACTGTTATAACCCTCCTTGCCTACGCCAGAGCCAAATTGGGATTTGGGTATCTATTTAGTCTTTGTATTGTATGAAAGCATGACACTTGTAGTGCATGAATTTGGGTGGGATTTTTTTGGAGGGCGGGTTTTATTTGTAGTTGCGTTATGTATAGATGTTCGGAACTATTGTATTCATGGTCAGAGTTGCATATGCTTAATTCTTCTTACACACATCCCTCCAGAAGTTTTTATTAGTAAAATAAAAAGATAAATTAATTTATCTGTTATCTAGAGAAATTTCTGTCGTTTCTATAATTTCCTTCCAGCTTTCACACAAATTCACTTGTTTACAATCACTAAGGAACAAAATAAGACTGTGAAGAAGAGTTACTTCACAGTCTTATAAAATATGATATGAATGCTTTAATTTCACATAAATTCTTATTATCAAAAGTGAGTACAATTTACTTAACTATCGACTTGTTAATCAAATTATCTAAACCTATAATTAGGGATTTTTCAACCTACTAATAAACGCTTTAAAGCTATCGGCAATTTTATAAGTATTTTCTACTTCGCTTGATTGCGGGAAATAAAAAGAGTGATCCCAATAATACACACCGTAGTTTTCAACATCTGTAATGAGTACAATCAATCCTGATCCCGGGTCGTCACCTATTATTAAACTTTTCGGTAACATATTTTCTTCGAATTCTTCATAACACGTACTTAAATCAAAAGATCTTTTCACATCTACACCATATAAAACGTCTAGAGGAATTTCTTGATTCAATTCCTTAACAAAGAATGTACTGTATCTAACTTTAGAAGTGCCCCCATTATATTCACTTAAAAATCTTTTATAATCTTCCGGAAGCGTGAACCCTAAGAGTTGTTCTAACTGTCTGATTGATTCTTCTGTTGCTTTACCAAAAGGTTTTACATTCATCTTTAACCACCCTTTTTTCCTTTTCTTCATAAGAGCACTTAAAAATCTTCCCTATTTGATAGGAAGAGCTCAATCCATACTCGTTGATACCGGTGTTTTGACGGTTAAAGAACCCGTGAATTCTGTGAAGATAAAATAGAACGCAAACCCCATATCTCAGGCGGTACAAACTATTCGCTCTTCGGCAGAGGGGTGTGTGATCCGATAATAAAAGTGAGGTATCTCTCCTCACTTTTTCATTACAATATTATCTCCATCTCCAATTGATTTCACCATCTTCATAAATAGCTGGTAACTCGATACCCTTCAGTTCCTGTTGGTCATTCATGATAAACCAATTTACTTCATCTAACCATTCAGGATTCATATCTTCTTCTACAAACCCTTCTTCGTCAATAAGCTTAACAAAAAATTCTTGAAATTTGCTCATATTTTCATTTGGCTCTATTGTACCAAACATCCATGTTCCTTCTGCGCTTACATTAAGAATGGAGCCTAGACACTCTTTCTTGAAGTACAGTTTCATGACTGTCCCATCCTTCCCTACTCTTTAATTTTAAAGAACTCTTTTGGAATTTCTCCTTTTATTAGATACTCTGAATCCCTTTTTGTCCATGATAAAGCTTTGTTTTTCCAGAAGTCCGAAGTTGTAGTATCCCGTTCAATCAATTTTTCAATCTGCTTTGGAGCCAGTATTGCAACATTCTTCACTTCTCCACTACGGATAGCTTGTCTTAAAGCAGGTAAGTCTACTTCTATTGCTTTATCCCCGTATGTACCAATGACCTCACTATTACGTGTAAAACTTGTAAAGGGACTGTTTCCTTTTATCACAACAAACTTATTTTCCAATGGATAACTACTCTGTTAAAATACCCGGGCTCGGAGGTATCCTCAAACCCGGGTGTTTTAATGTTCATGAGCTTAGCGCATATCCTGTGTTCTAGCTTCTGTTACTGCTAGTTTTTTAGGAACATACTTCTTATGGAGCCATTCGTACATAATTGGGATAATAATAAAACTGTTACATGTGGACGTAATCATCCCCCCGATTACCACGATTCCTAGCGTTTGAGAAATTACAGTATCCGCACTATGTGAGAACGCAAGAGGTAATAACGTAAGGATTGTAGCACCGGCAGTCATCAAGATTGGTCGAATCCTAGACAGACTGCCTTGTAATACAGCTGCTTTTACATCCATTCCTTCTTTTCGGTTTCGTTCGATCTTGTCGATTAATACAATTCCGTTCGTTACCACGATTCCCGTCAGCATCAGCACACCAATTAAGGCAGCTAAGTTCCACTCCCCGCCGAATAATACCAGTGCAACTACTACACCACTTAAGGCAAGCGGAATGCTGAGGAGTACAGCTAGTGGAGCTCTCCAGCCTTTAAATACTGATGAAGTAATCAGTAACACTAATAAAATGGAGAACGCTACAGCAACTGACATATCAAAAATCATTTGTTTGACTTGTTCTGATATGCCTCCCATAGAATAACTTACACCATTCGGAAGCTTCATGTTTTGCAGTGTTTGATCCACTTGGCCTGAAACTTTGCTAATGTCATTCGATGTAATTTGAGCCGTAACGACAGAGAATGGTTGACCATCTCGTTCACTAATTGTAGACGGAGATGCATCTTTTGTAATCGTTGCTAATTGGTCAAATCTTACACTGTTTCCATCTTTCGCTTTAAATGTTTCACCTGCCAGTGAGGACATTACGTCGCTTGGCGAAGCATTAAGCTGAACCTTTGCATCTTGTCCAGAAGAAATTTGATCTAGGTATACGTCTACTGGAAGGCTCTTGTGATCAATCGTGATAGTTGCATCTTTTGTCTGTACCATATATCTGTTTACTACTTTCAGGATATCGGCAACATTCACACCTCGTTGTTCAATGGCTGAACGATTTAAAATTACTTTATATTTTGGTAACCCATTCGTTAGATCTACTTTTCCATCTACGCTTAATCCAGATATTTTTGCTAACTCGGTTCGAACTGTTTGAGCAGTTTGATCCAGTGTCGCTTGGTCTGCACCAGTCAGCAATAGTTTCATTTGAGAATCGTCGCCGGAGATATTCTGGCTGGTCACAGTGTATGCTACTTTATCAGAAAGATGTGGTAACTCTGATTGCAATGTGGTAATAACTGAATCAGCATCCTTAGCATCTTTCAATGCAATAGACAGATTCGCAACATTTGGATTCTGAATAAATCCTCCACCTTGGTCAAATACATCATCACTTTGAGGGGTCATCGTGGACCCAAAGCTAGATGAATAGGATTTTACCTTAGCATTTGTTTGTAAAGCTTTTTCTACTTTTTGAACTTCCGCATCTACCTCTGGTAAGGTACTTCCTTTAGGTAGTTCCATCTTAACAGCAATTTGACCAGATTTAGCGCTTGGCAAAAAGCTGACAGGGAGAAATGCAGCATAAACGGCTGCGAAGATAAAGATGATTCCGGATACGAATAACATTGTCTTTTTACGCTTAAAAGCAGATTGTAAAATCGGCTTCATTATCGGCTCCATGCTTACCGTTTTTTTATTGGATGGAGCACCTTTCCAGCCCATGAATGCTAAAGCTGGGATAACGAACATCGCAACAAAGAATGAAGTAATAAGCGCAATGACCACTGACCAAGCAAATCCGCTGTAAGATGCACTTATAATGCCTCCTACCATGGCGATTGGTATATATACTGCAATGGTTGTTAAAGTGGACGCGAGAATTGCAGGTAACATTTCCGTTACGGCAGACGCCAGTAATGGAAGTAAAGCTTTCTCGTTCGATTCTTCTCTTTTACGGTACATGTTATCCAAAATGACAATCGAATCATCCACAATTCGTCCCATCGCTACAATCAGACCGGAAACCGTTAAGATATTTAACGTGATACCCATAGATTTCAATATCGCAGTTGTTGCCAATAAAGAAATCGGTAATGAGATTGCGATGAGTAAAGTGGATCGAACATTACGGAAAAAGAAAAAGACACAAATCATAGAGAATAAACAGCCGAGTAATCCTTCTCGAACTAACCCAAATAAGGAACTGTTTAACTCCTGTTCACGATCCAATAAGGCATGTAACGAAACGTCACCATTTTTAACGGATGCAAGATGTTGCACTCGATCTTTTACCTGTTCTGCTACGTCGGTAATATTAGCAGAAGGTGTTTTAATGACGTTTAGCACCACGCTAGCTTGACCATTTGTTCTAGACACGGTCTTCATATCATTTAAGGAATGAGAGATATCTGCGATCGATGATAAAGGTACGGATTTCCCTTCCGTATTTTTAACAAGTACATTTTTAATTTGTTGTTCATCTAGTGTTAATCCATCGAAGCTTACTGGGATGGATAATTGATTATTTAACATCGTTCCTTTTGGCAAACTTGGGAGAGATGTAGCTAATGCTTTATTGATATCATCTAGTGTTAATCCGTTTTTTACTAATTCTTTCATGCGTACGGTTAACACAAACCCATCTTTTGCTCCTCCAAAGACGCTCACATCTGAAACACCTGGTACAGATTTCATTTGCTTCACAATGTCTTGTTGTACGTTAGAGCGCAGTGCTTGTTCATTAAACTTAGAACTTGTTAAGCTATACGTTAAAATAGGAAATGAACTTGTAGTTACTCTCGTCACAGTTGGTTTCGCTGTAACAGTAGGCGGTAACTGAGCATTTGCCAATGCTTTATTTACTTCATCTTCCGCTTTCTTCATGTCAAAATTCATAGGAAAATACAAACTCATAAACAAACCACCATCATATGAGGTTGTCTCTACGTTCGCTAATCCGTCTGTAGTTTGTACAGCACTCTCAAGCGGGTCTGTAATCTCCTTCTTGATTTGATCTGCTTGCTCCGCAGGAACACGCATACTTACTGTAAGAGTGTTATTATTAATTCCTGGTAAGTAGTCGCGCTGCATTTGGAAAGCAGAAATGCCCCCCCAAGCCAATATAATGAGAGCACAAACAATCATTAATATGCCTCGTTGCATCGTTCCCTCAACAATCTTCTTCATTCTCTTATCTCCTTGTTTCATTCATGTAAATGGAATCTTCAAAATTCAAAATAAGTAAATTACAGTACATCAAAAGAGACAAAAATAGAAAATACAACATTTCCCCATAATAAGAAAAAGTTTGTTTATCAAGTAATCATAGAGCCTTGTACTCTTATTACAGCCTCTTTTTCATTAGAAAAAATCCTCATTTTTCCTGATGTAGATCTTTATAGCTGTACTTAGCTAGGAAAGGGATATGTTTCGTTAATCTGTTATACATGTAGAACACTACTTGTACCAAAGGCTCCAGTTTTTTGGAGGACTGCATAATCAATATGCTTGCCCCATATGAAATAAGAGCGCCACCAATCACGTCCGCAGGATAATGGACTCCGACGAATACACGTGAAATACCAACAATGATAGCCCATACTAATACGGGATACTTCCACGAATCGTTTCGCAGCAACATCGTACATGCTATAGAGAATACTAATACCGCGTGATCACTTACAAACGAAGAATCGGCTGGATGCGGTATTAACTGGTGAACATGATGTGTTACGAATGGACGTGGATGATAGTAGACAAGGTGCAGGATTGCGTTTATGAACAATCCCAGTAAGCAAGAAAAGACAGCATATACAGCTGTGTACTGTTTTTCCGCTCGTTTTTCTTTGTTTGCAAACCATAGGAACAACATAAGTGCGATTGCGACATAAGGAACGCTATTAGTGATGAATATCATTCCTCTATCTAGATAAGAGGAATGACCGGACCAACCATTAATCCATTGAAATATTTCATAGTTCATATTGTTCATCTCCTTGCTTATATGGTTTTGGTTCCTCGTGTAAAATCAAGTTGACCAAAACATGCATTCTGAGTGTATCGAGGGAACCTGAACATCCTATGAAAATTACATTAAAAATGGATTAAAAAAGAAAAAGAAACGAGAGTTTAGTGCTATAGTGGTTTAAAAATGAAGACAAAAACAATTGGTAACCAATTGCATGTGCAAAGCATCTTTTGTTACCTAAAAGATAAGAACGAAAAAGAATCAGGCTCGGAGGAATGACATGGAACATTTTATTTCAATATTTGAGCATCACAGTTATCTAATTTTATTTGCAGTGATCGTACTTGAACTTATTGCGATTCCTATTTCAGGTGAATTCTTTATGAGTTATGCCGGATACTTCGTGTTTCAAGGAAAAATGGATTATACTTTGGCTCTTTTAACAACGATCGCTGCAGGGGGAATTGGCATCACAATCACATACTGGATCGGAAGGATGGGTGGCTATAGACTCATTGAGAAGTACGGGAAGTATGTTCACCTAGGTCCTAAAACATATAACAAAACAGCTGCCTGGATGGAACGGTCTGGTAGTAAATTATTGTTGTTTGCGTACTTCATTCCCGGGATTCGGCACTTTACAGGGTACGTATCCGGCATTTCCAAAATGCCGTATCGAACCTTTTTTATTCCAGCTTATATAGGGGCAAGTTTATGGGGAATTTGCTTTATTACACTCGGGAAAATATTAGGACCGCGCTGGGAGGACTTCCATAAATCGGCCGGTCGATATCTGATCATCATTATCCTTGTACTTGCTTTAGTTTTAGGAGCGTTACTAGCTTACCGATTTTATAAGAATCAAATCAAAAGCTTTTTCGTACGACTGCTTAACAGGATCATGTCTTACTTTCGAACCATCCGGGCAACGAAAGTATTCCTTATCGGTCTTACACTGGCCTTGCTAGGAATGATTATCTTAATGCTCGGACTTGCGCAGGATTACTTATATAATGAATTTACTCAGTTTAATGAAGTTACTGCATATATTGTCCATTCTATATTCCAAACAGGATGGATAAGTAGTATGAGAAGACTCCTTGTGTTGCAGTCTCCCATCGTATTTAGTGTCCTAATTATTATTACGATTTTAGCCATTTGGAGAAAAGGGAGGAATAGATGGCTTGAAGGCCTTTTGCTGACTATCACTATACTAGGGGCGCACATATATCATAATGCGATCTTACATGGACTGTCGTATTTTCATTTTGTTGGAAAAGAAGCAGCAACTCGCTCTCCTGCTTTTCCGGATGAAAAAGCAACAATCACCATCATTATATATGGCACGTGCTTATTTCTAACGCTACGCCATCTGAAGAATACGTATATACAATTTGTTGGTCCCATCCTGGGTATCTTACTTTTATTATGTGTAGCTATTTCGAACATTGCGCTTTATCATGTACTTCCGAGTGATATCGCAGGCGGATATGTATACGGCGCAGTGTGGATGTTTTTGAACTTCTTGCTGTTTGAGATGTTGCGCCTTACAATAAGTAAGTAAATGTAATATCCAGTGTATACAGACCGTTTTCACGGGGAACATGTCGGGTAATGAATGCGGAAAGAAGAGGAGATTATGAACAAACGTATTTTAGTCATAGAAGATGAAGTGCAAATAGCAAGGGTTTTAAAGTTAGAACTTGAGTATGAAGGATATGAAGTGTTAGTGGAACATGATGGAAAATCAGGATTAGAAGTAGCCTTACACGCAAACATAGATCTGATCTTGCTGGATGTAATGTTGCCGAAATTCAGTGGTATAGAAGTATTGCGACGATTAAGAAAAGCAGATATCTATGTACCGGTAATCCTTTTAACAGCCCGGAATACAACGTTAGACAAAGTCATGGGCTTGGACCAAGGGGCAAATGATTATGTTACAAAACCGTTTGAAATGGAAGAACTTCTTGCACGGATACGTTCATGTATTCGTTCGAGCACCATGATCACAGCCGGTGCTCCATCAAATGAATCCCCCCCTTTTTTATCTATTGCTGATTTATCGATAAACATCGATACGAGAGAAGTGACAAGGAATGAGAAATCCATTTCACTAACTCCCAAAGAGTACGATTTATTAGTGTATTTGCTTACTAATAAAAACAAGATTGTAACACGTGAAGGCATTCTTACTCATGTTTGGGGATATGAATACGAAGGCGAAACGAATGTAATCGACGTGTATATTCGGCATCTTAGAAAGAAGATAGACGAGGAGTTTTCTTCTCCATTAATTCATACAATCCGAGGAGTAGGCTATGCCATCAGGGAGAATTAATATGAAGATCACAACAAAAATCAATCTGATAACGACAGCTTGGCTACTCTGCATATTACTGATTATAAACGTTGTTGTATTCTTTTCTTTTATGAAGACGACTGTGAATATGGAGGAAGAAGTGCTGTTTCAAAAAGCACACGATATTATACAAGAACTTCATAAAAAAAATGCAACGACGCTGACAGAAGACACATTAAAATCATATTTAGTCGACCATTCTTTCATTCGGATTGTAAATCCTGATTCTCATGTTAAAAGCCAAGTCACGAATGATAATCATTTATCTGATATAGAAGGTAAATTCTCTAAAAAGTCTGAGTCACAGCTACGCAAAATTCGCGAGGAGCAAATCTTGATCATTCGCGTTCCTATTACTTCGCATAATGATGTTGTGGGAACTTTGGAGATGGGTGAGCGTTTAACCGGACTTGAAACGAGAAAAGACATTTTATTATCTATTCTTATTGCTTGTTCCGCTATCGCCATTATATTATCTCTTCTCGGGGGAAGATGGTTATCAAATATTATTATGCGACCTATTTCTAATATGATTAGAACGATGGAAGATATTGAAAAGAGCGGTGTTCCAAAAACAATAACCATTCATAAACAAACAAAAGACGAACTTGAAAAACTGGCTACAACGTTTAATCGTATGATCAGGAGGCTACAAGAAAATTCCGAAAAACAAAAACAGTTTATTTCGGATGCCTCCCACGAACTAAAGACTCCTCTTACAGTCATTAGGAGTTACGCCAACTTAATAAGAAGACGAGGTATACAAAACGAAGAAATCACAATAGAAGCGATTGAGGCAATTCATTCAGAAGCAACTCGAATGCAAAAAATGACAGAAGCATTACTAGATTTAGCTGCGTCAGAAAAAGAAAATATTTTAGAAGTAAAATCATTGGATTTGATATCGCTATGTCACAGCATTCTACAGCAATTCAAAGATGTGTATAAAAGGGAAATTACACTCCATTACAGTCAAGCTCCTATCGTAGTTAAAGCAGATGAACTAAAGATAAAACAAGTCATCATCATATTGCTCGATAATGCCATCAAATATAGTTCTGACAAAATTGAAGTGTTTTTAGAGAAGAACGCAGAGTATGCTTTGATACGGGTAAGAGACTATGGGACTGGTATTCCAAAGGAAGATGTAGAACATGTTTTTGAACGATTTTATCGAGTCGATAAAGCAAGGAGCCGAGAGACAGGAGGGACGGGATTAGGACTAGCTATCGCAAAAAATATTATGAAACAGCATAAGGGAGAAATTAAGATACGAAGTGAAGAAGGAAAAGGAACAGAAGTGGACTTGCTTTTACCGGTTTCCTATACGAATCAATAAAGTGGAGGTGATGAAATGAATTCTTCGGCTGAACCTAACAAAAAAGGGCTATTTACAATGAATCCGATGATTCTTGTACTTGGCTTTGTCAGTTTATTTACTGACCTATCGAGTAATATGATTATGCCTATCCTGCCTCTATATCTTACGTCCGTTTTACACGTACAGGTAGGGTCAATCGGTATCATTGAAGGAATAGCCGAGAGCACTGCCAGTGTTTTAAAATTGTTTTCCGGCTGGATTACGGACCGCCTGGGTAAACATAAGCTACTCATGTTAATTGGCTATGGTCTATCCAATTTGACAAAACCGCTTTTCGCGTTAAGCGCCTCCTGGAGTCAGGTTCTTATCATTCGTTTTTCTGATCGGTTTGGTAAAGGAATAAGAACTTCGCCGCGTGATGCGCTCGTTGCAGACTCCACCACGAAAGAAGAGCGTGGGAAAGCGTTTGGTTTTCGCCGTGCTATGGATGCCTTGGGTGCAGCATTAGGACCATTGGCTGCTTTTGGGATTTTAGCTATTTATGCAGGGAATTATCGTCTCGTATTCTGGCTATCCGTTATTCCTGGGATTCTGGCAGTTATACTTATCATCTTTTTTTTGAAAGAAAAGGATCGAAGAGAAAATGTAAAACAAGCAAACCTTCCGAAAATAGGTTTTAGAAATCTAGATCGTCGCTTTATTTGGTTTTCTTTGATTTTCACGTTTTTTACGGTGGGTAATTTCTCTGATGCTTTTCTAGCTTTACGGGCACAGGACGCAGGGATGCTTCCCGCTTTGATTCCACTAGCTTTTTTCGCATTGAATATGAGTAGCAGTATCTTTTCGATGCCTATAGGAATGTTATCTGACCGTATTGGTCGTCGTCCCGTCCTCATTTCCGGGTTTTTGATTTTTGCAGCCATTTACTTTGGATTTGGTATAGCAAAAAGTGTTTCTTGGATTTGGGTATTGTTTATTTTATATGGATTTTACTACGCTTTTACCGAAGGAATACAAAAAGCTTATATTGCTGATATTGTACCCGAAGGGCAAAGAGGCACAGCGATGGGTACCTTCAATGCCATGACCGGTTTGGCGGCATTGCCAGCAAGTATTATGGCAGGCTATCTATGGCAGATGTTTGGACCTATGGCCGCTTTCAGTACGAGCAGTGCGATTGCCGTAATCGCTGCCCTATTAATGATGATCTTGCGCATTTAAGGAGGTTTGTTTTAACGAAATGAATTTGAAATTGCAACTAACCCGTGCATTCTTTATTAGTCTTTTGTGTGCCAGCGCATTTGGATTCATCGCGCTGCTTATTAGTGATAAGAAAATTATTGAGTTTGATAATATTGTCATTTCTTTCATTCAAGGATTGGAATCTCCAACGCTTACCAGTATTATGAAATTCTTTACTTTCATCGGGGCGGGATTTCCAGTTGTTTTTCTTACGTTAGCGATCATCTTCTTTTTATATAAGGTTTTGCATCACCGAAGAGAGTTGATTTTATTCGTGTGGGTTGTTATCGGATCGGCACTTTTAAATTGGATATTAAAAATCATATTTCATCGTGCCCGACCAACTATTCATCGCATTGTTGACGCGAATGGATTCAGTTTCCCTAGCGGACATTCGATGGCAGCCTTTAGTTTGTATGGAATAGTCACTTTTTTGCTGTGGCGGCATGTTAAAAGTTCATTCGGCCGTAGCATTTTAATTTTAGTTAGTGCAATCATGATTCTTGCGATTGGGATAAGCCGTATATATTTGGGAGTTCATTATCCAAGTGATGTACTGGGTGGTTATTTAGCCAGCTGTTCTTGGATTGCAATTTCAATTTGGTTCTTTCGTTGTTCTTGGATTGCAATTCCAATTTGGTTCTTTCGTTGTTCTTGGATTGCAATTCCAATTTGGTTCTTTCAACGATTTCAGAAAAGGCATAATAAACGGATGATAAAACAAAACTCGAACTAAACAAAAATAAATGATTATATGTTCAAAGGCCAGGAGGAGTTATCTAGTTATGATAACTCCTCCTGGCCTTTCTTAATTATGTATCACATTTCTTTGCAAAGAGCATACATCTCATTGCTCACTGTAATGGTTCTTCTAATTGTATGATCTATTTTATGGTAAAGAGAAAGTTTCCTCCCTATTCATCTCGTTATGGATATAGACAAACTGCTTAATCATTTCATTTAAATCAATCTTTGCTTTTGTAGGAATCTGATGCTTTACATTATCAATGAACTTTAATTCATTACATGGCAATTTTTCGTGCAACAGCTTGGCATAATGATAAAATATTTGATCTTCCTTACCATAGACCAGCAAAATCGGAAGATCAATGTTTTCTAGCTGGCTGGTACAATTATAGTGCAAACTATAACGATAATACTGCTCGATATTTCTTGCATCTCCTTTTCGGGCTTCTTTAAACATCTTTATGAACAACTCTAGTGTATTCGAATTACTCCTTGAAATGGATAGAGCCAGGACAGAAACGGCTCCTGCTTTCGCAAGTGCCATCCCTAAAGAAATCTTATTCTTTAGGCGCCTATCCTTCACTTCAGACATTCCGCTAATTACAATGCCTCCTAAGGACCGGTCGGCATAAGTCGCCAAAAATTCCAATACGATAGAGCCTCCGGTCGAATATCCGCATATGAATGCTTTATTGATTTCCAGATGATCCAACAGATGTCTAATATCTTCAACAATCAGCGGATAGGTTATCGGTTGTCTTGAATACTGACTCCTTCCGTGACCTCTAATATCAAAAGTAATAACTTTAAACTTTTGGGATAATTCCTCTATTTGGTACTTAAAATTCACGTGAGTGAGTACAGGGGGATGAATAAAAACAATCGGAATCCCTTTTCCCTTAACTGTATAATACAAACTAATACCATCCACATCCAGCATTGGCATATATTCAATCACCTCAATATCCTGAAATCGTTCCCCATAGTATAAGACCTTTTATCTTACAGAAGAATTTATATGACTTGCTATATTAAATATAAAAAATGGTTAGAGAAATACGTTCTTTATTTACATAATTTTGATACATCTATATCGCCCATTCATAACAAAAGGCTCTAATCATTTTTAAAAACTCGACCGATTTGCATCAGTCGAGTTCCTTCTATCGCCCTATTATCAAGTTTTAAACATAAAAAAATAATAGTCAAAGGTGAATTTGTATCAATCCCATGTACCTTGCTTATTGCCTGGGTTCGGAAGCATGTTTTTAATTTGGCCTCCTTGATTACGTCTGAGTGCATAGGAAGCAACCCCTACCCCAACACCTAAAGCTGCTATTGTTGACCATGTACCGATATTAGAACGTCTTCTTCTTCCAAGCCCAATAACGTTAAACAATACTGTCACATCCTTTTTTGGAATAGGCTTTTGTAAGCCATTTATAATATACAACGAATGAAAATACTCCATACTGAAAACAAATTTCCAGCTCCTAAATGCTCAAAACATGTGAAAAATGTACATAAAACTGATACGAAAGGAAAACGCTGATGATAGTAGTCAGCGTTTTTGAGTTTATATTTCCTATTTCATGTTAGCTTAACGAAATTTTATCAAAGAACAGATACGATTATAGGTATGTATAGTCCATACAATGAAAGGATTCCATACCCGCAAAGTATTGTTAACCACTACACCACTTAAACTCCCCAGTAAGGCACTACCTATAATATCAGATGGATAATGTTGTCCCATCCAAATGCGCGAGAATCCTGCCCAAAAAGCTAATAGCCACATAATACAACCCAATAAACGCTTATAAAAAAGCACAGAAGTTGCTACTGCAAATGCTATTGCTGTGTGTTTACTTGGAAATGAAGAATTCATTTTTGATGGGGATGGAGGTAATACACGTACATTGTGTTTCAAAAATGGACGAGGTTTAAAATAGAACCGTCTTATAAAACCATTTATAAATAATGTTATTCCTGCAGATATCCCTGCATATAACGTGATTTTTTTATAAACATTATTACGAAACCACATTAAGATGAATAAAAAGGCATACAAATAACGTACTTTTTGAGAAATTGTTATCATCATATTATCTAAAAGCGGATAACGGCCGACTAATTGGTTAATAGCTCTAAATATCCTGTAGTTCATAAGAATGTCTCCTTCAATGTTACTCCAAATACTATTGGTAGTATTTACGTATAAAAAGTAAATATGTATTACTTCTACTTGTATCGTACGATATTGCAACTCGATTCATGTCAAGTTAACATACGCCGCGTTAAACATGTCTGCTTTTTGTTTCAAAATATAATAACAGAATTTCCATCATGGATATTCTTATAAGCGGACATAAGAGTCGAGGAGTTTATCCTGAAAAATAGAGAAAAGACAAGAATAAATATATCGTAGATGTATACGAAACGCAAAATTTGTCGGAAAATGAAGAAAATTATTATTGTTATTTAAGAGGATTTTCGCTGTTTAATATTTAATATGTAACGTCGAGGAAATAAATCAACAGTCATCAATGTTAAGGGAGAGATTTCGACATGAGTCAAACAGAAGTTGTTATTGTAAGTGCTGTAAGAACTGCAATTGGAAGTTTCGGAGGTAGTTTACAAAATGTTTCCGCGCCTTCGTTAGGTGGAGTTGTCATCAAAGGAGCACTTGAAAAAGCTGGGGTAGATGTAAATCAAGTAGATGAAGTCATCATGGGGAACGTCTTACAAGCTGGACTAGGACAAAATCCAGCAAGACAAGCTGCTATTGCTGCAGGCTTACCTCAAGAGGTATCAGCCCTTACTATTAATAAAGTATGCGGATCTGGTCTAAAAGCGGTTCATTTAGCAACACAAGCTATTCTTGCCGGGGATGCAGAAGTGGTTGTGGCAGGAGGCATGGAAAATATGAGCCAAGCTCCTTATTTGCTGAATGGGGCTCGCAACGGATTTAAGATGGGGAACCAAAACTTAGTAGACAGCATGATTCAAGATGGATTATGGTGTGCCTTCAATGACTACCATATGGGAATTACGGCTGAAAATCTCTGTGATACATATAGCATTTCACGTGAAGAACAAGATGAGTTCGCTGCTTGGAGTCAGCAAAAGGCTCAAGCTGCAATCGAATCGAATCGCTTTGCTGATGAAATCGTTCCCGTAGAAGTACCAGGTCGAAAAGGGCAAGTAACAGTATTTGCTCAAGACGAATTTCCTCGTTTCGGCGCTACAGCAGAAGGATTAGGAAAACTTCGTCCAGCGTTTAAAAAAGACGGATCTGTCACAGCTGCTAATGCTTCAGGAATTAACGACGGTGCTGCAGCATTTGTCGTAATGAGCCGTAAAAAAGCAGATGAATTAGGAATTAAACCATTAGTAACGATAAAAGCGAATGCGAATGCAGGTGTGGATCCAAGCATTATGGGAATCGGTCCTGTTCAAGCAGTGAAAAAAGCTCTTGAAAAAGCAGCTATCCAATTAGAAGATATCGATTTAATTGAAGGAAACGAAGCTTTTGCAGCTCAATCTATTGCTGTGGATCGGGAACTTCATTTTAATAAAGAAAAATTAAATGTAAATGGCGGCGCTATTGCGCTAGGGCATCCAATCGGTGCCAGCGGTGCCCGCGTTTTAGTAACACTTATTCACGAAATGTTAAAACGTGATAGCAAGACAGGATTAGCAACACTTTGTATCGGCGGCGGACAAGGGGTAGCGACAATTGTAGAGCGCAGCTAAATCATGTGAGAAAGTTCTGGTACAAGAAATCTATGATTTTCTAGGCTAGATCATAATCGAATACCCTCCTATCTTTTTTAGATAGGAGGGTATTGTGTTTACATAACCCAGATTATCGAAAGTAAGTAAACAAATTTTGTTACTATATATGAGTGAATTATAATTTCGACATGTCCATGTGCCATGTGCAACGAAAAGGGAGTATTGCATACTTCTTCTCTCTGGTTTACCCTTGCATGAATCACTACAAAGGTTTGACCGCTTCTGTACGTCGCCGGATGATCTCTCCCCACTATAAAAAGACGGTTTTTTATTCACTTGTATATAGATTTGTAAAGTTACTTACTATCTCAATACCCGCTTACTCTTTCGATACAACTTGGTAACTGCTATGTTTCCGATTCTGTAGATTCTGTATTATGCCATTTTCATCTAGGCTTGTCCAAAAGCGATCTGGCCATTCCATTTTGGGATGAAAATTATATAGTAGGCATTGAGTGAAAATTGATGCGTTTACCCACTTTGTTTTAAACATGTAAGGCTTCTTCTTTAGAAAACTAAGAGGATCAACAGAAATAGAAAAATCTATATATTCCGCAAATGTTCCATCAAATCCTTTAGGCCAATATTTCTTAAGTGGATGGGTTGAAACACGTCCGCCTGCTTTTACATGTTCATATGTTTTAGTAATCCATTCCTCGAGGGATACTCTAGTAAGCGGTTCTTGCATATCCTTCCAACCAGCTAATAAGGATCCATGCTTCCCCCATTCAATCCTGATAATCGGGCGTTGTCCGTTTTCGTGAGCCTCTTCCACCGCTAACGTAGATTCAAGTACACGACTGTGGAAAAATGTCATTACTTTAGTAATTACGTCCTGAGTTGGATTATATTCGATCCATAATTCCTCGTGATCGCAAGGTTCATAATCATCGGGAAAATCATAATCATCTTCCCAGAACAAATGGTATCCAATCAAAGGTTTCGTTGGATGGTGAATAGCCACTACATCCTTTAATGGGAAACATTCTTTTGGAGTCGTCATCAAAATCGGGCAAAACTTTTTTATTCGGCGAATGTCTTCTTCTGTACATTCTTGAACGGGGTCTATCTCCAACACCCGACGGTATTTCTCCCCTGCCCGGCGAAGGTTTCCATCTAAATGATAATATTCTGCTTGCATATTAACATATTCCATTTGTTCGGGTTTTGTGTGTTGAAGGATTTCAAGTAATTCAACGCCCAGATGGAAATAATCCTTATTTTCAACTTTTCCGTCCCTTACTTGCTCTAATAATGCTTCTCCTGCTTTCCTGAGCTCGCTCGTATAGATATCAATCATTTCACTCTCTCCCAAAGAATCGCCTCCGGTTGCTTTTCCGAAATCTCGACGATTCGTGTTGATGTAATCATAGGTCGAATAGGCATGAAATCATTACCTAGGAAAAACGCTGTACGTATACCTGGAATAACAATCCGATAATCTTCTGCTGCTTCCTCGATAGGTACATAACAAGCTGTAATATTCTCAATTTGCTCTATTGTAGCTCCTTGTGGTAACTTAACCGTAGTTGAGAAGGGTCCGTCTACACTTTCATAAGCTAATTCCGGATATCCGTCGATGGATGTATAAATTTGTTTATCTTCCGTTAATTTCACGCGAATATCTATCCTACCGATACGGTGATTTCCATTTACTGAATGACGAGCGACTTGTAGGAACAAATAATTTCGTTGATCCGCTAAAAAAGGATTCTGGGGATTTGACAATTGTTCCAATGCTTCCTGACGAAACATTTCTTTTGCAGTTACTCGATATGTCCACAGAAACATATTCATTACCGCTTCACGGTTCACCTTACGTGAGAGACGTACAGCCGGTCGTAACATATAACGATAGTTGGAACTAATATCGTCTGATACATTTCCATTTAAGGTTTTGGCCTGCAATACCGGGTGTTGTCCTAACTCCCTGCTTCCACGAAATATCGTTGTTACATGTTCAGGTCCTTGGAATTCTTCAATCTTACGTTCATCTTCAACTATATTTCCTACAGCGTCAATCCGTACGCGATATACCCATTCAATATCCGTTGTCCTTCCCCATTTCGACATAAGAGCAGGAGCAGTAGTTCCCCAATCCTCATGACTGAAAATAACATGATATTCTAACGTCATAGACATATCATCGTGCTGATCGCAATAGTAGTAAATTAATAGAGGCGTATCCGTAAAGGTACTTTCATACGGATGGCTGACATTACGTCCATAAATTAATGGCGTATGTCGATAAAAAATAGAATCCGGATCCTTGTCCTTAATTTGTCGAACCTCTACCTTATGAAAACAAGCTTCCTTAATCTCAGCAGAAGAATGCTCTTCCTTAAACAAAAAAGTAATCTTATGCTCCCCTGCTTCTAGCCGTCCGAGCAATCGTTGATATAAGAACTGTTCCGCACCATAGTAAAAAATGAAATCTTGATTGTAGTTCCCATCTACATAAATAGTAACAAAGGCTGATTCCTTGCCCCGTATTGCCCAGTCACCGTTTGGGACAGAAGCGATTACATCTAGAATTACCTCTCCGGGTTCATTCAAATTGAATTGACAAGCATACCCCTGGCTTACGTTTAACGTAATAGGGCCACCTGGGAAAGAGTAGGATTGAATATAATGTTCCATCATAGCCTCCTAAAATTGAAGAAGTTTCAGAAGTGAATCATGAATAAATCCGTTTGATGCTACGAGTGTACGGTTTTCAAGATTATACAGTTGACCGCAGCGCGTGGTTACTTTGCCGCCGGCTTCCTGAAGAATGAGCAACCCAGCAGCTGTGTCCCATGGGTTAAGTTCATCGTGCCAAAACCCCGATATTAATCCTTTGGCGACAAAACATAAGTCTAAACTGGCAGCTCCTAGTAAGCGAATGTTTCTGCATTTCCCAGTTAGCGCATGTATTTGCTTGCTGACGGATGAGTTTTCCTTCCATTCTTTAGATGGAAATCCTGTTGCAAGCACAGCTTGTTGAATTCCGCTTTCTTTACTTACCTGTATTGATGTTTCATTATGAAAAGCACCTTCACCTTTTACGGCATAGTAAAGGTCATCCGTTGCAGGATTATACACTACACCAATCATCGGTTCTCCCCCATTAACAATTCCGATCGATACAGCAAAATGAGGGATTCTATGAATAAAATTAGTTGTTCCGTCAATAGGATCTATAATCCAACCAATTCCGCTCTTTTCCTTCTTTATGATTTCAAAAGGATCTTCTTGTCCAGTTGCTTCCTCGGATAAAATCCAATGGTCAGGATACATTGTTTTAATTTGCTTCCGTAATAAATCTTCGCTAAGTTGATCTACTTCTGTTACAAGATCAGCATGATTTAGTTTCTGTTGAATGGTGTTGCTTTGATTCATATTTTCTAAAATGAGTTGCCCTGCCTCTTTCGCAAATTGAATAGCTGACTTAAGATATTCGTTTTTCATGTTCATCCGAGCCTTTCCCCTGTTTTCATATCAAACACATGAAGTGCGTCTTTCTTTATCGCTAAGTCAAGGATAGCTCCGATCTCCGGTCTTAATTGCGGTGAGGTCATAAAACGAATATAGGTTTGTTCCACTTCTGCACTAATTAGCGAAGCATGGCCTAAGGATTCTGTGAGTAACACCTTCCCTTTCAATTGAAGATCTCCCTCGCAACCAATACTAATGTCATGAGGACGAACTCCAAAGTAAACAGTTTTCTCACCCTGAAAAGGCGGAGCTATCGGTAAAGCATGTACGGTTTCCCTCATCTTGAATTCGCAGGAAGTTCCATTGGATAATAGTGTCCCCTTTAAGAAATTCATCGGCGGTGTACCAATAAATTGAGCAATAAAGTAACTTTGAGGCTGTTGATATAAATCGATAGGCGTACTGTATTGCACAATCTCTCCCTCTTTCATTACAGCAATTCGATCCGCCATCGTCATAGCTTCTTCTTGATCGTGCGTAACCATAATTGTTGTGATACCAAGTTCCTTTTGCAGGCGGCGTATTTCTTCCCTCATTTCGATTTTCAGCCGGGCATCAAGATTGGATAAAGGTTCATCCAATAATAAAACGCGCGGTTCTTTTACAATTGCCCTTGCTAGCGCAACACGTTGTTGTTGTCCACCTGATAGCTCAGAAGGTTTACGCTCCAGGAAATTTTCAAGATGTACCCTCTTTGCCGCCTCTTTCGTTCGGTGATAACGCTCTTCCTTGGGCACCCTCATTTGCTTTAATGGAAAAGCAATGTTATCTAGAACCGTCATATGTGGGTACAACGCATAACTTTGAAAAACCATTCCAATGTTTCGATCTTTCGGTTCTAAATCATTAACAGGTTCATCATCGAATAAAATTGTTCCATCATTTGGTTTATAAATCCCTGCAATCATGAGCATTGTAGTTGATTTCCCACAACCGCTAGGGCCAAGTAAAGCAACTAACTCTCCATCAGGAATGGTTAAATTTAAATTTTCAATAGTATTGGCATCTTTATGAAACGACTTTGAAACGTTTCTTAGTTCAATTTTCATATCCTTTTTCCTCCACTAGCACTTACTTGTAACAGTGATTTCTGCGTTGTGATAAACAAGACAATAATAGGTAACATATAAAATAAGGAAACTGCACTAAGTAATCCGTAATTAATTAGGTTCGGATCACTAATTAATTTTTGGAGATAAGCAGACAACGTCACGTTATCATCACTGACTATAAAACTATATAAAAGAAGAAATTCGGACCATCCAGATAAAAATGAAAAAATTGTAACCGCAGCAATCCCCGGTTTAACAAGAGGAAGAACAATTTGATACCAAACCTTTAGGCGACTGCATCCATCGATTAAACCAGCCCATTCAACATCCCAAGGCACCTCATCGAAGAATCCTTTAACGATCCATGCAGTCATCGGTATTTGAAGAGCAGTTTTGACCAAAATAACTCCCCACAATGTGTCATACAAACCTAAGAAATTTAAAATATAAAATACTGCAATTAACAACGCTACACTAGGAAATGCATGCAATAGCAGAGTCACTTGCATGAGTCTCTGGCGTCCAGGAAAGCTGAGACGAGCCAGTGCATATCCAGCCATTAATCCAATAACGACTTCGAGTAACGTTAACATTCCGGAAAAGAAAAAGGAATTCCACGTTGCCGTCCAAATACTAGGATATACTGTTCCTCCCTGCTTGATATTAGACCAAAGGAATCTCCAATTTTCCAATGTGAAATGAATAGGAATAAAACCATATTTCATTTTCTCTGAAAATGAATTTAGGATTAGCCAAATATACATCGCAAGAATTGGAAATGTTGTAACACCTAAAATAATATAGGCAATAGCATAAGGTGATTTACGTATCCACTTCATAAAACGTTGAGATCCCCTTCCTTAATCAACACGTGAATTTTTTACCATTTTATTCATCCCAAATACTTTCCACAAAATAAAGGAGAACATCAGCGCGATAACAACAAGAACTAAAGCAACGGCTGAACCATAGCCAAATTCAAAGTTTTGGAAAGCATTATGAAAAGAATAAAGAGAAAGCACTTCACTTTCATGTAACGGTCCCCCTTTAGTCAACAGAAGAATATATTCATAGGAGGTTAGTAAAGAAAGTAATTGCCACATAGTTACAAACATGATGGGCCAACGTAAGGAAGGGATAATAATCTCTCCAATTATTGACCAGATAGATGCCCCATCAACCTTTGCTGCCTGATATAAATCCTGTGGTATAGATTTAATAGCAGAAGAAAAGATAATCATACCGTAAGACGCTCCAATAATCCCATTGGCTAAAATGACAACTAGCATTGGATGGGTTGTCAACCAAGCTTTAGGCTCCAGATGCATAAGAGACCGGATGCTGTTAAGTACACCATAAGAACTCGAATCTAAGAACCATAGCCATAGTAAAACATAGACGACTGGGGGGGACATGCGCGGAAGCATCCAAACTGTCCTAATAAACAAACTAACCGACTCTTTTTGAATAAAATATGTGGTGATAATAGCCAAAATTAAAGCAAATACAACGTTAATAAATAGAGTAAAAAAAACATAGACCAGTGTATGGTTAAGGATTTCCAAGAGGTTAGGGTCATGGAACAACCTTTTAAAATTAGCCAACCCATTAAATGTCCATTGCATGGAAGAATCCATATTCGTGAACGCCAAAATTGTAATTAAAATGACTGGCACAAAAAAGAAGATGGCAATTAACAAGGTAAATGGACCTAGCATGACAAAAGGCAAGCCCCATCTTCGGAAAAAAAGCATCGAATTTCCTCCTTAAATGTATGTACCTGGCATAAAGCCAGGTACGGTAGCAATGTTTTTATTCAACTACTTTTAATTTATCGCCTAGAGAAGATTTTAGTTCTGTTTCTACATCCTTTAATGCTGCTTCTGGTGTTTTCTTACCTAATTCGACAGCTTGGATAGCTCCAAAAATAGCCTTAGAATATGTAGGGAATCCTTGGGCATTTGGTAAGAAAGTTGTATAGTCCAGCATATAAGTAACCTTGCTCAATGTAATGTTTTCTTTAAATTTCGGTTCCTCTGCGGCTTTCTTCGTTACCGGTAAATGTGTAGTAGTAACATCATGCTCGGCTTGAAGTTTTGAATCTGCAACCAGTTTTAATAATCGCTGAACTAATTCTGGATGCTTCGTTTGAGAAGACACAGTATACACAAACGGGTGGGATAATGTTACAGGTTTTCCGCCTTTATCCGCTGCAGGAATTAGCATCATGCCGAAGTGTTCATCTACCCACTTCGCATCTACTTTTCCGAGTTGATCATGGAAGTTATCTTGACTCCAGTTAAATACATTCCAAATTCCACCGTAGAAGAACAGGGATTTCCCGTTTACAACCGTTTTATGAACGCTTGTCCAGTCCATCGATGTAAGGTTGTCCGGGAGCAATTTCTTTTGTGCAAGATCATGGAAGTAGTTTAATTGTTTCGCAACAGCTTTTTTATCAAGAACAATTTTGTTATCTTTCTCATCATATAACTTGGCACCGTAATCATAGGCAATTTCTTGGAAATCCGGGCCATCTACCGGGCGATGGATAACTCCATATTGAACCAATCCTTTTGCCTTTGCTTCTTCAGCCAATTTAGTCATATCCTCTAAAGTAAACTCACCTTTCTTAACACGTTCAGGAAGGCTGTTGATTTGATCATCTGACCATCCTAACTTCTTTAAAACATCTTTGTTATAAAATACAGGTCTTGCTTCCGTATCCTGTGGAACTGCATAAACATGTCCATTGTATTTAACGGAATCCCAGAGTTTTGGGAATACATCGGAATAGGATTTATCTTTCTTTACATCATCTAACGTTTGAATATAATGCCCGTCTGCCAACCAGCCAATATTTTCATGACCTGTAGCATAAATGTCCGGTTCTTTCTTTGCTTTAAAGGCTAACATGAATTGTTTTGCGTAATCATCCCAACTTCCTTGGAAGATGTTAGGCTCTACCTGAACTGTAGTATGCTTCCCTTCCTTTTTCAGCTGGCTATTAAGTTCTTCAGCGGCTTTAACCAAGTTATCTACTCGCGTTTTTTCAGCCCCTGCCGTTTGTGCCTTAATTACCACTACTTCATCTTCTTTTGCATTTGCACTCTCTTCTTGATTTCCACAACCTGAAAGAAGACCTACTCCTAAAACTGCTGAGACAAGAACTGCTGAGACCATTTTCTTCATGTTTTTCACCTCATACACCTTTCCGGGAACGTTCCCATATGTTTTATAATTTGATATTATTACTGACTTGTTAAATGCATATAAATTCAAAGCAAAGAATTATTAATCTATTTGTTGCTTGTCTTATTATAAATTATAGGTTCATATGCTTATGAAGATATTCTGTAACCATTTCACCGCCTTTTTCATTATCATTAACTAATTGAATACTATAAATTGCAAAAAGATTAGGATGAGATGTGGGAACGTTCCCACAATCCCATTAAAATTTAGGGGGTTCTCTTGCTTCCCCATTTTTTAATCAATAGATTTATTCCTCTTTTCATTTATAACTATAAAATTTAAATATTTATGCAATATTATTAAAACTTAAAGATAATGTAAATTTATAATAAGCTTGTTTAACAATTGAATATTTATTTCCTCAGGGCAATTTAAATAACTAGTATAGACACCCATCATAATGATGGCGATGCTGAATATCTTCTGAGGAGCAATTGAGATGCGCACAGAACTAAACAGTCCAAAATGACGCTTAATACGCATCCTCTCATCTTCATTCTCCCTTTGTAGATTTCCGCACGATCATTTGAGGCTCGTATTCAATTCGCTTCGGAGTCACTTGCTCTTTTTTTATCAAGTCATCGAGCAACAAAACAGCATCCTCACCCATTCTCATTTTATCAACATGCACCGTTGTTAGCGGAGGATGAAACATTTTGGAATAATCAATGTTATCGAATCCTGATACAGCCACATCCTCCGGTATTCTCAAGCTTTTTTCCAAAAGCGCCTGCATCCCCCCTAAAGCTAACATATCGTTTGTAGCGAAAATAGCTGTCGGTTTCTTGATACAGAAACGTTCCCAGATGATGTATAAACCTTTATGCCCATCTTCAAAGGTAGAAGTAGGAGAATAATATATATCTTCCTGGCAAATATAGCAGCCCAACTCATGCATGCGTTCTAAAAACCCCTGCAGCCGCAAATGATGGCTCCGATGTTCCTGCGGACCAGCAATCACGGAGATACATCTATGACCTTGTTGGTATAAATGATCGGCAACCATTTTCCCTCCTTTTTTATCCTGGTTAACAATCTGAATCACATCATCCTTTTCTATCGTTCCGTTTACTATAATATAAGGAATGTTAAATTTATCAATATAACCGATGACCTCTTGACTAAGCCGACTGATTAAAATTAGCCCGTCTACCCTTTTTTCCAACATATAGTCGGCAGATATTAACGACAATTCCTTATCTGTTGTCACAAACACAGAGTAGTTTAAACGTGCTGCACTCATGAGAATAGCATCCAGAATTTTCCCGTAAAAGGGATGCGAAGCAATCGGATGATGCTGGCGGTATATAATAACGCCAATGTTGTTCGTCCGTTGTGAAACCATAGCCCTTGCAACCGCATTCGGATGGTACTGCAATTCTTCAATAGCCTCCATTACCTTTCTTTTAGCATCCTCACTAATATATCCTTTTCCAGAAATTACTCTAGAAACAGTGGATTTTGAAACACCCGCAAACTTTGCAATATCCTTAATCGTAACAGTCATCTTATCACCTCATCTCTTTTCTAGTATAAATGCGATTTGTTAAGTGAATGTTAACAATTCAGCTTTGGCGCAAAAATATTCACTAGAAACATAGAGCCATTCATTTCTTGCTCTATCTATGAACAAAACGCCTCTCAAGACGTTTTATTTTTTCTTCAAGATGAAAAGTTTCTTATATATTTTTCATTCTATCACCATCTTTCTTTCATCTCATTCCAACCTCCCTTCTTTACACTAAGAATCACTAAGACATTGCGAGGTGATAAAGCCCCCTCCCGAACAACCGAACCTCTAAACTCAAATGAAAAGAGAGCTTTATGCTTATTCCTTTCCGCTTAACCCGACCATATTGAAAATATAATTCTTGGGCAGGAGGAGAAATAAACGATGGGTATTTTAAAACGAATTAAAAATATCGTAACGGCAGATGTACATGAAACATTGGACAAGCTGGAGAACCCGGTGAGCATGTTAAAGCAATACTTAAGAGACACAGAAGAACAGGTCGCAAAAGCTCAGCATGCACTGTCTCAGCAGCTATTCTTAGAAAAGAAATATGAGGCACTTATTGCAGAAACAGAGGATATCATTGCAAAGAGAACACGTCAAGCTGAGCTTGCGCTGTCTCGTGACGAGGATAACATGGCTCATTTGGCTTTACAAGACAAAATCACCAACGAGAAGAAGCTAGAAATGTATCGAGAGAATTATGAAATGACAAAACAACAGACAGCAGCACTGTATGAACAGATCGACAAGCTGCAGGAAAAATATCAAGAATTGCAATATAAAAAGCTTGTGCTTGTTTCCAGACTAAATGCGGCTCGGGCAATGAAACAGAGCAATGCTGCGCTTGCTTCTTTCCATACAGAAAATGCTGTGAAAGGCTTTGCGCGTGTAGAATCATATATTCAGAAGCTAGAAGCTGAAGCTGCTGCCAGCAACTACTTTTACCAAATCAGTTATGCCTCTAAGGCACAAGCTCTTGATAACAACTTACAGGAAGAAGTACAAAAAGAACTAGAGCAATTAAAAGCAAACAAATAATTCCCGTGTTCATATAAATGGATATACACTAGCAAGAAAGGCCCTCTCATTCCTGTCCCCCGGAATGAGAGGGCCTTTTGCATTATGTGCATGTGATACTGCTGTATATACAACATAAAAAATTCTCACATTTTGCACCAACACCTTTTGGGATTATCCTAAACATTGAAATATCTGTTTCTCTTTAACAACTTGCTTTAGTTTAAAAGTAATAGTATTCCAAGTCTCATTTTTATAAGTATTGATTAGTGCTGGCTCTAAACATAAAGTTTGAAAGAAGTTGTCAAGTTTCTTACGAGCATAATTGAGAATTTGGTTCTCATAAAAGAGGTTTCTTTCTTGAATTTTTTTCGTTATTTCGTTAAGCAAACAAAATGTAAAATCAAGTATAGCAAAGTGTAACTTACCACAATATGTCTCTATTCTCATTTCAACCCACACCTTCCTTCAAAATTGCAACAAAAGACAAATTTACAAATCCTTAACATAATATTAACAAAAATCAAAACAATTTTACATAAAATTATAAAAATTCAAAAAATATTGTTTAGAACCCGAAATTGTGCATTTTAAAAGAATGATTTATAAAAGTAGATATTTTTGAACGTTCGCGGAAATCAATACAATATTTACAGACATTTTTTATTTAACACAAGCAAAAGAAACCTGTTCAAATAAACAGGCTTCTTTACATATCCTAGGTTATAGGTAGTTAAATATTAGTTCTAACTAGAACTGTTGCCATAATATAATCGATCTATCGGTAGTTAGTTGTACAGAAAAACTACTATCCATTTGTATTCCGAAGCAACACATGCATCTGGCAATGAACACACTCGTTCATCGTACTGTGTGGCTGTACTTAGATAACACAGGAACTCGTTTTGTTAGCTTGTAATAGATACGGAACACAATTTGTGCCAAAGGCTCTATTTTGACTGAAAGCCGGATGACTAAGAAGCTTGTCCCCCATGAAAGAGCAGCTGCCCCTATTACATCTGCCGGATAATGGACACCGACATATATACGTGAAATTCCAACAATAACAGCCCAAATGAATGCAATATTCTTCCACCGATCTCCCCGTAGCAGCATCGTAAATGCTATCGCAAATACTAATACCGCATGATCGCTTACAAATGAAGAATCAGCGGCATGGGCTACCAATTTGTGTACATGATGCGTGATAAATGGACGTGGGTGATAATAAACGAGATGGATAACGGCGTTCGAGAATAATGCCAGCGCAGTAGATAGAAGTGTATAAAAGACTGTATACTGTTTGGCAATTGCCTTTTCCCTATTTGCGTTGCTGAACCATAATAACAGCATAAATGCTACAGCAACATATGGAGCACTGTCGGTAATGCCTATCATTACTTTATCAAGAAAAGGCGAATTTCCCGCCCATCCATTAATCCATTGAAATACTGCGTAGTTCATACGTTTCCTCTCCTTTAAGCATGGTGCTGCTTATTTCTTTTTATAGTCATAACAATGAGATAGATAATGATGCTCCGAAGAAGTTGACTTCCCCTTGCGAAACTAGGTACCCTGCATACGACAGCACAAGCTCACTTGGAATCACTTCTACCATCAGTCCAAGACAATGCCTGAATATCCTAAATTCATCAACATGAGTAAACCAGCTCATATACTTCCTCTTTGTTTCTATACATGTAAATAGACTGCCTCTAAATCAAAAAAGTTCAACAAAAATAAAAAATCTTAAATATCGTTTTTGAGCTAAGATTTTTCATGTACGATGTATCTTATCCTTACATGCAAGGTTTTACGTTTCTATTTAAACACTTCTTATAATACGGAAAATCTCCAGTAAAAGAATGTTTACTGCAAGCCATGCTCCTCCAAATACATAACCGGAAGCAATATCGCTAGGCGGCTGCATCCGGAAGAATACATAGCTGATGAAAATGAAGAATAACAGTCCAAGAGTCACGAACACAGCAAATGTATGAATCCCAATCCTTCTTGTATGACGTACAAGCATGAACACAAAATAACCCAATATTACAATGATCATAAATGTTTGTTCATTCGGAAACGAGTACAACAATGAGCCCGAATATGAAGGATTCAGTTGATGAAATAACCGGCGCAAGCTTTCTTCATACAATTTCCCTAAGCAAACCAGCAATAATAAAAACAATACTTCCAGTTTTTTGTCTTCTCCTCTCCAAACAATCCATAATCCGGTAAGGAAAACGAATCCTGCCAGCACTTTTCCCGAACCTGCCAAAAAGAACGCCTTCATCGTGGTAGTCCAATGTGTATCAAATAGCACTAATACAATTGAAATTACACCTTGGTCGAAAGCGTGGAATTCATTGTTCAGAAAATCCTCAATAACTCCCGCCATAAGCATGATCAATCCAAGGGTACAGATCCCTACAGTTATGATAAATAGTGACGTTCTTCTCCGAGTATGAAATATTTCTACAGCCTTTTGTGTTGTGGTCATTGTCACTTCTTTTAGTTGAGCTTTATATCTTCTAAATAGATACAGAGTCAATATGATAACGCTAAGCAAGCACCCGAGCAGAATGAGGTACTTTTTAACAGCACCGTGGAATTGTTCCCAGTGCGGCCCTAATGCTTTACCGAGAGAAATAAAGGTCCCCGTCCAAATAAAAGCACCCGTATAGGCATACATAGCATAAGTTCGAAACGACACTTTTGTAATTCCGGAAAAATAACCTGTGATATGTCTGACGCCTGGAATGAAATAAGTGACAATAAGAACTTTATTGCCCTGCTTATTAAACCAATCTGACGTTTTCTTCAGCTTATCAGGACTTAATAAAATACGATGACCGTATTTTTCAAAAAAAGGATTTCCCAATCTATATCCAATCCAATATGTTATTGTCACCCCTATTGAACTTCCAGCCCCGGCTAGAAGAATGCTGCCCATCCAATTGAGATGTCCCTGGTACACTAAAAAACCGGAATAACTCATAAGAAATTCTACAGGGAATGGAACGGCAATCAACTCAAGCATAAGCCCAAAAAATAAAAGAAAATACCCATATTGATCAATGTAAGTCATAACTAAGTGAATCATAATGTCTACCCCTTAGTAATAATGATTAAGATAATCGTACCTCGCTCTAAAAAGTCATTTATACTCTTTAGCAGATCGCTTCTCTCTCACAGTCATAGTATTGTTTACAGCAATTTCTTCTTTACCACTCAGTTAAAGGGACATGATATGTACGTAAAAGTTCATTGGAATATTATGCAAAATAAAAACTCTTAACCTTCGTTAAGAGTTTTTGCTTTCTTTCTAGACATCCACTTCTCAAGCAGCCACTTAGCTGTAAATCCGAGTGACAGCCAGATAATCAAAAGTATAACAAGCATACCGATTAAAGGAATATTCATGAAGGCAGTAAGAGTAAAAGCCCCTACGGTCAACACGAGCCACTCCGCTCTTCCGTCCATCACTTTCAATTGCTTACCGATTTCCTTACTAAGCAAGCTCATTCCTATTAAAAAAGAACAGAGAACACCAAGAACGAAAAGAATAACAACTGGTATCCCTATAATGCTAATAAACAGCAAGACACAAAGAGCTAAAAGAGCGAAGCTTGTTATAGCTCCAGTGACTAACAATCTGCCAAATTGCTGATTCATATGCTCCTTTACATAATCCAGCTTATTTCTCACTACCATTCCGGTCAACACTGTCATAATGATTAGCAAAATACTTCCTATAAGCCGAATGAACCACATTCCAAGAAACAGAGCCCCTCCCAATATAAGGCTGTTCTGTGTCGGATCATTTAAATAAAAAGAAAGAATATGCTCTCCAATTTTCGCTCCTTTTTCCTGCTCGACTCTTCCGCCGATTACAAGGACGGGCCCTTTAATGTCGGCTGTACGGTGAATCTGTAAATTTCCATTGATTACAATGACAGCTGTTTGAACAGTACCATCGATTACGGCATCGTTCCCCAAAACAAGCACACTTTCTACTTTCTGATTCTCCGGTATAACAGTTTCTTTGTAATGCACGATACTGTTTCCGGCAGCAAGCACTGGATGATGGAACGTCAATGTTAAAAAGAGAACCGAAAGAAAACTAAGCGTCATTCGAAATATCTTCATGTTCCGCAACTCCTTACCCGGCTGTTTTTGTTATCAATAAGCGACGGATGGACCATCCTGAAAAAATAAGAATAATAATGACCGTGGGTACCATTACTTCCACAACATACGGAACGGAAGAAAGAATGGATCCAAAAGCATGCGCAAGACTGATTCCGATCTTTACAAATGCAAATGTAAATTTCATGGCCATGTACATAACCTGACCTGTCTGCAGAAGTAATACAGAGAAGAGCAGTACAGCAAAAAGACCGGCAACTGCAAATCTTCTTTTAGGTATCGCTTGTTTTTGTTGATTATATTTCCGGACTTTGTCCATCACAGACTGTTCAAACTGAAAATCCGGCTCCATGCTTAAAGGATATGCGATTTCCATTTCCTGTTTTAGCCACAGCAGTTCCTCCAACTCCTTTTTGCATTCTCTGCATATCTGGATGTGAGCCTCTACATCCCTTCGTTCAACTGGGCTCACTTCATCATCCGAATAGGCTGATAAAAGCTCTTTCATATCATCATGCATACTCCTCACCCCTAGAAAGTTCTCTCCTTAAAGCCGCCCTTGCTGTACTGATACGAGACTTTACTGTCCCAACCGGAATATGTAAAATCTCCGCAATTTCATCATAAGAATAGCCTTGGATATCTCGTAAGACGATAGCTGCTTTATGCTCAACAGACAGCGTTTGCAATGCTTCCTGTATCGTTAGCCGCACTTGTGATCGCTCGATATTGGAACTTCCGCTTACAAATAGTTCCTGTTCTTCTTTTTCTGTTTGATATTGCATCTCTTTTTGTAACTTTTTAAGCCTATCGTAACACAAATTTGCGACAATTCTTGTCAGCCAAGAAACAAATGCATATTCATTTTCCAACTTCGACAAAGATATATAAGCCTTTAGAAATGCTTCTTGTGCAATATCTTCAGCCTCCATCTTATCATTGACCATGGCATAGGCATGACGAAATACATGTCCTTTAAACCTTGTGACCAGTTGTGCAAATGCTTCTTCATTTCCCTTTTTAGCTTGTAAAATTAACTGGTGCAATTCCTGGTGCAATTCCTGGTCCACATCTTTCAGTCCCTCCTGCCTCATACTCAAAATCAGGTAACAATCTCTCTTTTTAAAAAGACGCTATGTAACGTGAAATAGTTCATTCATGATACAAAATAAGAGTCCTCTACAATGAACTGCTAAATCATCTTATTCCCTTCCACAAAGACCTGTTTTCAGTATAACTCCGCTGTATGAGGCACATTCATTATCTAACCTGTGTAAGACACATTCCGTACATAATTCTCGTTTTGCTTAGAAAATGAGAATTATATAAATACTTATCATACATGATGAACTTTTTGCTATAAAGTGTTGTCTTTCTAGCATAATTATAATTCTTACTATAATGGAACAAAATTCCCACTATTTTATACAAGCCTGTTCCGGGTCAAGAAAGAGAAAATTCTATGTTCTTCGATAAAAAGGGAACTTCTATTGTTCTAAGCAGTAAAGAAACTGTTGTTCAAGAAACCTTACATTATACAGAAAATAAAATGAATAGCAAACCAGTGCTGCCATTGTTACTTTGTTTTTCTTTATATAGACATTGTAGCCAGTTGTATCACTGGCACTGATTAAACTTATCGTTATTACGTAGACAGAAAAAAACACCACCTGTTCTAATAGGTGGTGCCCCTTCATACAATAGTTTTTAAACTTTTTATAAATCCTCAAACTTCCCTCTTCACAAAATCCTCTTAATACCCATAGCTATATGGATACGGCGTTGGGACAAGGCATGGATAACCGTCGCCATCCTCTACTCAGATTGATTAGCTTATACAATTATGGTTTCATTTCTATACTGGTTCGTAATCATGAACCTCCCCACTTACTCGCTTCCGCTCCTTGAAGTGGGGGTATTCTCGCCCAATTTATGATAAATTTGTTACCGTGCCTACTCTAGCATTTAGTGAAAAATGCTTTCATACCCTTGCCTTAGGGGCAAATATTTTTTAGCCAATTTATTGTGTCTAAAATAACCTCGTCTCTATTTATTTCGTTAAGCATCTCATGCCTGCCGCCAGCATATAGCTTGTAAGTAACATTATTGATATTGAAACTTTTATATGTATTATCCAGATCAACAATACCTCTGCCATAATTGCCAACAGGATCACTATCGCCAGCAAAAATATAAATAGGCAAGTCCTTTGGAATCTTTTCTAAATTCTCTTTTTTATGAATAACTTTTGTCCCAATAAATAAATCGTGGAAAAAAGATACCGGAAAAACGTTGCCACAATATGGGTCATCTATATATTTTTGTACTTGTTCTTTATCCCTAGATAACCAATCAAACTTAGTAGAATTTGGTTTAAATCTGTTATTGTAGCTACCAAAAGCCAGCTTGTCTACTAATGTTCCGTCTGTCTTTCTTCCCTTAAAAGCTATCATCAGTTTCGTGAGTGTGATTCCAAAGTTTACAATTGGCTTTTGTTTACCATTTGTTCCAGACAAAATAACGCCAGATAGCTCATTACCATACAGCTGAATATATCTTTGAGCTAAAAAAGAACCCATACTATGCCCGAATAATATTACTTTTTTATTAAGATTTTCTTCCTTAATAATATCTGTTAGCTGTTTCATGTCCTCCACCATATCATGGAAACCGTCATTATCACTTATATATCCTAATTCATCTATAGAAGCGGCTGACTCACCATGCCCTCTATGGTCATTAGCATACACTACAAATCCTTCTTTCATTAATGCTCTTGCAAAATAATCGTATCTAATAGCTCTTTCACTCATACCATGAGCAATTTGAACGACTCCTTTTATGTCTGTTTCAGGAATCCATTTTTGAACGTTTATTGGTATATTGTCTTGATTCATGAAGGTAAAATTTATTCTTGTCATTTTATCATCTCACGATCCTTTTTAAATACAATGAATTCTAATACAAATATAAAAAAATTTTCAAAAATTGAACAAATATTCATCTTTTCTATATTTCCTCTTCTACATTATAGATAGAAAATCCTTTCTTACAAGAATGGTAAGAAAGGATACAGTATAAGTTCTAAAATCTGTGTTTTCAAAATTCCTGTTTCAATATGATTATAATTTAGAGAGAAAAAATCCTCTTAGATTCAGGAATCTCGGAGGACTTTACAATTATTTCATATACATTTTCCATACCTTTATACCGCTCAGCCCAGATGCTCAAAAGCAACATAACTTAGGTTATCGGCAGTTCCTTGGACACCGACTAAAGTATTTGTTTTTTCCCTCCAATTGATATAGTTATCGGTCGGTCATAACGATTGTCTTGATAATTGTCCTTTGTTTTAGGTTGATATGAACCAGAGTTTGGCGGTCCAATCACCACAGATTCAGTTATCGGGGCTAGTACTTCGGCTAACTGTTTAGCATCAACATTATAAGCCATTTGGAACACTTCTGGAGGAGTCAGCCGCAGCATGTCGGATCCTTCTGCCGATTCGAATTGATCATTATTGAAGAAGAGATGGACATGTGCTTCTTCCGAAACAGGCGTAATCCAATGCCACCAAGCCATAGGTATAAAGACCACTTGACCGGATTTTGCTCGGTAATGGTGCAACTGTTGCGTGTCTGGATCGAGAATAGAGGTGATTACTTCTCCAGAAACTACGACATCTAGTTCCCAAGCATTGGGATGCCAATGCGGTTCCCTCATGTGGCCTTTGGTAAGAAAGAGATCCACAAAAGCTCCTCCTATCATCGCTGGTAACTGTGTTGAGGTTACCTGGTAAGCAATATTTTCATCGTTCCTCTTGAAAAGAACACTGTTTCGCGAGTCAAAAAAAAGATTTGGTGTTCCTGAACTTTTTTTAATATTAGTATTATCAGTAACGTATCCAGATTTAGACATCATGTTTCCCTTCTTTCATGTAATTTTATCATTTTCAGCTGAGAATCCCCCACTTCAAGCGTAGCTAAGCGGGGAGTAGTTCAAATGTGAATCCCTTTTGCTGTTTTGAACTTATGTCTCAAAACGCCCAATCTGAATTCATGTTATGATGATAAAATGTCCCATGTATAGGCGCGTATCCATATATCACGATGAATTTTAAAAAAGTCTTTAGATATTATAATTCAAGTTAAAAAATAACCGCTCGAAGGTAGCTGGTCATAAACAAGGAGATATAACGTCATTGTCGTAGTATACGGGTTTCTTCTATAGAAATTAAACAACCTGCTTCCTGTAGAGTGCAGGAGGCAGGTTGTTTAGGTATTGTCTAAGTGTACTATTTTAAGCTATTACTTCGTAAGGGTTAATGATTCTTTTTGTCTTTTGATAAGGTTATATCGCAAAATATATTTCAGTTTACAAATTTATTCTTCCTTCAAAAACAACTTCTTCTAACGATTTTCTAGTGCTAGGATTCTCCCGTTCTTGCAAATTCGCATCGAGGGTTTCTTTTTCACCGCGATAGCCAACAGCAATTACTGCATGAAGATCAAAATCATCTGGAACATTCAGCAAGCTGCGGGCTTTATCTTTATCGAATCCCCCGATTGCATGTGTGCTGAGTCCAAGTAAGGTAGCTTGAATGGCTAAGTAACCCCATGCTGTTCCGGCATCAAATGCATGTGCACCGTTTTGATCGCCGTTATCTCTTTTTTTGTTTGATGCCACTAGAACAAGAACAGGAGCTTTTTCTGCCCAAGCTCGATTGAAGGGATGCAAGAATTCATGAAAGGTCTCCAGTTGCCCTTCTGTTTTCGCCACAATGAAGCGCCAGGGCTGATCATTGAAGGATGAAGGAGCCCAGTGTGCCGCTTCAAGGATACTATACAAATCTTCATCAGAGACTTTCCGATCGTCATACGCACGAGGCGACCAACGATTTAAAAACAAGGGATTTACAGAATGTTCGGCTTTACGATGCTCTTTAACCTCACTTGTGAGTTGTTCAGTAGGATTAACAATCAGACTCATCATATACACCCTTTTCCTATAAGATTAATTGCATTTATCATGATATCACATCAGGGATTAATATTCAAAATTTTTAAATTATTATCCTTCTTCATTAGTTGAAAGTTGAAATTGTTTTTTGGGTTCTGGTGCAAATACTTTAGAAGAGCTATAGAGAGGCGAAAAGTATGTCCAAGTTTGATAGTTTTTTTGCACCAGAACCCTCTTCTTACATTTTATAGGATATTGCTATTCTATGGTTCTAACGAATTATATTTGCACCAGAACCTTTAATTTTCTTTTGCCAATATTTACACACATAAATAAATGTTGAATAATCAGAAAATTTTAGTATAATAGAAAAAAGGTCAAGGAGTTGATTTCCTATGAAAAAGTATTTCCTTAGTAAACCACGACAATCTGAAGTAAACATCATGGATTCTGTATTTGCTGAAATGGTGTTAGACAAAGCCCTTCATGATTTCCGAAAAAAACAAATCCAAAAGGAAATCGACCGTTCGCTACGAAATCGTAACAAGGAAGAATTCTTACGATTAACTGAGGAATTAAAAAATATTTCTTAAAACCAATGTATGTCTATCAGTATGATTTTAAGATAAAATGGATAAAACCATAACAGGAAAGGGGAGAAGTGTTTTTACTTCTTCCCTTTCTATTTAATTAGGGAAAATCTACATTCATATTTTGTTTATGCTAATCTCATTTTTTCTTGAATAATCGATTCTTCTATCAAGACAATTTCTTTTCGATAAAACATGTGACTTCCTTCCATTATATATCTTTCTTCTAATATAGGGTCTAAAAATTTTAAGGAATATTGAGTTCCATACTGAAGAGAATGTTGTACATTAGTAACTCTGGCCATAGCACCCACGTATGTATCCTTCTCTTTTATAATATCCCGTTTTCCATCCTTTTGTTTAGAGATGTACATATTAGCAATGACACGAACAACCTCTCCCACCTTCACTTCCCGATTAGGAGGAAGAACATATAAAGGATGTAGATCATGTTCTATTCTGTATTCTTCTATGGCATCTAAAATGTCTTTTTTATACTTTTCTGCTCCACGGCCAGATAGTTCGTATCCTTCCCAGCCAAAATCATTGTTTGTATTACCACCCTTAATCCTTGCTACAACTTGTACACCAGGTGCCTTGATATCATAACCACATAAATCATTCTCAGTAATGATAAACGATACATTTCCAAGTTCTTGCTGTTTCTCTACTTGTTCTCCAGCTTCTGTATAAAGTGCATGTAAGATTTCTTCTTTATATTTTTTAGCTCCTCTTCCTGATAGGTGAAGCTGTTCTATTCCATCTTTCCCTTGTTTTAATACAGCCATAACACGTATACCAGATCCCTTTACTTCATAGCTTCCATCTTTCATATCCAAGATGGTGAGAACAATTTCAGTGTTGTCATGAAGCAAAACTGCTTTCCTTATTTCTTTCTTTTCCTCATTAGTACTCATTATCCATTCTCCTTTACTAGATAATAGTAGCCCTTTCTTTTTCTATCATATCATTAAATTTAATTTTCAGAAAAATAAAATATTAGCCTAAGTTATATTTAAATTCAATTAGTAATTGCTTTTTAGTACATTAATTATATATTAAATTTATACATTACGTGAAATTTTATATCGTTTCAATGTTTGAACGGCCTTGCGATTAACATAATTTGTAACTATGAGCATTCAACTTATCTAAGAGAGCTTATGAACCTCCCCCACTTACCGTTACATTACACCATTCACACGCTTGAAGTGGGGGTATTCTTGCCCAATTTATACCAAAAAATTCCCTTCAGTTTCGGAACTGAAGGGATTCTTTTGGTATAACCCAGATTATCGCTAGTTGATTTTAAACAGTAAATTAGTCAATTTAGCTATATCTATATCATTTTAGTATTAATTATTGGAATTAAACGTCTCATATTCTTTCCAATTGTATAAGTATTATTGCCCACCATTACGGACTATATAAGATAACCATTAATAAGCATGTAACGAGCCTGTTCCAATAACGTTCAATAAGCCATGTTTTGTACCTTCGTACTACAAATGATTTTACTCTCGTACTCCGGTGGCAATCATCTATCTACGGTTAAAATGAATATAACCGTCCGTCTCTCCGTTTGATTCCTTCAAGACAGCTCCCCTACCATAGTTTGGGTTTCTCGCTCGTGGGGTTTACCGCGTTCCATCTTTGCTATTTCCAACAAAGCTTCGTCACTGTGGCACTTTCAGGGATACTCAGCCATATCCATAGACTTAGGCGTTTTTTCCCGCCGTCAGCCCAGCTAAAAGCCGAACTGCCCTAGCTTATTTTTTCGCTAGGCACGAACACTAC
>NZ_AUMR01000018.1 GCF_000430785.1 Ectobacillus panaciterrae DSM 19096
TATCCATTTGCTTATTCATTATGAACCTAAGATGAGTATTCTTGAAATCGTAAGACTACGCAAGCAAATGACTACGTTTCACATTTGGAAACAACATGAAAAGTATCTTTCCAAACATTTTTGGAAGGAACGAACCTTTTGGAGTGACGGATATTTCGCTTGTTCCATTGGAAATGTCAGCAAAGAAACGATTCAAACATACATGCAAGAACAAGGATGAAAACCGTGGGCTTACATCCACGAACCTAAAGGTATCGTGGGCTTACATCCACGAACCTAAAGGTATCGTGGTTTTACGCCCACAAATATAAAAAACACCTTGAATAATCCAGTTCTTAGTTCATTTTCTTCTGGTGCAGGAAATCTATCAAACTCTGTAAATAAATTTTGTATATATTTGTATCATTTTCTTAATAAGTATGATATACTAAGGTTAATTATTTTTGTTCGGTATATGACTGATAGAAGGAATGTTTAAACAATCGTCTTGAAAGAGTATGTAGAGCAAGAATGGTAATATAACGTGGAGAAATCCACACAGGAGGAACAACATGTTACAAGGTAAAGTAAAATGGTTTAATGCAGAAAAAGGTTTCGGTTTCATTGAAGTAGAAGGTCAAGACGATGTTTTCGTTCACTTCTCCGCTATCCAAGGCGACGGCTTCAAATCTTTAGAAGAAGGCCAAACAGTTACATTTGAAATTACACAAGGTCCTCGCGGAGCACAAGCTGCTAACGTTCAAAAGTAATTGTAAAAAAGAACTCCTACTAGGAGTTCTTTTTTATATTTCTTTATGTTTGAAAATTATGATTATTTAGATGTTTCTGCATTAGACGCTTCCATTGCCTGCAACGACTGTTTCACTCTTTTGTCTGTAAACTTTCTAACGTCATCAGCAATGCCGTATGCCCAATCCATTACATTCTCGAATGTTTTATCTTCTTCTGGCATCTCGTAAGTGTAAGAGAATGTAAGGTTCGTGCAAACGCCGTTATCTTGAAAGTCCTCTATAATTAAATAAGGGTATTCCTCGACTACTTCTCTCATATTTTTTATGTAATCATCATACGAACAAATGTCATCCCAACGTTTGTGAGAGCTTCTTGCTTCGAATGAAATGTTAATCTCTTTGTTGCTTATTAAGTAAAAAACAAAAGATATTGCAATATTGTGCGTGTGATGTCCCCATTCTCCATCTAACACTTTTATTGGAATATCAAATGGAAAAAGAGAAACGGGCTTAACATGTAAAAAGTTTGTAGTGGCCTTAACTGTTTTTCCGTCGAAGAAAAATTCTTGCGGTACAAAGGGAGTTGCAGGTGAAATGTCGTATGCATCATCGTCTTCAGCTGCATATAAGTCAATGCCATCCTCTACATGAGCATATACATGGCCTGATTCCTCGTAAGCTGTGCCTCTTTTGCTTGCAAAGTATTGATTTTTATCAAATTCATTCACGTTAATAACTTTTACCTCAGAGCGCGCCTGAATATAGACAGGAATGCGAGTGTCGTGTTTTCCGTAATCCACAAGATAGGACGGAATGCCATTGTAAGAACCGTCTCCGTTATCAAGCAGACTTACAGATGTTCTTAATAGAGGATAGATTTCTCCTGTTTCAAACACAAAGGTTTTGTTTTCTTGGTTAGCTTTGCTTATTCCGTTAACTTCAAATGAATGTGTGACGAATATCGCAATATCTTTATGTGTAGTCATATTTCTGTAACCTCCATCAAGATTATTACTATTACTTTACTGTGCATGATGGTCTTTTTCCTTCTCCCATTCAAAATTTTGTATGTATACATAGTTCATTTGGAAATGTAAAGGGAGGGGAGAGAGAAAAGATGCCGTATAAAGTACAAAAGACCAAAAACTCCCTCTATTGCTGAAGGAATTTTTGGCCTTTCTCATTCAGTTCATATCATTGAAATTACAGTTTAAACGAACTTTTCAATGAAACAATTAGATTGAAGGTGATATGGTCTTTTGTTAGGTGTTTCGGATCTACATTAAAGTAGCCGTGTCTGAAGAACTGGAATTTGTCTTGCGGATTTACTTCTTTCATGTTTGGTTCAACGAAGCCGTGTAAAATTTCCAATGAATTTGGGTTTACGTGGTCAAGGAAGGTTGTTCCTTCTTCTTCGTTCTCATTATCAAGAATAAGCGGCTCATATAAGCGGAACTCCGCAGGTACGGCATGAGCAGCATCTACCCAGTGAATTGTTCCTTTCACTTTACGTCCTGTAAAGCCTGTACCGCTTTTTGTTTCCGGATCGTATGTGCAGTGAAGCTCAATTACATTTCCGTTTTCGTCTTTGATGACCTCTTCGCATTTAATGAAGTATGCGTGTTTTAAGCGTACTTCATTGCCAGGGAATAGGCGGAAATACTTCTTCGGAGGATTCTCCATGAAATCGTCCTGCTCGATGTAAATTTCTCTTGAGAACGGAATTTGCCGTATTCCCATTTCCGGATTTTCCGGATTGATTTCTGCATCCAGCATTTCAACTTGACCTTCCGGATAGTTGGTGATTACAACTTTCAGAGGCTTTACAACACCCATTGTACGAGGAGCTTTTAATTTTAAATCTTCTCTTACAAAGTGCTCAAGCATTGCTGTATCGACGGTGCCAGTCGTTTTTGCTACCCCGATTTCACGGCAGAACGCGCGAATCGCTTCAGGCGTATAGCCTCTTCTTCTCAAGCCTGAAATAGTAGGCATGCGAGGGTCGTCCCAGCCGTCTACGTATTCTTCGTCAACCAATTGCTTGAGCTTGCGTTTGCTCATAACCGTATTTGTCAAATTCAATCGGCCGAATTCGATTTGCTGCGGTTTGCTTTCCATTTCACATTGTTCAATAACCCAATTATAAAGAGGGCGTTGATCTTCAAATTCTAACGTACAGATGGAATGCGTAACATCTTCAATAGCATCTTCAATAGGGTGGGCAAAAGCGTACATTGGATAAATACACCATTTGTCTCCTGTATTATGATGAGTTGCGTGAGCGATGCGGTATAAAATAGGATCACGTAAGTTAATGTTAGGAGAAGACATATCAATCTTTGCACGCAATACTTTTTCGCCGTCGCCAAATTCTCCGCTGCGCATACGCTCAAATAAATCCAAATTTTCTTCTGCAGAGCGCTCGCGATAAGGGCTTTCTTTTCCAGGCGCTGTTAATGTTCCGCGATACTCACGAATTTCTTCGGCTGTTAAGTCATCTACGTATGCCAGTCCTTTTTTAATCAGCAGCACTGCACGGTTATACATTTCCTCGAAATAGTCAGAAGCGAAGAATAAGCCGTCCCAATCGAATCCAAGCCATTTTACATCTTCTTTAATTGAATTTACGTATTCAATATCTTCCTTTAACGGGTTCGTATCATCAAAGCGCAGATTCGTTTTTCCTTTAAACTCATCTGCCAATTCAAAATTCAGTACGATAGATTTTGCGTGTCCGATATGTAAATAGCCGTTTGGCTCCGGAGGAAAACGAGTAATGACATGGTCGTGTTTTCTCGTTTCTAAATCTTCTTTCACAATATTTCTGATAAAATTAGACGAGCTATGTTCCACTTATTTCAACCTCTTTCATTTTCTATATTTTATCATTTTACTTGTATTATATAGCATAAGTAAAGAGTTTGCATGGAAACCATTGATTGAAAGTTGCAGCAGGAGATTTAGAGAACGGAATCACGTGGAGATCCGGCATATTTGCTTCGTATGCTTTGTTTTTGGAGTAATGCTACGAATCGGTATGAAAGTGTTTTAAATTTCTTTCAATAAATGAAAAAAAGGATTCACCCGCTGCTGCGGACAAATCCATTTCTTCATTACACAGCCGATGCTTCTTCGCCGAACTGACTATTGTACAATTCGGCATAAAAACCGTTTTGCGCAAGCAATTCATTATGATTTCCTTGTTCAATGACCGCACCTTGATTCATAACAAGAATTAAATCGGCATCCTTAATTGTAGATAAACGGTGGGCGATGACAAAGCTGGTTCGCCCCTGCATCAGGGCTGTCATCGCTTTTTGGATATACACTTCTGTTCGTGTATCGACGCTGCTTGTCGCTTCATCCAAAATCATAATCGCCGGGTCTGCCAACAGGGCTCGGGCAATCGTCAACAATTGGCGCTGTCCTTGCGAAATGTTGGACGCATCTTCATTTAATACTGTGTCATAACCATCGGGCAACGTCCGGATGAATTGATCGGCATGAGCTGCTTTGGCCGCTGCAATTATTTCTTCGTCCGTTGCCTCAAGGCGGCCGTAAGCGATATTATCTTTAATAGTGCCATTAAAGAGCCACGTATCCTGCAGCACCATCCCGAACATTTTTCGCAAGTCTTCGCGGGACATATCCCGCGTATCGGCACCGTCAATTTTAATAGCGCCGCCGTTTAGTTCATAAAAACGCATAAGCAGATTGATCAATGTTGTTTTACCTGCACCTGTTGGTCCGACAATCGCTGCTGTTTGACCAGGTTTCACTTGGATATTCATATCTTTAATAAGCAATGCATCGGGTTTATAACCGAAGTCGACATGTTCGAAGCTCACTTCACCTTTTATTACCGGCAAGTTCACTCTGTTTACGGCTGCTTTTACTTCTTCTTGTTCATCAAGCAGCTCAAAGACGCGTTCTGCCGCAGCGATCGTCGCTTGGATGATGTTGGCGATGTTCGCCGTTTGAGCGATCGGCTGGGAAAATTGTCTGGAATACTGGATGAACGCTTGAATATCGCCAATCGTGATGAAGCCTTTCGTAACGTAAATACCGCCGACTACGGCAATCAATACGTAGCCGAGATTGCTGACGAATGACATGAGCGGCATGATGATGCCGGAGATGAACTGTGCGCGCCACCCGGCATTATACAACTTCTCATTTACTTCATTGAATTCCAATTTTGCTTTTTCTTCATGACCGAACGCTTTAATAATTTGATGTCCTGTATACATTTCTTCAATATGACCGTTTAATTGTCCAAGCGATTTTTGCTGTGCGGCAAAATATTTTTGCGAGCGCATCATAATCGGTTTTAAGACGAAAATTGAAAGGGCTATTGTCACAATGCTGATGAATGTGAGCGTAGGGCTGATTGTTAACATCATGATGATGATTCCCACGATAGTGACAATTGATGTGATAAATTGCGTGATGCTTTGCTGAAGCGTGCTTCCGATTGTATCAATATCATTTGTCACCCGGCTGAGCGTGTCGCCATGGGGATGTTCATCGTAATATTTCAGCGGAAGCCGTGCCAGCTTTTCGTTCACTTCTGTGCGTAAATCGTAGACGGTTTTTTGAGCGACATCCGACATGATGTATTGCTGGAGGTAGCTGAATAATGCGCTTATGATATAGAGCCCGACTAACAGAAGCAGTATTTCTCCGATAGAATGAAAGTCGATTTTAGCTCCAGGCACGCCTTTAAACTTCATCATCGCGCCTTCAAACAGCTTTGTAGTTACTTTCCCCATTAATTTCGGCCCGGCAATTAAGAAAATAGTACTTAGAATCGCGGTAAAGAATACAGCAATTAAATTGAAACGCCGCGGTTGTAAGTAGGTAAGAAGACGGCGAAGCGTGCCCTTAAAATCCTTTACCTTTGCGCCTTGTATCATCATGTTAGCGCCAGGGCCATGCCCGAAACCGCGTCCTTGCTGCGACTGTTGGTTTCTCATGCGATCTCCTCCTCAGACAATTGCGATTCAACGATTTCACGGTATACAGCGCATGTTTCCATCAACTGCTGATGCGTTCCGATACCTTCTATTTTTCCGGCGTCGAGCACGATGATTTGATCGGCATCCAGTACGGTGCTGACACGCTGGGCGACAAGGAGCACTGTGGCATCCGCCGTTTCTTCCTTCAGGGCGGCGCGCAGCTTCGCATCGGTTTTAAAATCCAGTGCGGAAAAGCTGTCATCGAATACATAAATATCCGGTTTGCGGACTAAAGCGCGAGCAATGGATAAGCGCTGTTTTTGACCGCCGGAAAGATTGGTTCCGCCTTGCGTGATTTCCGATTCATAGCCGTCTTTCATTTGTTCAACGAAGTCAGCAGCCTGCGCAATTCGAGCGGCATGCATAATTTCTTCAGCTGTGGCGTCCTCTTTGCCATAGCGAATGTTTTCATTGATTGTACCTGAAAATAAAATAGCTTTTTGCGGAACGAAACCGATTTTTGCACGTAAATCCGTTTGAGACATCTGCTGAATATCAACGCCGTTTATACGAATAGCTCCAGCGTTAATATCATAAAAACGCGGAATCAAGTTTACGAGCGTCGATTTACCTGAACCCGTTCCGCCGATAATCGCTGTTACTTGACCAGGCTTTGTTTGAAACGAAATATGTGATAACGCGGGCCTTTCTGCTCCCGGATAGCTGAATGATACATGATCAAACTCGACATACCCGCGGTTTTTATCAGCTGTTACGGTTACTTTTGCATCGACAATACTAGGTTCCATTTCAAGCACTTCGTTAATGCGGGCTGCAGAAGCAGAGGCACGCGGCACCATGACAAACATGACTGATGCCATAATAAGCGCAAACATAATTTGTGAAACGTATTGGATAAAAGCGATCAAATCACCGATTTGCATACTTCCGCTGTCAATGCGCAGACCGCCGAACCAGAGAATGGCTACAGTGGTCAAGTTCAGAATCAGCATCATCATCGGCATCATGAATGCCATAATTTTGTTCACTTTAATGGAAACGTCCATTAAATCATAATTTGCTTTTTCAAAACGTGTTTGTTCATAAGGATCGCGATTGAATGCACGAATGACGCGAACGCCCGTCAAGCTTTCACGGAGAATAAGGTTCAATTTATCTAGTTTGACCTGCATGGCTTTAAAGAGCGGTAAAGCCTTATACATAATCAAGAAGATGGTAAGGACCAGAATAGGGGAGATGGCCACAATCACGAGCGAAAGCTTCGCGTCCTTCGAAACCGCCATGATAATGCCGCCGACTAACATGAATGGCGCGCTGAGCACCATGCGCATCATCATGATCAGCACTTGCTGGACTTGTGTAATATCGTTGGTCGTACGTGTAATCAATGAAGCGGTTCCAACCTTGTCGAATTCATAAAGAGAAAATCCCTCTACACGAGAAAATACTTTCTCGCGCAAGTTTTTGCCGAAGCCCATCGCCGTTTTGGATGAGAGATAGCTTGCGAATACCGAACAAACCGCTCCGACAGCAGTAATCAGCAGCATGAAAGCACCGATTTTCAAAATGTAGTTCGTGTCGCCTTTTACGACACCAGTATCAATGATGTCCGACATCAACGTCGGTAAATACAGATCAGACATGGATTGAACAAAAACAAATACGAGTACGCCCGCAATAATCCAAGCAAATGGTTTTAAATCACGAAATAGCTTTAACACCGTTCTGCGCCTCCATCCTGCATCGTTTCTTCTTCCATCATCAATTCGTACACCTGCTGGTGGATGCTTAATAAAGTGTCGATTGATTCTTGAGGAAGCTCTGCCAATACACGATCCATTTTCTGGTACATTCCGTTCGGGTCGTCATATATGAGCTGCACTTGCCGCTCTCCAGCTTCGGTCAAGCGAAGCTGCACTTCCCGGCGGTTTTCTTCGGAAATGATGCGCTCCAATAAACCAAGCGAAACCAATCCATCCACACCTGTACTCAGCGTGCTTTTCGGAAACAAGAGCCGTTCGCCCAAATACTTTTGCGGAACGATTTTCCCTGAAGGTATCGTTTGCAATATTAAAAACTGCGGCATACTTAAATCGCTGTTCATCATTGTTGCCTGGCCCCATTTGCCGAACCGCCGCTGAATGCGCCAAAAGGATCGAAGCACGTTGAGTGTTTGCTTCAATTGTTCCTCTTTCTTTTCCATCTGTGTCACCTCTATTCAGTTCATTATGAAACAGTTCTTTGAAAGACTGTTCATTTTGGAAAAATTAACTTTGTTAATAATAATGAGTTTAAAGCCATAATAAAGAGAAGTCAAGAAAGGAACAACAACAAATTATGACATGGTTTTCCGCATAAAATAAATGGGCAATTTTAGCTTGCCAGGTTTTATAATTTCTCTGTATGTGCGTTTGTTTTTTTAATTTCCGATAAGTACATGTTATACAAAAAGAGCAATTTTCTCATAATGAGAAAGTTGCTCTTTTTGTATAAACATTAAATGATTCAAATGAGCTTTAATCCACTAATTAAAATAATTGTCGCCATTACAGTTTGGAGTGGTTTAGCGGAAACTTTAGTAGTTAGCCTACTGCCTATCAGCACGCCCGGGATTGACCCTATTAGCAAATTAGCTGTCAGCATATAGTCCACACGGCCAAAGCTGGCATTTAATATACCCGCAACGGTTACTAACAAAAAGGCATGTGCAATATCTGTTCCCACTAACTCAGAAGTGTTCATTCGATATAAATACAACATGGCAATAGCAAATAAAGATCCAGAGCCAATTGAAGTTAGTCCAACTATAAAACCAAAGATTACACCAATGAGAATGGTTAGTGCTCGCTTTTTTTCAAGAGGTTGCAGCTGCCAACGATTAGGGCGTATCTTCTTATCGAAAAAGACTCGAAGAATAATAGAAACAGCTACTAGAGTCATGACATAGCCAAGTGCATGTTTAATAATTTGCTCCTGATGCTGATGAAATGTTGGAAAAAGATGAAGAGTTCCAATGGCAAGAGTTGCACTTGGAATACTGCCCAACGCTAAATATTTCACCATTTTAACATTAATGGTACTTTGTTTCCAGTGCTGAGTTACTCCGAATAACTTTGTAATAGAATTATAGACAAGATCTGTTCCTACTGCGATGGAAGGATTAATACCTAATACTATTAAAAGCGGAGTCAAAAGTGCTGCGCCTCCTACTCCTGTTAATCCTACTAAAAGTCCTACTACTAATCCCATAATTGTGATGCTGAGATTCATTTTGGTGCCCCCTAAATTAAATCCGAGTATTTTTATGTGATTATACAATATTAATCCCTTGTAGTAAATAAAATTCGGAATATTTTTAATTGATTTCAAAATTTTCGTTTTGGAGTGTTTTTATTTTTAACTTGATAGTAGGGGTCGGGACCTCGTAAAGAACATTATTGTCAGTTCACAACAACGTTTCACTTTAAGCAAGCATTACACTAAAATGTTTTACATATAATTCCATGTCGACGTTCGAATATAAAGGAGGATAGATGTGAAATGCTCGGTAAACAATTACAAAAAGATGTCATTGTTGTTGGTGGAGGACCGGCGGGTATGATGCTCGGCTTATTACTTGCAAAGGTTGGAGTTCAAGTAATCGTCCTTGAGAGTCACGATAATTTTGACCGTGAATATCGTGGAGAAGTGCTTCAGCCTCGTTTTGTTCAATTGCTTGATCAATTGCAATTACGTACGTATATTGAACAATTGCCTCATTCTAAGTTAAAGAAAGGTGCCTTTTATCATTATGATAAAAAGAAAGGAAACTTTGATTTTGCTTCTATGATTGCAGGAGTACCATATGCGCTATGGATTCCTCAACCTATCTTACTTCAAGCACTGTACGCAAAAGCAAAGGAATATCCAACTTTTGATATGTTGTTTCATGCTCCGGTGAAAAAACTGATTGAAAAAGATGGAACGGTGACAGGAGTAGTTGTTGAGCAAGAAAATAAAGAATTGCTGGAAATTCAGGCAAAGATAACAGTCGGGGCTGATGGACGGTTTTCCACTATTCGTCGTTTAGGAGGTTTTGAATTAGAATATGAATATTATCCAGGTGATTTGATTTGGTTTAGTGTAAAACGGCCGCCTCATTGGGGAGAAGAATTACAATTTAAAATTACAGAGGGGCATAGCTATATAACACTTCCCAAATACCCTGATTTACTTCAAGTCGGCGTCGCTTTACCACGAGGTGAATGGAAAGAAACACAGCGTCAAGGAATAGAAACTTTTCGTAAAGAAATTATGCATACGAACAAAGAGTTTTATGATTTCGCTGAATCTTTGGTTAACTTTAAACCATTCGTACCGCTCCAAGCCAAAAATCATATGGTTAAAACGTGGGCAAAGAATGGCTGCTTACTGATCGGTGATGCTGCTCATTGTTCATCTCCTGTAGGAGCAATAGGAGTTTCATTAGCAGTAACGACAGCAGTTGTAGCGGCTGATGTTATTTGGGACGCATTGCAAAAACATGATGTCTCAGCTAAAGTTCTCGGTAGAGTCCAAGAAATTCGAAGTGAGGAGATTGAGGAAATTCACCAAATTCAAAAGCGAATGGGAAAGCTATTTTTTACTTCGTCAAAATTTATAAAAGGGATACGACCATACATCCTATCTGCTGCTTTCAAAACTCCGCTTTTTTCAATGATCCAGAAAAAGCTATTTGTCATGAAAAATCCTGTAGCCATTAATCCTGAATTTGTTTTCAACAAATAACAAGATGACGACCATCTTTTCACAGAAAAGACTAGCTAAACAATTTTTTTAGTAATGATTAGTAACTGAAATCTTGTTTATTTTCCATATACAGTGAACTACTTTGCGGTGGAATATTCTAAATTCATATTATTTTATTGACATACGAGAAAGAGAGGCGTATATTATAGAACTATATTAATCAAGAGCATCATACGAAAAAATCAAACACGAGGAACGGGAGTAGTAGAAGACTTGCCATGGTATACAGAGAGCTGCGGGGTGGTGGAACGCAGTCGAATGGAACTTTGAACTCGCCCGGGAGTGGTAAGGCGGAATGAAATAGATTCAGATTTCATATGTTTTAACGGCTGACTTACGTTATAAGGTCCTATGCAATGAGGTGGATTCTGAGTGAGAATCAACAAGAGTGGTACCGCGGCAGGCAAAAAGGCCCGTCGTCTCTTATTAAGAGACGACGGGCCTTTTTGTATGTACATCAAGGATTAGGGGGAATTAATGATTATGAGTAAAAATGGGAAACAGTTAGAGAGAACCATGCAATCGAGACATATCATGATGATGGCGCTTGGAGGGGCCATAGGAGCAGGGTTGTTTAAAGGAAGCAGCACAGCCATTGATATGGCCGGCCCGTCGGTCATTATCGCATATCTTATCGGAGGGATTATATTACTTTTCATTATGCAAGGATTGGCCGAAATGGCAGTGCGAAATAGAGAAGCACGAACATTTCGCGACTTGGTTCAGCCTCTTTTAGGAAACTATGCTGCTTATTTTCTTGACTGGATTTATTGGAAGATGTGGGTTTTAAATATAGCTGCTGAAGCGGTAGTCGCTGCCGTTTTCTTGCAATATTGGGTTCCAAATATCCCTATTTGGGTGCTGGCTTTAATCGTTTCAGTCGTCGTTACTGTTGTGAACGTGTTGTCGGTTAAACTCTTTGCAGAGACGGAGTATTGGCTGGCATTACTTAAAATCAGTGTCATCGTACTTTTTATCTTATTCGGCATTATCACCTTGTCAGTTTCGTTTCAAGGTCATACAGCTCCAGGCTTGTCAAATCTTACAAATCACGGAGGCTTCTTTCCGAACGGGATGAGCGGATTGGTTACCGCTATGCTGGTCGTTATTTATTCTTATGGCGGAACTGAAATGATCGGCGTTACGTTGGCAGAGACGAAAGATCCTGAAAAAGTTGTGCCAAAGGCAGTAAGGGGCACTTTGACCCGTATTATTTCTTTTTATATTTTGCCGTTTTTCGTCATTGTGAGCCTTATCCCTTGGAAGCAAGTCAATTCTGTTCAGCAGAGTCCATTTGTGACTGTATTTAAAACCGTGGGAATTCCATATGCAGATCATATTATGAATGCAGTCATATTGTTGGCAATCATCTCTTCCATGAATTCTGGCTTGTATGCAGCTTCACGTGTCCTTTATACACAAGCTATGGATGGACGGATTCCAAAACTTTTTTCTAAACTTTCCAAAAAGCATGTGCCCGTCTACGCCATATTGGCTTGTACAACTTCGTTATATATAGGTGTAATGATTTCCTTGTTTGCGGGAAGCAAAACATTCGAATACCTAATGGGTTCTCTGGGATATACGGTTTTATTTATCTGGATTATTATTGCGCTGTCTCATTTAAAGTGCCGCAAAAATCAGAAACAGCAAGCACGTTATTATGTCCGATTATTTCCTTTTACCACTTGGTTAGCGCTCATTTCTTTGTTTGCTGTATTAGTAGGAGTCGTTCTTACTTCCTCCATTGCAGTGACATCTGTAACAGCCGGCATTTATCTTTTCATTACAATTACCTACGCAGTGTTTCGTTCCCGTTCAACAAAACGGTTAAACGAGAATGTGATGAATATGCAGAACTTTTGATTTTGATGATGGCAGCTTTCAGTAAATTGAAAACCTTGCATAAATGTAACGAGATCATAAGATGAATGATTGCAAGGATAAAGTAAAAAGGAAAACGCCTCGTACAGAAGTGTTTTCCTTTTTCGTATTTGCTGATTATTGTGCTAAATGGTGTTTCGTTTCATTTTTCATCTATACCCTCTGCTATTTTACCTAAAAGATGCAAAAACTGGGTTCGTTCCTCGGCAGAAAGAACGGACAATATTTCACATAAGAACTCATCTCTGTTTGTAACGATCGTTTCAATGAAGTTGTATCCTTCTTCCGTCAGCTGCAGCCATACGACGCGGCGGTCGGCTTCATCGCGGATGCCTAAATAAAAACTTTGTTCAAAATCAAATTATAAATCTTCTTATATAGACAAAAAAGAAAACATAAGACAGTAGTTTTGTAAGATCATTTCATTGACATCCATTTTCGCATTGCATATGATAAAGCTGTAAATTCAATAACTCCTAAAGGGGAGTAGCTTTTACAGCAAAGTCGTCAATACAGAGCATACGCTCTCGGCTTTGTTGGCAACTTACGGTTGTTAGCGAGACCTTTACCTGTTGTGTTGGTAGAGGCTTTATTTGTTCAAGACCTTTGCCGCACGCGGTAAAGGTCTTTTTGTTTTCATGCATGTATCGTACATAGTGATACAGTATACTTTAACAAATTCAGAAACCATAGGAGGAAAACAAGTATGAGAAAAATGAAAAGTTCATTAAAAGGATTGACGGAGAAATTCAAGCAAGAGATTATGAAGGATAAGTTGGAATTGGAAAAAATTGAAAGGAGGCTTGAAGAGAGGCACGAAAATAGAACGAAGCATATGGGACGCGCATCATTGAACAGAGCTTGATGACGTGTATCATCGTGGAAGGCGGTTTGGCTCCGAGTTGTGGACTTATAGAGTATGCATGCAGTGAATTGGTCATCCCGGTTCATGTCATGATTCGTCCGCACAGCCGCTTTTTTTATTATCAGGAAGATGATATGAAAACAATGACAGACTGCTTCATCATTTCGTGATATAAAAGCAACATAAAGTGTAATCGTAATATATATGCAGATAAAAAGCTGAAACCTTGTAAACTTCTGCGCAGGAAACATAAGCATCGTGCATACAGGAAAAATAACACTTGACTTTTTTTCCCTCTTTTAGGAGAATGATTGAAAAGGAAGGGGAGATGCCGATGCTGCCGTATTTGCTGGATTGGTTTAGCTTCTTGCATTTGAACGATTGGATGGACATGCTGACTTTTGTTGTGTTCCTTCTGAGCATTCACCAGGCGATCTCTCATGACAGCGTTCTTCTATATTATTCTTCTCATTCCGCTTCTACACAAGTCCAGTCACCGCCGGAGACCGCTGGTTTAAAGCATCAGACTCTTCCGCTTGCTGTACTTTTTTTGATTCGTTATATAGCCGCTATTGTAAGAAAAAAGGATGGAAATGATGCACATTGCTCCTCTTCATGTTATGTCGTGAACAGTTAGCCCATAATAAGGAGGAGACCAAGCATGTGGATACGTTTCATTTTCATCGGTTTTTTCTCATTAACGGCAATTACTCTTTGGGGATATCAGATCATCGAGATTATTCACGCGTACAGCGACACGTTTTTTCATAAAAATTGATAGGTAAAGAGGAACACCGCCTGGAAATATGGCGGTGTTCCTTCGTTACGCCTTCCAGTACAGTTAATTTTCAACCGCGTAAGCTTCGTTTCATCAAACCGAATGCCTTACTTATCAATTTCTTCTCTTTATATCAATGCAGTCAACAAATATTGAAAAGATGGTGCCTTTAGAGCCATTGAAGTGTGAATCGTGAAGGGATAGGAAAATGATGTTTTATGAGGCAGTGAAGGTGTGGGAAGGAAACGAAAGGGAAGACAATAAATGATCAGGCAATGTGAACGATTAAAGAAGGCTAGGAACACTAGCCTTCTTTTCTCTCGGTCGCAGAGGAGACATTCTGCAGTTCGTTGTCAATCATCTTATCTAAACGCTGCATTGCCTTTAAAGCTTTATCATAGGAAATCGCCCGGTAATGATGCTGGCCGCCCGGTTCTTCATCCATTTCGTCCGCGAGCTTGATCAGCTGCTGGAGGGAGTTGCGTTCAATCGTTTTAGTAGGTAAAAAAGAATCGGTGTGGAATAAAATCGCGAGAGAAATTTCTTTTGCGGTTTTTGGATGTTCTCCTAAACGAATGAGCAGCTTATGCGCGCGTTCTGCCCCTTTGATCGCGTGAATATCATTCTTTTTATATAATTCATAATCCCATTTTCCGTCGCGGTACCATGTGTAATGTCCGATATCGTGAAGGAAGCCGGCTTTAGCAGCCAAATCGACTGGGATACCGTGCTTTTTCGCCAAGCGGAAGGCGTGATACGCCACGGCGATGGCATGCACCATACCGGACCGCTTTACATACTTTTGAGCAATCGGGTGTTGGAAAATTTGTTCTAATGTTACATTGCGCATAAAGACCGCCTCCTTTTTTTACTTACAGTTCTTGAAAAACCATAAAGCACAATAAAGATGGTTGTTTTATTCAATATAAGCGGAACATACACGTTTTGTGAATTTGATATTTTGAATATTTTACTGCATGACGTTCTATTAGTAAAGTGATTGAGAAGATTTTATGACTTGGATTGTAAATTATAGAATGAAAAATTGCTTGGATTTGTATTCATTATATTCGGTGTTGTGTTAGGGTCGGGGGCATATGAAGAAATCATGAAGCGGACAATTCAGAAAAGAAAGATGCTTGTAAGACAGAAAAAGCCGGTATGAGTAGAAAAAATAAAAGAGACGCTCTTTTCAATTGGAGGGTCTCTTTCATTTTTTACTACTTTATCCGGTATTCCTTCAGCTTTTCTTCCGGAATCGCTACAAACCGGTCGCCGCTTCTCATGCTGCACTCTTCCGCTTTTTGGACCGCTTCTTCAAATGTTTGGGCGTAGGAATAGATGAAATACCCGTCCTCTTCCACTCTGCAGATTACATATCTGTCCATTGCTTGAACTCCTTTATATTTTAAGTCAAGAGATACAACTTATATACAAGTGAATAAAAAACCGTCTTTTGATAGTGGGGAGAGATCATCCGGCGACGTGCAGAAGTGGTCAAACCTTTGCTTCATGCAAGGGTAAACCAGAGAGAAGAAGCATGCAATATTCTCTTTTGGCTGCACATAGCACATGGAAATGTCGAAATTATCATTCACTTATATATAGATGAAATCCTTCCGAAAATATAATATCGTAAAAGAGATGGAGAAAACAATGATATGATAAGATTAGAACAAAAAAGGAGGCGGATTCATGAGCATACCGATTCAGGAAAACCAAATCGTACAATACATAAAAGAACTCGTATCCATTCCGAGCCCTTCCGGTTATACGGAGGAAGTGATTTCTCACGCGGTATCTTTCATGGAGAAATTAGGAGTGTCTTACGAAATTACGCGTAAAGGCGCGCTGCTTGCGACTATTAAAGGAAAAGATGATACAAAGCACCGGCTGTTGACCGCCCATGTGGACACATTGGGGGCAATGGTCAAAGAAATCAAAGGGGATGGACGCCTGAAGCTCACGATGGTGGGCGGTTTTCGCTGGAACTCCGTGGAAGGGGAATACTGCAAAATACATACGGCAGACGGAAAAGCTTACACAGGGACCATCTTGATCCATCAAACATCCGTTCATGTATACAAAAATGCCGAAGAAGTTAAGCGAGATGATGATCATATTGAGGTACGCGTCGATGAAACTGTTAAATCAAAAGAGGATGCAGAAAAGCTCGGCATCTCCGTAGGGGATTTCGTATCATTCGAACCGAGATTCGAAGTCTCAGACAGCGGGTTCGTCAAATCCAGACATTTGGATGATAAAGCAAGCGTAGGGATTCTCATGCATCTTATTCAAGTCATGAAAGAGGAAAACATCACGCTTCCGTATACGACGCATTTTTTGATTTCCAACAACGAAGAAATCGGATACGGCGGAAACTCCAACATTCCGGCGGAAACAGTGGAATATTTAGCTGTCGATATGGGAGCGATTGGAGACGGTCAAGCGACTGATGAATATACTGTATCTATTTGTGCGAAAGACTCCAGCGGACCGTATCATTATAAGCTGCGTCAGCATTTGGTGGAGCTGGCGAAAGCGAACGATATCGGATACAAAGTCGATATTTATCCGTTCTACGGCTCCGATGCTTCCGCTGCGATTCGAGCAGGGTATGATATCGTGCACGGATTGATCGGACCAGGCATTGATGCTTCCCATGCTTTCGAACGTACACATGTGAGCGCTTTGAAGCATACAGCGCATTTGTTGTGGCATTATTTGCGATCTTCTATGATTGAATAAGCTGAGTAACGCTTCTTCTTTAGGAAGAGGCGTTTTTTATTTAAAGACCAGAATTTATAAAATTTCGTGCTTTTTCCATTTTATCTTTCTGTTCGCAGTATGCAACACAAGCCTATGTGCTTAGTAAAAAGACATAGGGGAGCTACTATACTATATATAAATGATTTATAATTTCGACATAGGAAACGCTGCTATACAGAACCAAAGCCTGCACGCGCTTTCTCTCTATGGTTTGCCCTTGTATGGGGCAGGAAAAGGGTTTGACCGCTTCTATGCTCCGCCGGATGCTCTTTCCCCATTATAAAACGGTTTTTTTATTCAGTTGTATATAGACCGCTCTACGCTCATTTAAAAAGGATCGGACGGTTTTTCTCATGGGCTGTATCTTCTCTTTCCGTCAGGACGGAAAAATTACGTTTTTCCGGAAAAAAACCAACGTTAGTTCCGTAAATGTGGAAACATATGGATCCTTTCGCATACTTCTTTAAATCATAAATATATTTATAAAAGCAGTAAGTATATACAAATATTGCTTTAGCAGTTAAGACTCCTTCTGAGAATTTATAATGTGAAAAATTGGAATGAAATTTGCTTGTAAGTTTAATAGAAGCACATTTCAGGTAAAGGAGGAGAGTATGTGCTTACATATTTGAAAGCGTTTTATAAAAAGCGCATACACATCTGTCCTTCAAATTTCTCATTACAAGATTCAGGGGAGATAAAACAGCGTGAGGAGATTATAAAAATTGACTATTGCAGGTTTTATTATCTCAAGTTTCATTTGGTTATTACCGACTGTAAATGCAACTGGCAGCTTTATAACGGAAACTTATAACGGCAGAAATTATAAGCTTTATATACCAAGCGGCTATCAAGCCGGAAGTGCAGTTCCGTTAGTTGTGATGCTGCATGGATGTACGCAAGATCCAGATCAGTTTGCCGCTGGAACACAAATGAACAACCTTGCGGAAACGGAGAATTTCATTGTCATGTATCCGGAACAGACATCCTCTGCAAATTCAAACAAATGCTGGAACTGGTTTGCTCCCGCGCATCAATCGCGAGGGAGCGGGGAGCCTGCTCTCATAGCCGGCATGGTCAATCAAGTGAAAAGTACGTATTCTATCGACAGTAATCGCGTTTTTGTCAGCGGTCTGTCAGCTGGTGCGGCCATGAGCGTCATCATGGGGGCAACTTATCCGGATATATTTGCTGCTATAGGAGTGGGAGCAGGACTGGAGTATAAAGCGGCAACGAGCTTAACGAACGCGTATACAGCAATGAATAGCGGAGGACCGAATCCCGTTCAGCAAGGAAATGCCGCTTATACAGCTATGGGAAGCGCAAAAAGAGCGGTACCCGTAATCGTGTTCCATGGAACATCGGATTACACCGTATATTCGGTAAATGCTCATCAAGTCATTTCTCAATGGGCTCAAACGAATAATTGCGCTTTAGACAGTGAAGATAATAATAACATTGCTGATGTTGCAGATGAAACCATTACAGGATCTATACCGGGAGGCCGCTCTTATACGCGCTATGTATATAAAGACAGTAGTGGAGCAGCCATTATGGAGAAGTATATGATTGATAGAATGGGGCATGCTTGGTCGGGCGGAAGCAGCAGCGGGTCTTACACCGATCCTAGGGGGCCGAATGCAACGCAAATTATCTGGAATTTCTTTAAACATCATCCAATGAATGAAAGTAGAGGCGCAACGCTTCCAGTAACAATTGCAGCACCGGATGGAGGTACTTATGCAAGTGCTGTCAATGTCACTTTATCTGTAAATGAATCAGCTGCTACATACTATACAACCGATGGGAGTATCCCGACAATTCATTCCACTCGTTATACAGCGCCAATCCTCATCAGCACTACTGCTACACTGAAATTTTTCAGCATAGATTCAGCAGGCAATCAAGAAAGCATAAAAACAGAAGCATATAACATCAATGCAAGCGGCTGCGGTTCTTCCATAGCATAGTCACAAAGGATTGCGAAAGTATTTGTGACTATGCTTTTTGTAATGTGATGAACTGCATATCTTGATGATAGTCATTTTTTTAATATAAATAGGGAAAATAAAGATATTTTGTATGAAAGCGAGTCTCGCTGCATCAAATCGTTTACATGGGCTGGAGCTGGTATTATCATAAAGAGAGATTGCAAGAAGAGTTAAAGGAATTTTTTAGCTCTTTACAAGGAAGGGGTACGCAGCATGAATGAAATCAAACTCCAGGATGCATACAGCCGTCCGCTCCGGGATTTGCGCATTTCTGTCACCGATCGCTGCAACTTTCGGTGTGTATACTGTATGCCGAGCGATATATTCGGACCGGATTACAGCTTTATGCCAAGAGAAGAGCTATTGACGTTTGAGGAGATTGTACGATTAGCGCGTTTGTTTGTGAATCGCGGCGTGGAGAAAATCCGTTTAACGGGTGGTGAGCCACTGCTGCGCAAGAATTTCCCTGTCTTGGTATCCATGCTTTCGCAGATTGACGGACTGAAAGATTTGTCCGTAACTACGAATGGGTTGCTGCTGCGTAAATTTGCGCCGATATTGAAGGAGGCGGGCGTTCATCGCGTGAATGTAAGCTTAGATGCTCTCGATAATGAGATTTTTACGAAAATGAACGGTGTGAATGTGCGCTCCGAGTCTGTTTTGTCCGGTATTGATGCAGCAAAAGAAAGCGGACTGACTGTTAAAGTGAATATGGTAGTGAAGAAAGGCATGAATGATACGGAGATTTTGCCGATGGCGCGTGTCTTCCGGGAAAAGGGGATTACACTCCGCTTTATCGAGTTCATGGATGTAGGTGCGACAAACGGCTGGAAAATGGATGAGGTTGTCACGAGTAAAGAAATTCACGCTGCTATTCATCGTGAGATGCCGCTTGAGCCGGTGGACCCGAATTATTTCGGAGAGGTGGCAAAGCGCTATCGGTATGCCGGAACGGATACGGAAATCGGTTTTATTTCCTCCGTTTCCGCCGCATTTTGCTCATCTTGTACAAGAGCGCGTTTATCAGCCGATGGCCGTTTGTATACATGTTTGTTTGCTGGAAAAGGCGTTCCGTTTCGGGAGCTTGTTCGTTCTCATGCCGCAGACGATGAAATTTTATCAGTGATTGATTCAACTTGGAATAAACGGGATGACCGCTATTCCGAATTGCGTTCTCAATTCTACGAAAGCGGAAAACAGAAAGAGCGCATCGAAATGTCATATATCGGAGGATAAAATATGAGTGTCCAAGAGCATAAGCAAAAAGCGAAGCAGCATGTGCGCTGTAAGGTTGTAACAATTTCTGATACGCGCACAAAGGAAACGGATAAAAGCGGAGCGCTTATGATTTCGCTTTTAGAGGAGCACGGTTATGAAGTAACTTCGTATGAAATCGTAAAAGACGACCAAGCGTCCATTCAAGAAGCCATTGTATCAGGGTGTGACCGCTCGGATGTAGACGTAGTGCTGACAAACGGCGGAACGGGTATTACAAAAAGAGATGTGACCATTGAAGCTGTGAAGGAATTAATTGATAAAGAAATTGTCGGGTTCGGGGAATTGTTCCGCATGTTGAGTTATACGGAAGATATCGGAAGCGCTGCGATTTTAAGCAGAGCAATTGCAGGAACAATCGGAAATAAAGCGGTGTTTTCTACACCGGGTTCAAGCGGAGCAGTCCGTTTGGCTATGACGAAGCTCATTCTTCCTGAGCTCAGACACGTTGTATGGGAATTGAACCGCCAATGAAATAAAATATGAAAACAGCCGCTCTTTCATATTCTAGAGAGGCTGTTTTTGCGAGCACTAATAAGGCAGAACAAATGTACACAAAAAATTCATGAGAGAATATAAAACTCCTGATTTAATACTTTCTTTTTATTCTTTATAATCATTATGTCCGCCTCGTTGATAATAAGAGTTTGTTATCGCTTTATGATATAATATTTTCAAATTTCAAATAGAAGCGCTATTTTATATTGTATAAGGATTGTGAATAAACAACTTGAAAGGGGAATCTTCTATGACATTGTTTCGTAAGCCTATCCCTGTTGAAGAAGCTGTCAAAAGGGGAATGGAAGTGCAGCAGATTACAAAGGAAGAAATGGTAACGCTCGAAGAAAGCGCAGGGAGAGTGCTTGCCAAGGATATGTATGCGCCTCATCCTGTACCATGGTTTCTTCGTTCGCCTTATGATGGTTACGCGGTAAATGCTGAAGCGACAAAAGCTGCAGGAGAAAACAGTCCGATTTGGCTTGAGGTATTGGGGACAATCGGTGCCGGAGATGTATGGGAAGGAACGGTAGAAATCAATCAAGCTGTAAAAATCATGACAGGTGCCGCTGTGCCAAAAGGTGCAACTGCTATCATCATGCGGGAGCTGACGCTGGAAGAGGTACGAGAAGGCAAAACATATGTCCGGATTAAGCGGCGCTTAAAGGACGGGGAAAACGTGAGTCAAATCGGCGAGGATATGAAAGAAGGGCAGCTTCTTGTACATAAGGGCACATTCATCAATGCGGGCGTTGCTGCTTTGCTTGCTACATTCGGATATGAAACTGTGCCTGTTTGCAAAAAGCCGCGAGTCGGAATCATCGCGACAGGAAATGAGCTGCTAAATCTGGGAGAGGAGCTGCAGCCGGGAAAAATCCGCAACAGCAACGCTTATATGCTGCAGGCGCAAGTGATTCGAAGCGGTGCGGAACCTGTGTACTTCGGGAAAGTGGGAGACACATTTGAAAGCACGGTGCAAGTTATGGAAAAGGCTATGAAGGAAACAGATCTTGTGCTGACGACAGGAGGCGTTTCTGTAGGAGACTTCGACTACATTCCAAAAGCATATGAAGCGCTGGGGGCAAAGCTGCTGTTCAATAAAATCGCGATGCGGCCCGGCAGTGTGACTTCCGCAGCGACGGCAGGGGATAAGCTGCTATTTGGCCTTTCCGGAAATCCTTCTGCATGCTATGTCGGATTCGAACTGTTTGCCAGACCTGTCATCCGCACGATGCTCAACATGGATAAGCCTTATCTTCAAAAGATACAAGCCATGCTCAAAACAGATATTGTAAAGGCAAATCCGTTCAACCGATATGTTCGCAGCAAGCTTTCTTTTTCGGAAGGGCGCACGTATGTCGAGCCTTCGGGAAGAGACAAGTCCAATATGGTATCTTCGCTTGCCGGGGCGAATTGCCTTGCTGTTTTGCCTGGCGGTACAAGAGGCTGGGAAGCTGGCAGCATCGTGGATGTATTATTGCTTGATGATCAAGAAGGTATGGCGATATGGGAGTAGAACCGTTTATTTTGCAGATTGTCGGTTACCAAAACAGCGGAAAAACAACAGTGACCGAGAAAGTGATTCGCCGTTTAAGCCAGAAAGGGTACAAGGTCGGCGCCTTGAAACATCATGGTCATGGCGGAACACCGGACATGCCGGGCGGAAAAGATTCAACACGGCATTTAGAGGCTGGAGCTGCAGCAGCCGGCGTAGAGGGAGAAGGGCTGTTTCTTCTCTCTGTAAATGGAGATGGGAATTGGATTGATATATATAAACAGCTTGGAGTCGATATTCTTATCATAGAAGGATACAAAAGAAAACCGTACAAAAAAATCGTATGCATCAGAAACGAAGAAGATACGGTTCTATTAGAAGAACTGACTAACGTTATTGCGGTTATATCATGGATTCCGATAGAACATCGGGAAAATGTATTTTTCGTACAAAATGAAGAAGCATATTTGTTGTGGATTGAGGAGTATGTAAAGGGAAGAAAGCATGATTAAGGCTGCAATGTTTGGTCTATATATGAGTGAATGATAATTTCGACATTTCCATGTGCTATGTGCAACCAAAAGGGAGTTTTCCCTTTGTTCTACGTGGCAAACGATAGATATGTCGGAATAACAAAGGGGACTTATATAAAGCATATACCGGAAAAACAGTATATAGCTAGATTTACCCAAAATATGATATATTTATATTGTGAAAAGAGAAGTTCATTGATATAGGATAACGCATAGATTGCTTTCGCATCCTGTGCTTCCTGCAGGATAGATAACAAGTATTCGCAACGCCCCACCGTGAAACGGTTTATGTAAAATTCTTTTACAGCTGTTTTGTGGTGGGGTTTTTCGTCTTTATCAAAGGGGGAGCTGTGTTGAGGGAAAAAGTGAGTGTTCAAATCAATGGAACAACGCATGAAACAGAGCAGGGAACGAGAATTTTAGACTATCTGCTCGGGCAAGAAATTGAACATCCGCATATTTGCTACTCACCTGCGCTGGGACCTGTGCAAACTTGTGATACGTGCATGTGTGAGATTGACGGTAAGATTATGAGAGCATGTTCGACATACATAGAAAATGGAATGAGTATCCGGACTGCTTCAGAAAGAGCGAAGGCTGCCCAGACGGAAGCTATGGATCGAATATTGGAAAACCATATGCTGTATTGTACGGTGTGCGATAACAATAACGGAAATTGCCGGGTGCATAATACAGCCGAGCTTCTAGAGGTAGAGCACCAAACGCGCCCGTTTCGCGAAAAGGGTTATGACACGGATACATCTCATCCGTTTTATCGATACGATCCCGATCAATGTATTTTATGTGGACGCTGCGTTGAGGTTTGTCAAGACGTGCAAGTAAACGAAACGCTGACGATTGATTGGGAGCGCAGCATGCCGCGCGTCATTTGGGATAAAGATACGAAAATCAATGATTCCTCTTGTGTATCCTGCGGACAATGCGTAACGGTTTGTCCGTGCAATGCGCTGATGGAAAAATCGATGCTTGGGGAAGCTGGATTCATGAGCGGCATCGACAAGGATTTGCTGAATCCAATGATTAACTTTGTTAAAGAGGTCGAACCTGGATACAGCGGTATTTTTGCAGTTTCCGAGGTTGAGGCGGCAATGCGTGATACGCGCACGAAAAAAACGAAAACAGTCTGTACATTCTGCGGTGTAGGCTGCTCCTTCGAAGTATGGACGAAAGGACGTCATATCTTGAAGATTGAGCCGACTGAAGATGCGCCTGTTAACAGCATTTCCACCTGCATAAAAGGCAAATTCGGCTGGGATTTCGTAAATAGCGATCAGCGCTTAACGACTCCCCTTGTTCGAAAGGGAGAAGCGTTCGTTCCGGCGACTTGGGATGAAGCGCTGACGTTGATTGCTGAAAAAATGGGATATATCAAGGAAACATACGGCAGCAATGCACTTGGGTTTGTAAGCTCTTCTAAAACTACTAACGAAGAAGCATATTTGATGCAAAAGCTGGCACGTCAAATCTTTGAAACTAACAATGTCGACAACTGCTCCCGATACTGTCAATCTCCGGCCACAGACGCCCTGCTTTCTACAGTCGGCTACGGCGGAGATTCTGGTACGATACAAGATATTGAAAGTGCAGACCTTGTAATAATCGTGGGGGCGAACCCTACTGAAGGTCATCCCGTTCTGGCGACGCGCGTGAAGCGCGCCAAGAAACTGCATGGTCAAAAATTGGTTGTTTCCGATCTTCGCAAGCATGAAATGGCGGAGCGCTCGGATTTGTTCCTGCATCCGAAGCAGGGTACGGATTTTGTTTGGCTCACCGCCGTTGCCAAATATATAATAGACCAAGGATGGCACGATGAAGCATTTATTAGAGCTCGCGTGAATGACTTCGAGGAGTATATGAAGCTATTAGAAAAGTATCCGCTTACATATGCAGAAGAGGTGACGGGTCTTCCGAAAGAGCAGCTTATCCAAACAGCAAAAATGATTCATGAAGCAGGTAGTACGTGCGTGCTGTGGGGAATGGGAGTTACGCAAAATGTGGCAGGCTCTCACACGTCCGCCGCTATTTCCAACCTTCTCCTTGTGACAGGGAACTACGGCCGTACGGGGACCGGAGCATATCCCCTTCGCGGTCACAATAACGTACAAGGTGCATGCGATATGGGAAGTCTTCCTCACTTGCTTCCGGGAAACCAAAAGGTCGCGGATGATGCAGCGCGTGCTCGCTTTGAGAAAGCGTATGGCGTGATAATCTCGAATAAGCCGGGCATGACAAATATCGATATGCTGAGGGCTGTATTAAGAGGCGAGTTAAAAGCGATGTATCTTATGGGTGAGGATATGGCATGGATTGATGCCAATGCAACGCATGTGCATGAAGCGCTGAGTCAGTTGGATTTCTTCGTCGTGCAAGATATATTCTTCACAAAAACGGCCCAATTTGCGGATGTGATTCTTCCGGCCGCTCCATCTCTTGAGAAAGACGGAACTTTTACAAATACGGAGCGCCGCATTCAGCGTTTGTATGAGGTATTCGAGCCGCTTGCAGATTCCAAGCCTGATTGGCAAATCATTCAAGAAATCGCCAAGCGTATGGGGGCGGATTGGAATTATGCGCATCCGAGCGAAATCATGGACGAAATCGCAAGCCTGTCTCCGATATTTGCAGGTGTCTCCTATGAACGTCTGGAAGGATGGAAGAGCTTGATTTGGCCGGTGCAAAAGAATGGTACGGACGAACCGCTTCTTTACACAGAGCGCTTCAATTTCCCTGACGGCAAAGCGCGTTTCTCCCTTGTCGAATATGTGCCGCCTGTTGAGTATCTGAAGGAATTCGATCTTATTTTAAACAACGGCCGGTTATTGGAGCATTTCCATGAAGGTAATTTGACGAATAAATCAAAAGGAATTCAATATAAAGTGCCGGATGTCTTCGTGGAAGTTTCTCGTGAACTTGCGAAAGAAAGAGGCGTAAAAGACGGTACTTTAGTGCGGCTCGCTTCGCCGTACGGTGCAATTAAGCTTCGTGCTGTTGTGACAGACCGCGTGCAGGCAAACGAACTGTATGTGCCGATGCATTCCGTCAGTCACGAAAATGCAATTAATATGCTGACAGGAAATGCGGTGGACGTTCGCACGCAAACACCAGCATATAAACAAACGAAGGTGTGCATGGAAGTGCTGGAAGAGAAGGGAACGAGACCGCTTCCGATGTACAATCCGCGCTATGCCGTACGCAATCCGCAGCTTGGCGTGCAGGTAGAACGGAAATGGAAAAGAGCAGATTACGTACCGATTGCGGACGCAGCAGGAGGGAAGAAATAATGGCAAAGCCTATTACAAATGTTGTTAAGCCTATAATGAGCGAAAAAGAGAAACAGCAGCAATCTCTTGATCATGTTGTGCAAGACTTGGCTCAAAATGCGGATGGGATCAGAGAAACCATTCAGCTTTTGCAAGAATTGCATGAGAGCGGTGTATTAGAAGGACTGAATAGCCTTCTTAAGGCGAAAGAGGATGTCGCAAAAATTGCCGTTGGACAAATGACGCGGCCGCCTGTTACAAACGCTATCAATAATGCGGTGGCAGCAGCCGGAGTGCTGACAGAGCTGGATCCGCAAATGACAAAAAAGCTGACGCGCAGCGTAGCGAATGGCCTGCAAAAAGCGGAGGAGGGACTGCAGGCAGATACGAAGGTAGGCATATTGGATATAATGAAAGCACTGAAAGATCCCGACATCAACAGAGCAGTCGGGTTTGGTCTGAATCTATTAAAAGGTGTTGGAGAAGGGCTGAAAGAGAAGTAACATCAAATACAGCTTCGACCGTTCTCTAGAATGAAAAACGAACGGTCGAACATATAGAAAAAGTGAAAGCATCAGAAATGAAGAGAAACTTGACAAGCGGTGAAAAATTCATGACATAAGCCGGAAATCAGGTATAATAAATGAAGTATTTGTTGAAAAAAGGTATAAAGGTAAACAGTTGTTTACATATATAAAATATATGAATTTTGCAGGTGCAGCATATGAATCAACATTTCTTTACACCGATTCGATTATCAATTGAAGTGGCCGCTATGTCCGGGCTCATCGTTATCTTGCTCGGGACTATTGCCGGCCGTCTTATGGCTCGCTCCGAATTTCGGGGCAAGGTATTTATAGATACCCTATTTCTAAGTCCGATGGTGCTGCCTCCTACAGTTGTAGGTTTTTTTCTGATTGTAACATTCGGGAGAAACGGCTTCATAGGCTGGGCAATAGAGTCCGTGTTCCAGCAGTCCATCATGTTTACATGGTGGGCTGCGGTGATTGCATCCTCTGTTGTAGCGTTTCCTCTTATGTATCAGTCGGCTAAAGCAGGGTTTCTGCAGGCGAACGCTGCCATAGAAGACGGGGCTCGTGATTTGGGAGCAAATGAACTGCAGGTATTTTTATATGTGACACTGCCGCTAGCGTTCCCATCGTTGCTGAGCGGCGCTTTATTAAGCTTCGTCCGTGCGCTCGGCGAATTTGGCGCGACATTGATGTTTGCGGGAAATATTCCCGGAAAAACACAGACGATGCCTACGGCCATTTATATGGCAATCGATGCAGGGAATATGCATCTGGCCTGGGCTTGGGTGCTGACGATAGTAGGGCTGTCCGTCGGCTTCCTGTCTTTGACGCAAGTCTTGAATCGCAAGCTCAGCAGATGAAGTACGCAGTGCGTTTTTACGAAATTCTTTTTCGTCATTCAGTATGAAAAATTTTCCATTTTCTTTGTAGTGTGATAATTTGTACACAATATTAATGCAAAGGTGATTGCGATGATTGCGAAAAAAATTCAGTTTATGACAACTGCACATCATCATTTTTAAGCTCTGCGTTCTCACGTTTATTTTCGTGGGTACATGCAGGGCTATTCCTGTTTACCCGCGTTGCGAAGCCATGTGGGTATTTTTATACCCGCATGGCTTTTTTGGTTTTCATCCAAAAGGAGGGGAATGTAATGGATATTAAAAAGCAAACTGAAATTTCGGGCTCTTTCTATTTCTTCCTTATGAATATAAAATTCTTTCAAGTATTGAATAGACAGCAAAAAAGAAGCATATTTTCGGAGTAGGAAAGGGGGGCTAACTATGCCGTATATGAAACTCGATGAGGGTGTAAAACTTTACTATGAAGATGAAGGAGAAGGCACTCCCGTTATTTTTCTTCATGGCGTGTGGATGAGCAGCCGTTTTTTCTCGAAGCAGCTTCCTTATTTTCGCGAGAACTACCGAACGATTTTACTAGACTTCCGAGGACACGGGCAATCTTCTCATGTGCAGGATGGTCACACAATTGTAGGCTATGCTCAAGATTTGCATGAGTTTGTAAATAGGCTCGGGCTAAAAGATGTGGTGTTGGTCGGCTGGTCTATGGGTGCCTTCGTTGTATGGGAATATCTCCAGCAGTTTGGAGAAGAAAATATAAAAGCCTCTGTCATTGTAGATGAGTTAGCTTCAGATTTTAAGTGGCCTGATTTTCCTATTGGCGCTTTTGACTTTTCTGCCCTCGTTCATATTATGAGAGAAGTACAAACAAATCGAGCTGGTTTTTTACAAGGGTTTGTTCCTCTTATGTTTAAAGAACCGCTGTCAGAACAGGATTTTTCCTGGATGATGGAAGAGGTAACAAGGCTGTCGGAATCAGTTGCGAGCGCGATCCTGTTTGACCAGTCTGTAGTGGACTATAGGGAGTTTCTTCCGAAAATTACAGTTCCGACCTTGCTTTGCTTTGGCAGGGAAGAAAAGCTTATACCTGTTGCTGCAGGAGAACATTTGAAGAAACATATTCCCCATTCTCAGCTTGTTATCTTTGAAAACAGCTGCCATTGCCCGTTTTTAGAAGAAGCGGATCATTTTAATGCAGTTGTAGATACTTATATCCGCTCGTTATCTTAATACATTTTTAAGCGCTGCTAAGGCAGAGCGGCGCTTTTTTTCTTGCACCAGAAGAAAGCTAAGGGGATTTATGAACCCCGAATCTTGCATTCAGCTGTCCTCGAATCATCTCATCCCGTATCTTTTTCTCGTCGATTTTCTTCTCCTTCTTCAGCATTTCCTGACGAATTTCAAACGTTTGTACGCCATCCTCCATCTTTTCAACGATTTCCATCAGCTGTTCGATATCATTAAAAGAATATTTTCTCGTTCCCTTCTGTGTCCGTTCCGGAAAAATAAGTTTCCGTTCTTCATAATATCGGATTTGTCTTTCTGTTAAGCCCGTTATCTCGCTCACAGTACCAATGGAGATGACCTTTTTATGCTTATAGGATTCATCCTTTGCTGACAATGAGTTTCACTCCTCGCTCTCCATATATGTACTACTATACGTAAATTATCACTTATATGCGACCTCTTTGTAAGATTTTCTTACAAAGAATATGAGATTAATAAAAAACGTGTGAGATTATCTGACGTAAGTGAAGAGAATCGTATAGAACTTTCATACAATAGGAGTATAAAAATGAATATACGGATTAATACAGGAGATTATTCTTTTGTAAAAGGGGAGGGAAAGAGATGAAGATCAATCATGAATCTATACAGCTGGCAGAAAAAATTATTGAGCTGGATTTACTTCGTGACGAGTTATTGGAAGAACTGATAGTGTTGGCCGGCAATCATGCTTTTGATTTATTAAGGGCAATACAAAACCGCTAATGAGAAAGGGGTATGTGCGGTGGCAAATTTGTTGAGGAAAATTATTGAAAGGCAAAAACAATTTTATATTGAGAAGCTGCTTGAAGCAGGGGTTTATAAAGCAGCAGATGGGCATTTGTATGAAAAGACGTTAAGTGAGCTGGAGCAAGTATACGAATCCTATCAACGCATTCAACATAGATTGTAAAGCGAAAGCATTGTCTAACGAATAGACAATGCTTTTTCAAAAGATAAGCAAGTATACAAAGTCGAGACAGCCCGGCATTCGGGCTGTCTCGACTTTGTATACTTGTGGGCGTAAAACCACGATACCTTTAGGTTCGTGGATGTAAGCCCACGGTTTTCATCCTTGTTCTTGCATGTATGTTTGAATCGTTTCTTTGCTGACATTTCCAATGGAACAAGCGAAACATCCGTCACTCCAAAAGGTTCGTTCCTTCCAAAAATGTTTGGAAAGATACGTTTCATGTTGTTTCCAAATGTGAAACGTAGTCATTTGCTTGCGTAGTCTTACGATTTCAAGAATACTCATCTTAGGTTCATAATGAATAAGCAAATGGATAGGATCCTTAGCTACTTCTATTTCGACTATTCTAAAATAGTATCTATTGGCTATATCGTGCATGAGTTGTTTCACATCATTTCCAAGTTGAATCAACAACTTTTTTCGATACCTCGACAAAGTTAAAAAGGCTTTTTACATCCATGTCACCGAGCCTTGCCTCAGCCCTACTTAAACATGGACGACAGAGCAACGGTCTGGTGCGTCAACCGAAGGTGTCATGACCTCATGAACGTAGCTGGGATTTCTCCTAACTGAGTCTGGTGAACTTACCCCGAAGGGACGAAACTAAAGACTATGTAGCTTCTTTTCAGAAGCCACGATACCTTTAGGTTCGTGGTAGTTCACTACGCTTGTAAGCTTTGCGTTTTGAGCTTTTGTATTTCAGTCTTCTTTTTACCGGAAGCCTGCTTTGCTTCCAATCCTCTGGCTGCAAGAGATAAACCGAAATTTACAACAAAATACATGACAGCGATGAGCAGGAAGGTCGGAATCGTATAGTTTATATTCTGTCCGTTAATAATTTGCGCATTGTGTGTAAGCTCCGGAAGCGCGATGATAACAGCCAATGACGTATCCTTGAGCAAGGAAATGAATTGACTCACAATCGGCGGAACCATGCGGCGGAGCGCTTGCGGCAAGATGACATACTGCAGTGTTTGTAAATAAGTGAGTCCCGATGAACGAGCAGCTTCGATTTGACCTTTTTCAATGGAAAGAAGACCGCTTCGAACGATTTCAGAAAGCATAGCTGCTTCAAAAATAGTAAGGGCTGTGATGGCGGCTGTTTTAATTTCCAGCTTCATGCCCATTTCCGGAAGCGCGAAATACGTAAAGAAGATGATAAGAAGAAGCGGTAAATTTCGGATTGTTTCCACCAGCAGCATCAGCACCTGAGAAAGAACCGGTATTTTTGCGTACCGCAAAATCCCGATTACGCTGCCGATCAAGAAGCTTAAAATAATGGAAATGAAAGCTACTTGCAATGTAACGAGAAAGCCTTCTAGCAAAAATTTGACGTGATCTCCTGTATAAGCACCTGCAAAATCCAAGACGTTCCCTCCTTTAGTAGCTTCTTGCCAGACGTTTTTCTAAATAGCCGACGCTGAGACTTAACGGTACTGTCAAAACGAGATAGAAAATCGCAACGAAAATATACACATCAAATGTAACGAATGTTTTAGATGCAACTAAGTCGCCAAAATACATTAAGTCGAGTCCGGCAACTACACCAAGTATAGAAGAGTTTTTTACAAGATTGATAAATTGATTGCCAAGCGGCGGAATTACGATTTTGACAGCTTGGGGCAAAATGACGTAATACATCGCTTGTACGTAGGTGAGACCCGATGAACGTGCGGCTTCCATTTGACCGCTCGAAACAGATTGAATACCGGCACGGACGGCTTCCGCGATAAATGCAGCCGTATATACAGCCAAGCCGATTGTCCCGGCAACGAAACCATCCAAACGAATATTTAAAGTGGGCAATCCGAAGTAAAAGATAAACGTAATGAGAATAAGAGGAATATTTCGAATGAATTCAACATATGCCGTACCAATCCAGTTTAACGGGCGGGAAGGCGCAATTCGCATGACTGCTATGATTGTTCCAATCGCGAAGCTGCCTCCTAAAGCGATGAGGCTTGCAATCACTGTATTCTTAAAGCCCATTAAGTACATATCTATGTTTTCTGTTAAAATGGAGAAATCGAACATGGCTGCCGCTCCTTTCTGAACATGAAAGCAAACAGGATGAGCTAATCATCCTGTTTGCACAGTGCTATTTTTTCGGCTTTTCACCCATCCATTTTTCATACAGCTTGTCGTACTGACCGCTCGTATTATATTTCTTCAAGAAATCGTTGACCGCTTTTTGAAGCTCAGTTTCACCTTTTTTCACAGCGATGCCGTATGGCTCGTCCGTAAAGATATCACCTGCAATTACATAGTTCGGATCTTGCTTTTGCATACCTAAGAGAATAGAGTTGTCCGTAGTTAAAGCGTCACCTTGACCTGCTTTTAAAGCTTGAAATGCTTCACTGTAGTTCTCGAATTCAAGCACTGTTGCTTCAGGCGCTTTCTGACGGATATTTTGAGCAGATGTGGAACCTTTTACAGCAAGAACTTTTGTGCCTTTTTTAATATCGTTAACTCCTTTGATTTTGCTGCCTTTCTTTACAAGAAGGGCCTGCCCCGCTTTAAAGTAAACATCAGAGAAGTCTACTTCTTGTTTGCGCTCTTCCGTAATTGTCATGGTAGCAACAATCATATCGATATCACCGTTTTTCAGCATCGGAATACGCGTTTTGGATGTTACTTCCTTGAGCTCGACTTTACTTTCATCGCCCAAAATTTCTTTTGCCAGAGCTTTTGCGATATCGATATCAAATCCTTCTACTTTTCCAGTGGACGGATTCTTTAAGCCGAAAAGATTCGTATCATACTTAACCCCGACAACAAGCTTGCCCCGTTTTTTTATTTGCTCGAGCGCATTTTTAGGTTCGCCGGATGTTTCTTTTGCAGTCTCTTTCGATGTTTCCTTCGCACTGCCGCAACCAACAAGTGCGATCAACAGGCAGGAAAGAATGGTGAATAAGAAAAAATTCTTTAGCTTTAACATGGTCAGCCCCCTCATTTAGTGGTTTAATACACGGCTGAGAAATTGGCGGGCGCGCTCTTCGCGCGGATTCGCAAAAAACTCAGCCGGAGTTGCTTCTTCTACAATGCGTCCTTCATCCATAAATAAAATACGATCGGCTACTTCGCGCGCAAACCCCATTTCATGCGTCACGACAACCATCGTCATGCCATCCTGCGTCAATGTTTTCATAACATCCAACACTTCCCCGATCATTTCAGGATCCAATGCGGAAGTAGGTTCATCGAACAGCATCAATTGCGGCTTCATCGCCAGACCGCGCGCAATGGCCACGCGCTGCTGCTGACCGCCGGACAATTGGGAAGGGTAGGAATCAGCCTTATCGGCAATGCCTACTTTGTCCAAATAAAACATGGCTGTTTGAGTCGCTTCCGATTTCGAAACTTGAAGCGCCTTCATCGGCGCCAGCGTAATATTCTCGAGAACGGTTCTGTGCGGATAGAGGTTAAAGTGTTGAAATACCATGCCGATATTGCGGCGCAGCTTGTTAATATCCGTTTTTTTGTCGTTTACTCTCACATCATTTACGATGAGCTCACCGTCTGTGATTGTTTCTAAATAATTCATACAGCGAAGAAGCGTGCTTTTCCCAGAGCCGGAAGGACCGATAATAACGACAACTTCGCCTTTTTTAATTTGCAGATTAATATTTTTCAAAACATGAAAATGACCGTAATACTTGTTAACATCCTTGAAGGCAATCAGACAAATTCCTCCTTAGTGGAAATGGACTTTTTCTATTGCTGCATGTTTTACGTAAAATTATGTAATAATTCCATATTTCTACAAAAAATTATATGCGTTCCTGTAATGTTAAGTCAACTTAATATTTTTTATTTTCTAATAATTTAGAATATATGTCTTGTAATTGCAGAATTATATTTTACAGAAATATTGATGAAACAAGATTTCATGGATGAAATTATAAGAGGGAAGGAGTGTATCGTTTTGTTTATTGTAAACATGAAAAGCCAGTGATCTTCATTTGAGCACTAGCTTTTGATTGCATGTTTTGTAATGGTTCCATTCAGCTGGCAGCGCCAATATACATGCTCTTTTACATCTACAAGAGCGAGGGCACTATGTTCAGGAGGAAGAACTCCCATTCCTAAATCACAATGAATATAGGCTCCGTCGGCTGTCACTTCACGTACAGGGCTGTGTCCGCGGAAAATGGGCTTGCCGCCGCTGCGTTTGGAGAGTTCAGTTCGGCTTTGTAATTTCACGTCACGTATTGTAAGCCATAATATATCGCGCGGCTGTTCAAAAAGAAGAGAATCGGCATGAATGCCGGCGTGCGTATACACGGCATGCTCATCTTCATATGTGAGAGGAAGCGTTTCAAGCCAGTGTATAAACTCTTCTGCAGCAGCCCATCCCTCCCCATATTGTTTTTTGAAGCTGAGCAGCGTTTCCAGTCCGCCGTGCTGCAGCCACATGGGAGATTTATTGTAGAAATACCATATCATCATCTCCTCATGATTGCCGCAAAGAACGTGCACGTTTTGCGGGTGTTGTACGCTCAAATGCCGGGCGAATTCCAGCACTTTGGCACTGTCTGGTCCCCGATTAATCAAATCGCCTCCGATAATGAGCCGGTCATTAAGGGGGCTCCAGTTCACATGTTCCAACAGTTGTATCAAGGCGTGATAATGTCCGTGAATATCGCTTATAAAAAAGGTGCGCATTAAATAAACTCCTTCTAACATTTTTTTCATTTTATCATTACAAAAGGAATTCGGTTGCAGAATATGTACTGCACAGCAAATCCATTCAGCCGGGTTTATGTGTATTCCTTTACAGCCCGACGGAAGGGGATGCATCATACGTATGCAAAATAGAGATAAAGTAAGATTATATATGTCAAAAGGAGCCTCTCTCGAAGACTCCTTTATTGTTATACAGACTATGAAGCGGGCATCGGGGTAGGGGTAGGTTTCCCGTATCCTTCTTTGTACTTGTTATCAATATAGTTTCTGATTTCCAAAGCAGAAGAGCCGTTTTGCTTCATTGAAGCGGATTCCAGCGCAATCTCCATACAGTTCACGCATGTTGTTGCGTGAGAGTCCCAAATTACTTCACCGTTCTCTTTTACCTCGCGGATAAAACAGCTCTTGTTGCTTGTATGTCCGGCGCTTTCCCCGCAGCCGCAATAGCAAGGAATAGACGCCAGCAGCTCGTAGTTTTGCCCGGCTATTGTATAAATTTGCTGAACTTGCTCGGGCTGGGAAGAAAGAAACTTAGGGAGTGTGTGTAAATCGGCTGTTTTTTCCGCGATATCTCCCGATACATGCATGTGCTCTTCGCTAGTATGTTCCTTCGGTTTTGCTTCCTCTTTTTGTGAGCATCCTGCTAAGGTCAGTCCTATGATCATAACAACTGCAAATGCCTGCCTCTTCATTTATAAGCCTCCTAGCGAATCGTTTTAATGTCTTTTATGATTTCTTCGTACGGTGTGTTTTGAACAGCAGAATAGCTTTTTACGACATGCCCGCTTTTATCGATTACATATAGAGACGTTCCGTGCACTACTTGGTCAGTACTTGCCGGTTTATTGACCAATGTTTTGAAGTTTTTTTGCGCGAAGCTGCTGATTTTCTCTTGGCTGTAACCCGTCAAGAAGTGCCATTTCGTTGCGTTCATATCGTATTTGCCGATAAATTCTTTTAGCTTTTCAGGCGTATCCACGGTTGGATCGACGCTGAAGGAAACAAATTCAACATCGGTGATTCCTTCTTTTGTCAGCATATTTTGCAGTCTTGCCATATTGGCTGTCATGGGAGGGCATACAGTTGTACAGCTTGTGAAAATGAAGTCTGCAACCCACACTTTATTTTGTAAATTCTTTGTGCCGAATGCTTTATGATTTTGATCTGTAAAGGTAAAGGATTCGATATCCCAGTTCAACGGATCTTTCAGCTGCTTTGTGCAGCCTGCCGCAAGCGCGAGTATTAGGATAGTAATAAGAAGTGTTAGCGTACGAAATTGTTTCATAGATTCTCCTCTCATGTTTCCGTTTACAAAAGTATTGTAACAAAGTTTAATAGGAATTTCATATATAATTCAGACAATATGCAATGCGCGTGTTGAAAGTAGAGCGTTTATAGCGTTAAGAGCCGTCTGTTTCCAGGCGGCAGCTTTTCTCTTATTACGGTATCCGCTTTTCGTTCAGTCCCTCATATTGTTATAGCGAACAGCAAGTATGTTACAATAGGATTGTCTTTATTATCAAATATATGTTAACCACTTGAAAAGGAGAGGATAATATGATTCATGACACCTTGCAAACCTTTTTCAAGGCAAGCCCGAAACAGGATCAGCGCAATTATTTTCGCTACTTACTGATTGAAGAGGATGGAAAGTATGCGATTTGTGAATCGGCATCCGAGTCGGAAGATTCCGCTAAAAGCTCTATATCCCTAAGTTATAATGAAGAAAATGAATTGAAGCTTGTTTGGCATAAGGGCGGCCGTCCCATCGTGACTGTACAGAATATCGCTGTAGGAAAAGTGGCAGTGACGAAGGACGAGGATGAAGAGAGTTTGCAGTTTGTACTCGAGCGTATGCCAAGCCGCATGGTGAAAGTCCAGCTCAAACCGTTTTTTGCAGTGGATTTGAGCATGTATTGGGAAGTTTGCGAAGACTGTGATTGAAAAAAGCATCCGTTCATTACGGATGCTTTTTTAATGCAATGAGCGGCAGCAAAACGAGGCTGATCCAGCCGATGAGCGGATACAGCATATGAAGAAGCTGACCGTATCCGACATAGCTTACGCAGTATCCGACTAAAAGAATGCCGTATATGAAGCCGTTGTGGCGCCAGCCCGTCATAGACTGGAGCTGCTTGTTCATGCCATACACATTGCCGATTAATGTTGTGAATACTTCTCCAAAAATAACGAGTATAAAGAAAAAATGAAAGGTTGAATTAAACCGCCGTACAACTTCAGCCATCGGAATATTGTATTGATAAAACTGATCAACTGTTAAAATGGCAAGCTGACTGCATATTAAGATGAGAAACAGCCCTAATCCTCCCAAAATGCCGCCCCATTTAATTACCTTTTCATCCTTTACCTCATAAGAAAGGGGAACAAGAACGCTTTGTGCCATCGCGAGATTCATGGCTACATATGTAATCGGACTCGTAATCCACCTCGTATTCCAACTTTCTGTAGGAATGGAATCGAGGACAAGCGGCCATGTTTTAAATAGTGTTGTACTGTACATTCCCACAATAAAAATCATCATAATCGGCACAACGAGCGAGTTGACTTCGAATACCCCTTGCAAGCCGCGCGTTAAAATTAAAATGCAGGCAATGATTGTAAGCAGAATGCCGAATTGCCGCGGCAGACGAAGCTGCTCTTCAAATACCGCTCCGGCTCCCGAGAGCATTACGCTCGTCACGCCAAGCAGCACAAGAAGAAGAATCACATTTATGATATTTCCGAAAAAATCACCGAACAAATATTTATTAAACTCTTGCGCCGAATACGCTTGAATACGGGCTGCAAGAAGCATCATTTTTGTACCGAGCCACACAAATAGCAAGCCGCTTGCGAAAATGCCGATTGTGCCATACGTTCCGTGCACAGTGAAAAATTCAACAATTTCTCGGCCTGTCGCAAAGCCCGCGCCCACAACTGTCCCAATATAAGTAGCCGCGACTTTTTTTGCAATTTTCCATTGTTGTTCGTCCATTGAATCCTCCCCTCTCACCTGTTATATACATATGACCAAGCATGGACAAATAGACGCACAGGGGAAAGGGCATACCAAATAATAAGGGTTTATGAATGTTTTTGAATTTTTTAGAATGAAATCGAATGTTTTTGGTTGATTTTTGAAAGGGTTTTCGCTATGATGGAATCAAGAAGGGGGTGGCGACTTGTTAACACCTGAACGTCACCAAATTATTTTGGATTTGGTGAAAAGAAAAGGAATCGTAAAATTACAAGAGTTAATGGACGCAACAGGATCATCGGAATCTACCATTCGAAGAGATTTGATACAACTTGAAGACGAAAATCATTTGAAACGGGTTCACGGAGGGGCCTCATCGCTGCAATCAAAAGGCACAGAACTAAGCATGAATGAAAAATCCTCCAAAAACCTTCATGAAAAAAATATAATCGGTCAATATGCAGCATCTCTTGTAGAGGATGGCGACTGTATTTACTTAGATGCGGGAAGTACGACGTATGAAATGATTCCATATTTGCAAGGGAAAGACATAACGGTCGTAACGAACGGACTTATGCATATTGAAGCGTTATTTCAAGCTAATATTCGTGCCTACTTGCTTGGCGGCATGATGAAGAGCAATACGCGGGCACTCATTGGCAGCGCTGCCTTAGAAGGATTGCTTCGCTACCGTTTTGATCTTTGCTTTCTCGGGGCAAACGGCATACACGCAACTTATGGATATACTACTCCGGATCCTGAAGAAGCATTGCTGAAAAAGACTGCTTTGCAATTATCTAATACATCCTATGTTTTAGCGGATGGCAGCAAATTTTCAGAGGTCTCATTCGCGAAAATTGAAGAGCTGGGAGCGGCTTCTATTATTACAGCTAATATAGAAGAAAGTGAAAGAGCTTCCTATGCCAACAAAACAAAGATAAAGGTCGTGACAGCATGATATACACTGTAACGTTAAATCCGTCAGTGGACTATATAGTTGAAGTAAATGACTTTGTACTGAATGAACTGAATCGCATAGAAAAAGAAGCGAAATATCCCGGGGGAAAAGGGATTAACGTATCCCGGATTTTAAAGAGAATCGGTGTTCCTGCAAAGGCGCTTGGATTTGTCGGAGGATTTACCGGCAGCTTTATTCAAAAGGAGTTAGAAAAAGAGCAGGTCGAAACAGATTTTATAGAAGTCGACGGAGATTCCCGTATCAATATTAAATTAAAAACCGGAAAAGAAACTGAGATCAATGGAAACGGTCCGGCTATTTCGAAGGAGCAGCTGGAGATTTTAATAGGAAAAATTCGTACCTTACATGAAGGCGATATCCTTGTACTCGCAGGCAGTATTCCTTCATCTTTACCCGCTTCGTTGTATGAACAGCTAATAAAGGAGTGCAGGAAACGCGGCGTTAAAGCAGCGGTAGATGCGAGCGGAAAGGCACTGCTTAATGTTGTAAAACACGAGCCGTTTTTTATAAAGCCGAATCATCATGAGCTCGGAGAACTGTTTGATACAGAAATTCGCAGCATAGAGGACGCTGTACTGTACGGGAAAAAGCTCGCGGAAATGGGCGCTCAGCACGTTATCGTTTCCATGGCAGGCGATGGTGCGCTTTTGCTTACAAAAGAACATGCATATTTTGCCAACGTTCCAAAAGGAGAAGTTATTAATTCTGTAGGGGCGGGAGATTCGCTTGTAGCAGGTTTTCTCGGAACATATACACAAACAGAGAATGTAATAGAAGCATTTCGGTTCGGAGTTGCAACCGGAAGCGCTACAGCATTTTCTTCGGATTTAGCTGCAAAAGAAAAAATAGAAGAATTGTTACCTCAAGTAGAAGTGCAATCCTTATAGAAGAGAGGGTTAACTATGAAAATTACGGAATTGCTTAAAAGAGATACAATTATTATTCAATTACAAGCTTCATCCAAACCTGAAGCGATCGAGGAGCTAGCAGAAAAACTGGCAGCTGCAGGACGTCTGCATAATAAGGAACAATTTAAAGAAGCCATTTTGGCTCGTGAAGCACAAAGTACGACAGGCATCGGGGAAGGAATCGCAATCCCTCATGCAAAAACAGCAGCTGTAAAAACGCCTTCCATTTGCTTTGCCAAATCAGAATCAGGCGTAAACTATGAGTCGTTAGACGGTCAGCCTGCTCATTTATTCTTTATGATTGCTGCTAGTGAAGGCGCTAATAACGCTCACTTAGAGACATTATCGCGCTTGTCTACCTTGCTCATGGATACGGAATTCCGTTCTAAGCTAATGAAAGCGCAAACAGAAGAGGAAGTACTGCAGCTCATAGATGAAAAGGAGCAGGAAGTAACAAAAGAGGAAGAACCCGCTCCTGTAAGTACGAAAGGAAAGGTATTAGCTGTTACAGCTTGTCCGACAGGGATTGCTCATACGTATATGGCTGCAGACGCTTTAAAAGCAAAAGCGAAGGAAATGGGCGTAGATATAAAAGTAGAAACAAACGGCTCCACCGGGGTGAAAAATGAACTGACACCGGAAGAGATTCGTGATGCAGTCGCAATTATTGTAGCGGCAGATAAGCAAGTGGAAATGAATCGCTTTAAAGGAAAACATGTCATTCAAGTTCCTGTTGCAGCTGGGATTCGTAAAACAGAAGAGCTGATTGACCGTGCAGTGAAGCAAGATGCTCCTGTCTATCAGGGGACGGGAGAGGCTGCTAAAGGAGAAACGAAAGAAAAGCGCACCGGATTTTATAAGCACTTGATGAATGGCGTATCCAATATGCTTCCATTCGTTGTCGGCGGCGGTATTTTAATTGCGTTGGCATTTTTCTTCGGAGGTATTGAAGCAAAAGGGCCAATCGCTTCAACATTAATGGCAATCGGGGGGGGAAAAGGCGCATTCTTCTTCATCGTTCCTGTGCTGGCAGGCTTTATCGCAAGCAGTATTGCGGATCGTCCGGGCTTTGCGCCGGGTATGGTCGGGGGGTATTTGGCCGCTCAAGCCGGCGCAGGATTTCTTGGCGGTTTGATTGCAGGGTTTTTGGCAGGTTATATCGTTGTATTATTGAAAAAAGGATTCGCGGTTTTACCTGAGCAGCTTGAAGGAATCAAGCCTGTACTATTATATCCTCTGTTCGGTATATTGTTTACTGGTCTTATTATGATTCTTGTTGTGAATGACCCGGTTGTAGCTCTTAACAAAGGACTGACAAATTGGCTGAATGGACTTAGCGGTGCAAATGCTATTTTATTAGGTATCATTTTAGGCGGCATGATGGCAGTGGACATGGGCGGCCCAATCAACAAAGCAGCCTTCACATTCGGTTTGGCGGCGATTGAAGCGCATAACTTCGGCCCGCATGCTGCAGTTATGGCAGGAGGCATGGTGCCTCCGCTTGGAATCGCTTTAGCCACAACCTTCTTTAAAGCAAAGTTTACAGATGCAGAACGGAAATCCGGTATTACAAACTATTTCATGGGTGCATCCTTTATTACAGAAGGCGCGATTCCATTTGCAGCGGCGGATCCGCTCCGCGTGATTATAAGCTGCGTTGCGGGATCTGCAGTGGCGGGAGCAATTACAATGGCTTTTGGCATTACGTTGCCAGCACCTCACGGAGGAATGTTCGTCATCCCGCTTGTGAACAAGCCGCTTCTATATATTCTCGCAATTTTAATCGGTTCTATTGTAACAGCAGTTATAGTCGGAGTTTGGAAGAAACCTATTGAGAAGGAATAAGGAAAAGCGGTCAAGTTTTTGACCGCTTTTTTTATTAATTTCTTGTGTTAAGGGAAATATTAAAGTTGTTAAAATTTGGTTACAGTATAGTTGTATTCCTTGAGTTTTCTCAAAATGATGTTATAATGTAAGTGTAATAATTAAATAATAATTATTATAAACAATGAAGGGTGTGGATGAAGAATGGATAATAGAGTAGATACAAATGTAGTGAACGTGCTAAATAAACAAGTAGCAAACTGGAACGTATTATTTGTAAAGCTGCACAATTTTCATTGGTATGTAAAAGGACCGCAATTCTTCACACTGCATGTAAAATTTGAAGAGTTGTACAATGAGGCTGCAACATATGTTGATGAACTGGCTGAGCGCATTTTGGCGCTGAAAGGACAGCCGCTTGCGACAATGAAGGAATACTTAGAAACTTCTACGATTCAAGAAAGTACAAGCAATGAATCAGCAGAAGAGATGGTTCGTACGCTTGTAAATGATTTCTCAGCACTGATTTCAGAGCTGAAAGAAGGAATGGATATTGCGAATGAAGCAGAGGACGAGACAACTGCTGATATGTTGTTAGCAATCCATACAGCGCTTGAAAAGCATGTTTGGATGTTAAGTGCCTTTTTGAAATAATAGAAAGCGCTCGTCAAGTAAAACTTGGCGAGTTTTTTCTTTCTCAACATTTTTCAGAATTGAAAGTTTTTTATGGTATAATGGAAATAGAAAGGGGGGAAATTATGTTCCGCTTTTTTAAAGAAGGAAAAGAAGAGAGAGACATTACAAAGGAAGAGCTTGAGCTGGCAATGGCAAAATTTTTAGAGCAGAATACAAATGTTGCTTATACTGTGCTTGTAAATGAAGATTATACTGTTAACTACAAAATGCTAAAACCGTATTTGCCTGCTTTGCCTACAAATACATATTTGATTACGAAAGAGACATTAGAAGTGTTTGCGAATATAGATGACAACTTGGAGCTTGTGAAAGAAATAGATGCGGCGCAGCGTGCGGTCGATCAATATGTAATGGAGAAAGAAACATTTCCTACAGTAGAAGGGGCTGAAGAGAAAAAAATTTGCGCAATGAAACTCCGTCCCTACTTGAAACGTGAACTTGAATATGATTTGTATATATCTGAAAAACATTATTTAGTAACGAGCAAGCCGGATAAGAGAAAGTAAATTATTGGATAAAAAAACAGCAATACATTGCTGTTTTTTCATGGGAATATGCAAATTTGTGTAGCTTTACTTCGAAAATGAAGGATTGCTCATAGAAACAATTCTTTTCTTATTTTAAATGGGACAAGATTTGCCCCGCTATAAAGGCATTCGCTCAGTAGCGGAAACAAGCTGCCGCGTGGTGTTCCAAGGTATACATATGCTGTTTGCAGGGCAGGCCGACCGCGAATGGAAGGATAATGAAAACAGAACAAGCGAAATGGTTGTAATCGGACGCAACTTAAACCCGAAATGGTTTTAAAAGCAGCTCGAGAATTGCTTTGCGCAAGCTGATTTCTATAAGTGTTGACACAGGATGCAGATGCGAGTAAAATTATGATTTATAAAACGTAATTATTACGTTTTATAAATCATAATTGTTTAGAAAGGAGAGTCCAATGGCAAAAAAATCAATGGTAGCCCGCGAATTGAAACGGCAAGAAATCGTCGAGCGATATGCAGCGAAACGAGCTGAACTGAAAGAAAAAGGAGATTACGAGGCATTAGGTAAGCTGCCGCGCAATGCTTCTCCTACGCGTCTTCACAATCGCTGCCGTGTAACAGGCCGCCCGCGCGGATATTTGCGCAAGTTCGGTATGAGCAGAATTAAGTTTCGGGAATTAGCCCATAAAGGACAAATTCCCGGAGTTAAAAAATCCAGCTGGTAAGCATCACATAGAAGAAGAGCCTAAGCAAGCGCTTAGGCTCCTTCATTTTCTTTTACGTAAGAAAGCGAAGCATACGCATCATAAGACACTATCAGTTTAGCATCTGCATGATTGAGGGCGCCGCTTCTGGAAGCTGCAATTTATGATAACCTCTTTCAATTATGTAAATCGTAATATTTCGTTTTTATCATAGCATATAAAACATGATAAAAGGTAATACATTGCTTATCTCTACGTATTATACAATTCTGTTATAATAGGAAGACAAGTATACATAGAGGAGATGAATTCATCTTGCGTTCGCATAAAAAAATTCCGGTTACGATTTTAACCGGTTTTCTTGGCTCAGGAAAAACAACGCTGCTGAACCGTATTTTGTCAGAGCAGCATAATCAAAAGCTGGCTGTTATCGTAAATGAAATCGGCAAGGTCGGAATTGATAACCAATTGATTGTAAATGTAGAAGAAGAAATCATGGAAATGACGAACGGCTGTCTTTGTTGTACAGTGCGTGAAGATTTACTTGTCGCATTAAAGAATTTGCTGCAAGCAAAAAAAGAGGGGAAAGCAGAATTTGAGGGACTTGTCATTGAAACAACCGGTCTCGCTAACCCAGGTCCCATTATTCAAACCTTCTTCTTAGACCCGATTATTCAAAGCGCTTATGAAATAAACGGAGTGGTAACGGTAGTCGACGCTTATCATATTGAAAAGCATCTGACAAAAGGTTTGGAGGCGCAGGAGCAAATCGCATTTGCTGATACGGTTCTGCTTAATAAAATAGATCTTGTTTCAGGAGAACAGCAGAAACACATCACTGAACTGCTGCAAAGCATAAATCCGACTGCGGAAATCGTTCCAACTGCAAATTGCGAGGTTGAAATTGAAAAGCTGCTTCACATTCATACGTTCCAATTACAAGAAAAACTGAATATCCGGACGCATACAGATAACCATTTAGAAGGCGTAAAATCATTTGTACTGCGTGAAGAAAGACCGCTTGATATGATGAAAATCAATGAGTGGATGACGGCTGTCGTTCAAGAACTGGGAGAGCATTTATATCGCTACAAAGGAATTTTATACGTAGAAGGAATAGACAAGCGCGTTGTGTTTCAAGGTGTTCACACGTTATTTGCAGCTTCTTACGATCGGGAGTGGAAAGAAGGGGAAAAGCGTGTGAGCGAAATTGTCATGATTGGAAAAAATTTAAATAAAGAGTGGTTTGAAACGCATTTTCTTGAATGTGTGAGAGAATAGAGCCTGTGTGATACAGGCTTTTTATTATTGCTAATTACAGATTCTCTGGATGCATGTCTACTTACAGAGGATGAAATGGAAAGGGATTGGAGTCAGATGAAGGATCCATTTGGCTGGACAGTTGAAAAACAAGAAGTATAAAGAAAAAGACGGGATGCCCCGTCTTTTTCTATTGTTTGGAATCTTGTACACCGCGCTGCTCTTTCTTTGTCATAGGTGAAGGTGTATCAATTGACTGATGATTTGCTGCATGCTGATGCGCTTTTTTCTTTTTCCCTTTTGCCATGATAAGTCCTCCTTTGCTAAATATAGGTTTAATGTAACCTGTTTGGGAAGGTTTATGCGATAATGAAAAACAGTCCTCCACTTCCGCGGAGGACTGTTTTTCATGAATTTGTGGCAGTTTTAAAGCGTCGATATTTTCTTGCATGAGCTTGAAATAGTCTTTTAATGGAAAGATGGTAGTACATACTTGCAACGTATCGTTTGCGTCCCTTTTCTTCGGGACAGTATCCGTACTCGCAGCCTGCAAAGAAAACGGAGACCGCTAGCCTGGCAGAAAGTAAAGCGGAAACTGTTTTTATTTTTGTTCTCGTCCCTTCGCAGTAAGTTCATCCATACGGAATTATATCAGAATCATTTCGGTTTGTGAAACGTTCTATTTCCTTAACTTTCGTAAGTAAATGCAGGAAGAGGATCTTCAAATACAGACCAATCCAGCTGCATTTCTTCTTCGGTTAACAAACAAGCATCCAGAGATGTTTCAATTTCCGCTTGATTCATGTCAATTCCGATGAACACAAGCTCTGTCATGCGATCGCCATATACAGTATCCCAGCGTTTTAAAATGTCCGGATCTTCGGCCAGCGTTTGCTGTTGCTCTTCTACCGAATAAGCAGCAACCCACTCGCCAGCACCTTGAATCGTAATGGAAGAGCCTGCTTGGGAGAGAAGGCCTGTCATATCATTACGTGATGAAAGCCAGAAAAAACCTTTTGCGCGAACGACATCTATCGGCCAATTTTCTAACCAATTCATGAGGCGGGCAGGGTGAAACGGCAGCTTTTTCCGATATACAAAAGAAGAAATGCCGTACTCCTCTGTTTCAGGTGTATGCTCTTCGTTCAGTTCTTTTATCCAGCCGGCTGCTTGACTCGCTTGATCAAAGTCAAACAAATGAGTATTTAAGATTTCTTTCAAGTCTATTTGAGAAAATGCAGTACAGATAATGTTTGCTTCCGGATTCAGTTTGCGAAGCAGGTTTTCCAGTTCAGCAGCGTCCTCTTCATTCAGTAAATCAATCTTATTAAGCACGATGACGTTCGCAAATTCAATTTGATCGATTAATAAATCAATTACTTCACGCGTGTCGTCTTCTCCTGTGCCTTGCTGGCGATCCAGCAGGCTTTCCCCAGATGCATAATCATCCCAGAAACGATTTGCATCCACTACCGTTGCCATTGTATCCAGGCGGCACTTCCTAGATAAATCAATCCCGACTTCTTCATCAATGTAAGTAAAGGTTTGGGCAACAGGTATAGGCTCGCTGATACCTGATGATTCAATGACGATATAGTCAATATCGCCGGCATCAACCAAGCGCTCTACTTCAACCATCAAATCTTCGCGGAGCGTACAGCAAATGCAACCGTTTTGCATTTCTACAAGCTTTTCCTCTGTTCGGGAGAAACCGCCTTGTTTTACAAGCGCTGCATCCACATTCACTTCACTCATATCGTTTACGATCACGGCAACTTTTAGACCCTCGCGGTTTGCCAGAATATGATTGAGCAATGTTGTTTTTCCGGCGCCGAGATAGCCGCTTAACACCGTAACAGGTATTTTCATAGTTTAAGTCCCCCTAATTAATAAAACAAAATCATTACGATTTAAAAGTACTTGTACAGTATACTACTAAACTTTTATACGCGCAATATTTAGTAATTATTACGATTTAAAAGTTATAAACTATTAACAATTCGCTCGGCAGCGCTGCGGGCACCGGATATGTTTCGTGCAGACGGACCGATTTCAAGCTCAGCAAGACCGCCAGCTACATATAAATCTTTTGTCCATTCAAGAGAAGGGGATACAATCGGATATCCGCATTCGGCACATAGAAGCTGTTCTTGCTCAATAAGAGGCTGCAGCAATTCTTTTCCCGGCAAAGCAGGCTGGAATCCTGTTGCGAGTATGACTGTAGATGCAGCATGCGCGCCGCTCTCTTTCAAATGTAAACAGATCTTTTCATTTTCACGCGATGCTCCTTCAATCTCATCGTTTATAATGTGTAAAGCACCGCGCCGCTCCAAATGAAGCAGCTTGGAATGAAGCTCAGACGGCATAGAACCTTTATGGCGAGCATTCTTAATAAGCGAGCGGCGTTCCTTATAATCCTGTATTTTCAGAAAAGAATGCATATACTTAGGGCCGAGCCAGCCAGGGGCGCTGTCAAAATCGTGAACACGAAACGGATGCCGCTTAATCATAGTAACTTGACCGGGAAATTGTGCCGTTAGCTTCACAGCTAAATGCGCTGCCGTAATGCCGGCGCCGACAATGGTAACGGGTAATCGTAAATTTGATTGTGCGGTGAAAGATAAATCGAAAATGTAGAATAGAGAATCCGGAACTTGCTCCTTCATAGACTTTGCCCAATCTGGGTACAATGGCTGCTCCGTAACACCAAAGGCAAGTACAACCCGCTTCGCTTTTAAAGATTGTTCAGGTGTTGAAACAAGCCATGCATTACTTTCGCGTCTTATATTGGTTACTCTGCCTTGCACCCAAGTTTTATATATTTGCGTTTCTTCTATGACTTGTTCACAATGCTCGTTGAATACACTCAGTGACGGACGTTTATACCGGCCGTAAAACGCATGGTTCCAGGGGATATCGTTTCGTTGATTTACATACTTTTGTAAGCTCATATGATGCACATCAATATGATGGACAGAAGGAGAGCGCAAGTAAGGCATTTCTATATAATCTGTAACGCGCTTCCAATTTGCAAGCGGCTGGTCATGCGGATCAATAATTCGTAAAGTATCAGCGGAAGCTTTGTTGCATTTCAATAAAAATGCTGCGACAGTCGCACCTTGTATACCGCCGCCAACGATAATCCATTCGTACATATACATTCTCCTTTTAAAACGAAATTATTACGATTTTAACATGATATATCATTTTAATGTGTATGTTTGTAAGATACAAGTAAAAAAGAAAGGTATATGAGAAGGGGACAAGCATATATTTTTACTATTCAAGAGTTATGGGGGGATCATTGTGCTTCTTTCTCGTATATCACGGGATGTAATAGGCTGGCTCTTAATTGCAATGTTTCTATTTTTATTTTTTGCTGTAGACTTTACGAATCTAGCTTCGTTAAAAGATGCGGTTCCGTCAGATTGGCGTAATGTTACTGTCATGTTTTTAAGCATTTTTTTTGAGGCAATCCCATTCGTTCTCATGGGTGTCTTTGTATCGGCATGCATTCAAACTTTTATATCAGAGCATACGATTAAAAAGCTGATTCCGAAATCTCCTGTTCTGGCTATCGTTCCTGCTGCCTTAGTAGGGGTTATATTTCCGATGTGTGAATGTGTGATTATCCCGGTTGTGCGCCGTCTAATGCAAAAAGGAATGCCGCTTCACGTAGGTATAGTCATTTTAGTGAGTGCACCGATTTTAAACCCGGTTGTATTTGCTTCTACTTATTTTGCGTTTCGGACAACTCCTCATATCGCTTATTATCGAATGGGATTGGCATTTTTAGTTGCCGTACTAATCGGTATTGTGATGTATGTATTATTTAAAAATCAACAAGTGCTGCGTGAGCACGAAGTACAAGATCAAGCGGAGCACCTGCATGGAGGGCGTTTTAAACGAACGATGTATCATGCGGCAGACGAGTTTTTTGACACAGGAAAGTACTTGTTAATAGGGGCTTTTGCAGCAAGCTTGTTCCAAACTTTTTTCGATCGCGAAACTTTGACACATCTTGCTTCCAATACTGCTTTGTCGCCGCTCGTGATGATGGCGTTCGGTTATGTGCTTTCCCTTTGTTCGGAAGCGGATGCTTTCATTGCCGCCTCTTTCAATCATGCATTTCCTGCCAGGTCTATACTCGCATTTCTCGTGTTTGGACCAATGCTCGATTTTAAAAATACATTGATGTTATTGGCTTATTTCAAGAAACGATTTGTGTTGAGTTTTATTTTCATAGTAATCATGGTAGTTTACGCCGTTGTTCAAATTGCAATGTGATGAGGAGGGAAGCAAAATGAGAGATCGCGAAAGCTTCCATATGTATATAAGGGGCATTATTATGCTCGGGTTCGGCATGCTTCTGTTCAAACTTCTGATTACAGGAGATATCGAAAATTTCATCGCGCCGAAGATGCTGAAATTTATCGGCTTTACATTATTCGTTTCTCTGCTTCTTGGGAGCATGCAAATACTGCGGAGCGGCGAAATGAAACAGTATCATTGTGAATGCGGCAACCATTCATTACCGAAAACGACGATTGGATCTATCAGTTTATATGCTCTATTTTTACTGCCGATTGTCAGCGCCTTTTTATTCTCTGGTGCAGCAATTGATGGGAAAGTAGCAGCAAAGCGAGGGGTTACGCTTACTGGTGTGCAACAAGCTGCCGCACCTGATAAAAGCGTAGCGGGACTCTTATCCGATACAGAGGAACAGCCTCCTCAAACTATTCAGCAGCCCCCGAAAGGCTATTATGAAAATTTAGAACGGAAATTGCTAGGGTCTAGCAGTATAGAGGTAAATGATGATAACTATATTTCCGCTATGGATGTAATTGGACAAGACGTAGAAGGGTTTGCAGGAAAACAGATCAGCTTCACGGGATTTGTGCATCGGGAGGAAGACCTTGGCAAAGACAAGATTGTTATTGCACGATATGGGATTACGTGTTGTGTAGCAGACGCATCTGTGCTTGGCATGTTGGCAGTTGGTCTGAATACGTCTTCACTCCAAGAAGGAGAATGGATTCAAGTAACGGGTACATTGGGAAAGACAACTTATATTGATACATTGCTGCCCATTGTGCAGCTGCAGAAAATAGAAAAAGTGGCCGCTCCTAAAACACAATATGTGTACCAAAAGTTTTGAAAATATCGGTGCTACTGTATAAGGTTTTGGCATATAAATGTTTTCTTCCTTCATATAGTGAACAGAGGAGTTATAGGGGGGAGAACATATGGATTACTTATTCGAAGCTATTATGATTATATGTGCAGTGGTTTTTCCGCTTAGTTTTGTTATTGCTTTTTTACGAGAATTGATTCGTAACTTGGGCGATGCCAGTGCTGTTACCCCTTTAGAAGAGGCACCTTCATTTGAGTAATTAAAAAGAAGCTCTTGCATAGCAAGAGCTTTTATTTATAGTATGCATAAGCAGCGAATGAAGTTTTTCCTTATATTTGAAAAGAAGTTGCCTATTGCTGTTTTCTTCTATTATACTTGAAGTGAATACGTATATAATGAAGAGGTATCATTATGAAAAAACGAACTGCATTAGTATTGGGAGCAAGCGGTCTGGTCGGACAGGAGCTTGTACAGCAGCTGCTGGATTCCCCGCATTATACATCTGTGACCATCCTTGTAAGAAGAGAAATGGAATGGGAAGATGAGAAACTACAGCAAAAAATAGTTGATTTTCATATACTGGAGCAATATGAAGCTCTCTTTGCAGCAGATGATGTGTACAGCTGTCTAGGGACGACAATTAAAAAAGCAAAAACGAAAGAAAATTTTATGAAAGTGGACTATGAGTATACGATGCGTGCTGCAAAATTAGCAGAACAACACAAAGTCCGCAATTTTCTTGTCATTTCCTCCATGGGAGCAGATTCGAAATCATTATTTTTCTATTCACAGGTAAAAGGAAAAGTGGAAGCTGAATTGAAGCAGCTCTCAATACAGGGAATTCATATTTTCAGACCTTCTCTTCTGCTCGGCGACCGTGAGGAGTTCCGATTTGGCGAGAAAATGGCAGAAAAGATTTCAGGCGTTTTGCCGTTTTTATATAAGGGTGTTTTAGAAAAGTATAAGCCTATTGAAGTGAAACAGGTGGCAAAGGCAATGTATGAGACAGCTCTTTTGGACAAAACAGGTATACATATATATGAATCCCGTGAAATGGCAAATATGTAAAACCAACAAATCTGCTTTGTTGGTTTTTCTGTAAAGGAGAAGAGGTGAGAGAATGGACAGGAATACAGTAGATGTGTGGAGCAAAGCGGTGGAAGTGGCAACTGTTGCGCATAAGGCGCAACAGCGAAAGGGAAATGGAACACCTTATATTACACATCCGTATACAGTAGCAATGCTTTTAGCGAAATCTGGATGCACGCAGGACGTTGTTGTAGCAGGACTTCTTCATGATACGGTGGAGGATACTTCACTGTCATACGAAGATGTAAAGAGAGAGTTTGGAGAGACTGTTGCGCGGCTTGTCGAAGAATGCTCTGAGCATGATAAGGAAAAAAGCTGGGAAGAGCGAAAGCAGTACACGATTGATAAGCTGCAGCATATTTCCGCTGAAGGCTGTATGATTACATGTGCTGACAAATTACATAATATTCGTTCTACTGTCAAAGAATTTGAAGTATGCGGCGAAGCAGTATGGAACCGCTTTAACCGAGGAAAAGACAAGCAAAAGTGGTATTATTGCTCGCTTGTTACGGAGTTGGGAAAACGCATTCCGGGGTTTCCTTTGTATGTTCTGTTAAAGCAAGAAGTAGAAGACTTATTTGGAAAAGGAAATATAAAAAGCAAATGTTAAAAACCGGGAAGGCACCTTCCCGGTTTTTCTATGTTAGGAGCAGTACAGGTTCCCATAATAGATATTGTCGAAAGAAAATGAGGAATACACATCTCTTTTCAAAATATGAATGAAATGGCCGTGTGGTAAAATGAAAGCAAACGAAAAATGGAGTGATAGGATGTATCGCGCTTACTATAAAAGTGAATTGGGATGGATTGAAGTAACGGGCGAAGAGACTGGCATTACGTCTGTTATGTTTGTGGATGAACTAGGAGAAGCTGTGCCTCACCAGCTAGTCGAGCAATGCGTACAGGAGCTGGATGAGTATTTCCATAACAAACGAACAGAATTCACTGTTCCTCTGGCAGCGAAGGGAACGAGTTTTCAACAGAAAGTATGGAAGGCGCTGACGACCGTGCCATTTGGGAAAACTGCTTCTTATTTGGATATGGCAAATGAAGTCGGGAATCCGCAATCGGTACGGGCGATCGGAGGTGCAAACAGCCGCAATCCAATATCCATCATTGTGCCGTGTCATCGCATTATTGGAAAAAACGGAACACTGGTAGGCTATGAAGGCGGACTTTGGCGAAAAGAATGGTTATTGAGACATGAAGGAATCAAAATAAAGGAAAAACGTTAATCATCTCGAAAACAAAGAAGTAGAAAACTCTCTTGAAGCCGGGAAAGAGAGAATCGAGGTGATTTGCATGAATCGCGGTAAAGGGGAAAAGGAACGGCAGACATTTGCAGATGAAAGAGAAGACGCTTATAGAACAAAACTGAGCTGGAACGGCTGGGCAGCATTGTTTCACGTAGCATGGTTTGGGTATCGAAAGCATTACATGCCTGCTTTTTTGTTTTTACTGCTTCTGTTGCTGACAGATGGCGCAGCTTATTATGCGGGATGGAATGATGCACTGCCTTTTATTAATATAAAGAAAGCGACCTTTTTCATGTTTTTTTTAGGTATGCTGTTTTTCGGCTTTTTTGCCAATACCCTTTATGATAGGCATATTCGCTTACAGGCGAAGAGCGGGTTTGATCCTAAGGAACCTCTGGCCCGGCGAAAAAAGGGAGGTGCAAGCAAAATCGGCTGCTCGTTCATGATTGCAGCTGCTATCAGCGCCGCTTTTTTAAGTCGCTTTCTCTTTCCCACCAGCACAGATATTATTCAGTCTGTACGTCACGGCTCTTTGTATAAATATCCCCTTTATACAATTGGAGAGTCATTTGACGATTTTTTTCAGCAGCAGCATTGGGAGTATGAACGTGCGTCGGACGGATTAGAATTGGTTGTATTTCATGGTTATACAAAGGATCGGAAGCATGATAAAGTAGTCATTGAGTTTTTAGTAGATTACCATTTGCATGCAATCGATCCTTATACACTTGAAATTAATGGGAATATACAAGACGAAGCACGACTTATGCAGTTCATGGATGATATATTTCAGGTGGAAAATCCTTTTGAAATTAAAGATGGATTAGAGAATGAAAATGAAAAGCAAGCTATGTAAAGAGTTATTCTGAGAATAACTCTTTTTTATTTATATAAATGCAACTAAAAAAATCGACATAAAAACTTTTCTTTTAGGGGGGAGAGAGCATCCGACTAAGCGTAGAAGCGGTCAAACCCTTTTCGTGGCCCACACAGGGGTAAATCATAGAGAGGGAGCGAGCACAGTTTCCCTTTTGTTCTGCGTGGCAAACGATAGATATGTCGGAATAACAAATTGGACTTATATAACTATAATATTAAAATATCTATATTGTATTTTTATAAAAAAATTAAAGTTCATTATATAATCATTTTATGTTTATTCATAATATTTGTATAGTAATGCTGTTGTGTGAAACGCGGGATTACTAGCAAGGAAGAAATAAATGATGAAACGATTCTGGGAACTGCATTCTCCTATGAAGTGAGGGTGGTTAAAAATATATACGCTCCATTTGCAGGATGCAAAGTGGTCAAACGGTGAACCAATGACGGCGAAGGGTTTCGGATATGCATGGAAGCGCGCTGTAGATCTGAATTTCGGAGTCGAATATACATACATTATGTTTGACATTAAAAATACTCAAAAACAACCATATGTGAAAAATGTGTATAAGCATACATTTGACGGCAACTACAGCTACAAGTGAGTATATATACAAGTGAATAAAAAACTGTCTTTTGATAGTGGGGAGAGATTAAAAGACGTGCAGAAGCGGTCAAATCTTTGCAGTGGTTCATGCAAGGACAAACCAGAGAGGAGAGGCATACAATATTCCCTTTTGGTTGCACATAGCACATGGAAATGTTGAAATTATAATTTGCTTATATAGATAAATCGTACAGTGAAGGTGCACGGTTTTATTTTAAAATAAAATTTTAAAAGTTTTAAAAATTTAGAAAAATAACATTTAAAATTATCGAAATATTATGTATAATACAAATTGAGTAGAAGTTGTCCGCCGGATTTAAGTATTTTTATTATCTGAAAATTTAAAACACTTCTACCGTACATAATCAATCGGAGGGGGCATCATAGGGCATGAAGAAAAAAGTAACGGTTTTAACAGCAGCAATTCTATCAACAAGCATGTTTTTAACAGCATGCGGAAGCAGTGACAAAGCATCCACAACAGAAAAAAATAAGGATGACAAGGCTGGTTCTGGGCAAATGGCTGACAAGCAAGTATTGAATGTTACGGAAACAGCGGAAATTCCATCTATGGACACTTCCAAGTCAACGGACAATGTATCGTTTAAAGTTTTCGTAAACTCCATGGAAGGTTTGTACCGTCTTGATAAAGACAATAAGCCGACTCCAGGGATGGCTAAGAGCGTAGACGTCAGCTCTGACAAAAAGACATATACGTTCCACCTTCGCGATGCGAAATGGTCAAATGGAGAGGCTGTAAAAGCGCAAGATTTCGTATTCGCTTGGCGCCGTGCGGTAGACCCGGCAACAGCATCCGAATACGCATTCATCTTGTTTGATGTGAAAAATGCCGAAAAAATCAATAAAAAGGAGCTTCCGCTCGATCAGCTTGGCGTAACGGCAAAGGATGACAAAACACTTGTGGTTGAACTGGATCATCCGGTCCCGTATTTCTTGGAGCTTACCACGTTCCCGACATACTTCCCGCAAAATGAGAAGTTCATGAAGGCGCAAGGAGACAAGTACGCGCTGGAAGCGAATACAACGCTATATAACGGTCCGTTCGTAATGAGCGACTGGAAGCATGAACAAGGCTGGCAACTGAAGAAAAACCCGAACTACTGGGATAAAGATACTGTAAAATTGGAAGAAATCAATACATCTGTAGTAAAAGAAACTTCTACTGCTGTTAACTTATATGAAAGCGGACAAGTTGACCGCGTATTCTTGTCTGCAGAATTGGTAGATAAATACAGAAATAACGCCGACTTTAAAACGCGCTTAGATTCCCGTTTGTATTTTATTCGATATAACCAAAAGAACCCTGTTTTCCAAAACAAAAAGGTTCGGGAAGCAATTGATCTTGCTTATGATAAAAAGGGAATTGCAAATGTAATCCTGAACAACGGTTCTGAGCCTGGTTTCTTCCTAGTGCCGAAGAGCTTCGTGAAAGGACCGGACGGCAAGGATTTCCGTACAGGAAACGGCAACTTCCGTGACGGAAAAGATAATGCGGCAAAAGCGAAAAAGCTTTGGGAAGAAGCAAAGAAAGAGCTTGGTCAAGATAAACTGACACTTGAGCTATTAAACTATGATGATGACACTAACAAAAAAGTTGGGGAATTCATTAAATCCGAATTAGAAAAGAATCTCCCTGGCTTAACAGTTAATATCAAGCAGCAGCCGTTCAAGCAAAAGCTCGATCTTGAGAAAAAACTAGATTATGCGTTCTCCTTCTCAGGGTGGGGTCCGGATTATCCAGATCCAATGACGTTCATCGACATGTTCACTTCAGGCAGCGCGTTCAACGAAATGGCTTACTCCAACAAGAAATATGATGAGTTAGTAACGAAAGCGAAAGGCGAGCTGTTAACAGATGAAGCGAAACGCTGGAAAGCAATGCAGGATGCAGAGAAAATCCTATTTGATGATGCAGCAATTTCTCCTATTTACCAACGCAGCTTCGCTTACTTGCAAAAGCCGACTGTTAAAAATGTAATAGACCATAACTTCGGCGGCGATTACAGTTATAAGTGGGCTTATATTACGAAGAAGTAATGCAATAGGAAGTGCGCGCCCGTGGGTGCGCACTTTTTATATGTAAAAAAGTATAAAATGGTATAATTTTCTCGTTGGGGAGGGAGAGCATGATTCAAGGCTTAAATCATATATGTATATCTGTTTCCGATTTGGAGGAGTCGATTTCATTTTATGAGAACATTTTAGGAGCTAAATTACTTGTAAAGGGCAGAACGCTTGCGTATTTTGAGTTATGCGGTATATGGATTGCTTTAAATGTGGAAGAGCATATTCCGAGAAACGAAATTCACCAATCATATACGCACATTGCGTTTACAATTAACAATGAAGACTTGCATACTCTAGAGAAAAAGCTGAAGCAGCATGATGTATATATTTTAAAGGGCAGAGAGCGTGACGAAAGAGACTTGGAGTCCCTTTATTTCACCGATCCTGACGGCCATAAATTCGAGTTTCATACAGGCAATTTGAAAGATCGTATCCGATATTATAAAAGCACGAAGCCTCATATGGAGTTTTTTGAATAGGAGAAGAAGCCATGAACATTCGAAATGTACAAGAAGAAGATTATATTCCGATTATAACGGTTTTAAACGATTGGTGGGGCGGCCGCAATATGGCGGATATGCTGCCGAAGCTGTTTTTTCAGCATTTCCAGAATACGAGTTTTATGTGTGAAAAGGATGGTAACATAGCGGGATTCGTAATCGGCTTTGTATCGCAGACGAGAAAAGCCGAAGCATACATCCATTTTGTCGGCGTTCATCCGGATTACCGTTCAAAGGGCATAGCGAAAGCACTCTATGAAACTTTTTTTGAAGCCGTTCAAAATATAGGATGTCAAACGGTTGGATGCGTGACTTCCCCAGTTAATAAAGGCTCGATCGCTTATCATACGAAAATGGGATTTGAAATTCGGACAGGAACAAAAGCTATTAACGGCATATCAGTACACGAAAATTACGATGGACGCGGGCAAGACCGTGTTTTATTTTTCAAGAAACTGTTATGAAAGAATCTTTCCATTGCCATATTGGCGTGTACGGCATTTGTACGAAAGAAAACAGCTTGCTTGTAATTGCAAAAGGAAAAGGACCTTATGCAAACCGGTACAACTTGCCGGGAGGGAGCGAGCACAGTTTCCCTTTTGTTCTACGTGGCAAACGATAGATATGGATATGTCGGAATAACAAAGTGGACTTATATAGGCATACGGTTGCATATACATTGTTAGAAAGCAAAAGGAGTGGAACGCAATTCATTTTCTTCCCTTTTCATCGTTTTCGTGGCGATGGTATTTTCATATGATGTTTGCAGCGTTTTTATTTGTGTATACAGGCTGGTTCAGCGTTTGGGGAAGCTCGTTTTTCGTAAAAGACGGGAAGCAAACGAAAGCATCGTCTATTCTTGTCCGTATGGGACTTGTAAGCTGGCTGGGAGCGGGCTTGGTCATGCTGTACTTTTTGAGCGCCGTATGCATGATTTTTTTAGAATGGATGATAAAATGAAAAGCTGTCGAGTGACAGCTTTTTTCTTACCAAGGGAAACGGAAAGGGCTGTGAGAATGTTTTGGTTCACTGCGTTTCGTTTTATCGGATTGAACATGCTCTTCGGCTTTGCATTTTGTGTGTTTCGGTTCATTAGGAAATACGTTGATGAAGTGCACGCGGTTATTTTTTTTCGGATAAGAGCGTTTAGAGAAGTGAGAACGCTTAGAGAAGCAAGAGCACTTAGAGAAGTGAGAACGTTTAGAGAAGCAAGAGCACTTAGAGAAGTGAGAACGTTTAGAGAAGCAAGAGCACTTAGAGAAGTGAGAACGTTTGGAGAAGCAAGAGCACTTAGAGAAGTGAGAACGTTTGGAGAAGCAAGAGCGTTTAGAGAAGTGAGAACGGTGAGAACGATGAGAACGGCGAGAGCGATGAGAACGATCAGAACGGTGAGAGCGGCGAGAACGGCGAGAACGGCGAGAACGGCGAGAACGATCAGAACGGTGAGAGCGGCGAGAACGGCGAGAACGGCGAGAACGGCGAGAACGGCGAGAACGATCAGAACGGTGAGAGCGGTGAGAGCGGCGAGAACGATCAGAACGGTGAGAGCGGCGAGAGCGGCGAGAGCGGCGAGAACGATCAGAACGGCGAGAACGGTGAGAACGACCGCTGTAAGAATATGGTTCCTGTCTCATAAATTCACCCATGCCGGCTTCTTGCACATCATTTGCAGCCTGACGGATACGGTTTTGGTCATAGTTCTTCATGAAAAAACCTCCATAAAATAATTAATTATAAAACTTGCCTTAGCAAGTACACTTTCTCTATAAAATATGTAAAGCGGAGATAGGTTGTTTGCATTTTATATAAAAATAGTTGTTTACCTACTAAAATAGACCGCCAACAGGCGGTCTATTTTACTACCAAGAGCGCTTAGAACGTTTAGAGCGTTTAGACTGCTTAGAGCGTTTAGACTGCTTAGAGCGTTTAGACTGCTTAGAGCGTTTAGACTGCTTAGAGCGTTTAGACTGCTTAGAGCGTTTAGACTGCTTAGAACGTTTAGACTGCTTAGAACGTTTAGACTGCTTAGAGCGTTTAGACTGCTTAGAGCGTTTGGAGAAACAAGAACGCTTAGAGAAGTGAGAGCGCTTAGAACACTTAGAGTGCTTGGAGAAACAAGAACGCTTAGAGAAGTGAGAGCGCTTAGAACACTTAGAGCGCTTGGAGAAACAAGAGCGCTTTGGAAAGAAAGTGCGTTCTGTGCAGACAGATTTCTTTGTCCAGACGTGTTTCGTTGTAAAGCGCTTGCATTTTTTCACGCAAGTGCATTTTTTCACACAAGTGCATTTTGTTTTAGGACATTTTTTAGAAGATTTGTCTTTATGATAGTAGTATGCACTAGGTTCTTGATACATGAAATGCTCCATGCCTGCCGCTTTCACTTCTTCCACAGCTTTGCGAATATTGCGGTTCATATCATATTCCCTCCTTAAACGATACGTAAAAGAGAGCTTGTCTTCTCTTTTCTCTATTAGAATATGATTGTTTATATATTCAGGTATAGGACAAGTGTTGGTTTCTAAAAAAATGCGCAATTACCTAAAGTGTCAAGAACAGAGGGAAAGGCATACATTAAGTATAGATGCTATGAAGAAGGGAAGAGGGAAAATGCTGCCTTCTTATGATCTATTTATCCACCCTATGTATCTAGTTGAAATGCGCAAGGATGTATGGAGTGACGATCCTGTTCCTGCCAAACTTACGTATCAAAAGAGGAAATATGATATCGATGTCGTGTACCGCGGATCGCATATTCGTAAATTCGAAAAAAAATCGTATCACGTCATGTTTTATAAGCCAAAGCTGTTTCAAGGCGTACATGAGATTCATTTGAATTCCGAATTCAAAGACCCGTCTCTTATACGCAATAAGCTGTCTCTTGATTTTTTTCACGATCTCGGCACGCTTTCTCCAAAGTCTCAGCACGTTCTGGTCACGATCAACGGAAGATTTCAAGGCGTATATTTGCAGCTCGAATCTGTGGACGAACGGTTTTTGCATAATCGAAATCTGCCTCAAGGCTCCATCTGTTATGCGGTGGATGACGATGCGAACTTTTCGCTTATGAGCGAATTGGATGAGGATGTCAAAACGACGCTGTCCGCCGGTTATGAGCTGAAGTACGGAGACGAGGAAAGTGAAGAACACTTAAGCGAATTTGTGTACCAAGTTAATACAATCTCACGAGCGGATTTTGAAAAGAAAATCGTGAAATACGTGGATGTGGAAAAATATTTGCGCTGGCTTGCCGGTATCGTCTGTACGTCTAACTTTGACGGATTCGTTCATAACTACGCGCTCTATCGGAATGGGGAAACGGGACTGTTTGAAATCATTCCATGGGATTATGACGCGACATGGGGACGAGATGTGCAGGGGCGGTTACTAGAGCATGACTATATCCGCATTCAAGGCTATAACACATTGAGTGCAAGATTGCTCGATGTAGCTTCTTTTCGAAGAAGATATTCAGAGATTATCCGGAAGGTGCTGGATGAACAATTTACAATAGCGTATATGAAGCCGAGAGTAGAGGATTTGCATAGTCTGCTCAGACCCTATATTCTGAAGGATCCCCATGTTAAGGACCATATAGAGAAATTTGATGGAGAGCCGGAGATTATTTTCCAATATATTAAAAAGCGCAATCGATTCTTGCGGAATCATTTGGATGAGTTAAGATAAACGCAGCAAAAAGCTGCGTTTATTATTTGGATTTTTAAAATTTTTTATAATTTTCCACTTCTCTAACTATAATTTCCCTCTATATTACGTACTTCATAATCTTATTCCCTTTTAGTCAAAATAGAAAACTACATTCTAAATGTATATCGTATACTATTGTCATGTGAAATCCAAGACTTGGCAAGTCCATCATTTCATGGAATAATGATATAGGTTGAAAAGAATGAAAGATTGAGGGGAAGTATATGATTTCTAACATCATTAATCAATTGCTGGAAATTTTTATGAGCTTAGGCTACTTTGGAATTGCGCTTGGGCTTATGATTGAAGTCATTCCAAGTGAAATTGTCCTTTCATATGCGGGCTATCTTGTGGCGAAGGGACAAATCAATTTCGTAGAAGCTGTCATAGCCGGTACAATTGGCGGAACGTTAGCGCAAATCTTTTTATATTGGCTCGGCTATTACGGCGGACGTCCGATTGTAGAGAAATACGGCAAGTATTTATTAATTAAGAAGCATCATTTAGATGTAGCAGAAAGCTGGTTCAATAAGTACGGTGTCGGAGTGATTTTTTCGGCACGCTTCATTCCTGTTGTAAGACATGCTATTTCTATACCGGCTGGTCTTGCTAAAATGCCTTTGTTGAAATTTACAGTATATACAGTTCTTGCGATTGTTCCGTGGTCTATCTTTTTCATTTATTTAGGTGAGAAGCTAGGGGCAAACTGGCGGCATATTAAAGAATATGCGGCTCCTTATACGCCATACTTTATTGGAGGCGCCCTGCTATTTATTGCTATTTATACTGTATATATGATGAAGAAAAAAAGGGCGGTTCGTTAAAGCTGTTGGGTTTCCAACAGCTTTTTTTGTTCTAAAGAAGAGCGGTTGTCCATATTGTGTAGTAAAAAAGACAAGCGGAGGAGCACATGAAAGGATCACCGTTTATAAGGGGTACTTTATTTTTGACCATGTCTACCATGATTTCCAAAATGCTTGGATTCGTGTACGTTATTCCGTTCACTGCGATGGTGGGAACGAGCGGATACGTCTTATATACATATGCTTACCGGCCATACACCATCATGCTGAGCATTGCCACCATGGGGTTGCCGCTGGCCGTTTCCAAAATGGTATCAAAATACAATCAGCTGGGTGATTATCATACAGTTAAAAGAGTGTTAAGAAGCGGTGTTGTATTCATGATTTGCATGGGAATTCTGTCCTTCCTGCTGCTTTATATGCTGGCGCCGATGCTCGCGGCATTGGTTATTGATAATGGAGATGGAACAGGAAACAGCGTACAAGCTGTTACATACAATATTCAGATTGTGAGCTTTGCCTTGCTGCTAGTGCCGGTTATGAGCCTGCTGCGCGGGTTTTTTCAAGGGTTCCAGTCCATGGGGCCTTCTGCAGCAAGCGTTGTTGTAGAGCAGCTCTTTCGTGTATTGACGATTCTTATTGGTACGCTCGCCGTGATTCGTATTTACAAGGAAACGACCAGCATGGCAGTAGGTGTCGCTACATTCGGAGCCTTTATCGGAGCGGGTGCGGGAATTGGTGTCCTGCTTTTCTTTTATATGAAACGGCGCCCGTATTTAAAGATGAAAGAAAAAACGAGCATTCCAGCTGCAAATGTATCATTTTTTAAGCTGTATAAAGAGCTGTTCACATATTCAATCCCTTTTGTTATTGTTGGTTTGTCGATTCCAATGTATCAAACGGCGGATACCTTTACGATCAACCAATTGCTTATGAATATCGGCTATCAGCAAGCGGAGGCCGAGAAAGTAAATGCAATTATCGGTCTTGTGCAAATGATCGTGCTCATACCTGTTTCACTTGCAACTGCGTTCAGCATGTCCCTTGTGCCGGAAATGACAAAGGCATTTACGGCAGGAAACTATGAATTATTATACAAACACTTTACACGCACCAATCTTTTTGTTGTGATGGTAACTTTGCCGGCTGCTCTTGGAATGATGCTATTGGCAGAGCCGGTATATACTCTTTTATTTGGAGTGAAAAATGACCCTCTTCTTGGAGGAGAAGTGCTTCGATATTATGCGTCTTCCTGCATTTTATTTTCGTTGTTTTCCGTAACGGCTGCGATGCTGCAAGGCATTAACCAGCAGCGTAAAACAGTGATTGGCTTGCTCATCGGTTTGACATTAAAAGTGATATTGAATGGGCTTCTTATTCCACATTTCGATTATGTCGGTTCTATCATCGCCACGTACTGCGGCTACACATTTTCTGTACTCTTTAATCTATGGTTATTATATCGTCACATAGGAAAATATATGGAAAATGGGAAGGGATAAAAACAGGGCAAAATGCTCTGTTTTTTCTTTTTGAAATGTAAAAAACCGAAAAAATATATTTTGATTTAAGTTTCAAAAGCATTTTTCTATTGAAATTTTGGGAGTTGTTGCATATGCTTGAAAGGGTCTTATATTAAAGAAAGGTTGCGTGCTGTATGTAAAAGAATCGGGGTGAAAATGATGTTAAACATTTATTTAACAGATGAAAACGGCAAAGTGCAGGAGATTGAAGAAATTCAAAAGGGATGCTGGATTAATGCTCTGCATCCGACAGAAGAAGAGATTCAATTTCTAATTGAATCATTGAATCTGGAACTGGACTTCATTAAAGACCCACTGGATGATGAGGAGCGCTCTCGTATTGAGAAGGAAGATAACAATACGCTGATTATCGTCGATATTCCCACTGTCCGTCATGATGAAGAGGGCAATTCGATTTATGATACAATTCCAATCGGTATGATCGTTATGCCGGACTGCTTTGTTACAATTTGCTTGGAAGAAAATCCTGTTTTTGAACGATTTATTAATCAGAAAATTAAAGGGTTTTATACATTTAAGAAAACACGTTTTGTGCTGCAGCTCTTATATATAATTTCTACTTATTATTTGCGTTATCTGAAGCAAATTAACCGCAAGACGGATGATTTGGAGCATGTGCTTAATAAATCGATGAAAAACAAAGAGATTTTCACATTGCTTGCGCTTGAAAAAAGCTTAGTTTACTTTACCACCTCTCTGAAAGCGAACAAGATCGTTATCCAGAAACTTATGCGAAACGAATATTTGCGTATGTATGAGGATGATCAGGATTTGCTTGAAGATGTGTTAATTGAAAATAAACAGGCCATCGAGATGGCGGAAATATACAGTGTCATTTTGAACGGCATGATGAATACGTTTGGTTCTGTAATCAGCAATAACCTAAACAGCGTGATGAAGTTTCTTACGTCCATTACGATCGTTCTATCGCTGCCTACGATGGTAGCGAGCTTTTTTGGAATGAACGTGCCTATTCCGTTTCAAGGGTATAAGCATGCATTTGGCATCATTATGGTCATCGCAGCCGCGTTATCTTGCACGACAGCGTTCATTTTTTGGAAGAAACGTTACTTTTAGTATGGGAAATCCGCTGAACTACAGCGGATTTTTTTTTATATTTTTCTTGTTCCTTTTGCATGAAAGGGATACAATAACATACTGCAAGGAGGATTTATTATGGACATATTTCATTTACCAAAATCGCTGCTGCAAATGAATACGATTTTCATCTCTATTTTGATTGAAGCACTGCCTTTCGTCTTGATCGGCGTATTCATTTCCGGTATTATTCAAATGTTTGTAACAGAAAGTATAATCGCAAGGATCATGCCGAAAAATCGGTTTCTTGCGGTCTTGCTGGCAGTATTCTTAGGTATGATGTTTCCGGGCTGCGAATGCGGGATTGTACCGATTGTGCGCCGCCTCATTGGAAAAGGCGTGCCACCTTATGCAGGTATTGCGTTTATGCTGACAGGACCTATTATTAACCCTGTTGTCTTATTCGCTACATATGTTGCATTTGGAAGCAGCATTAGAATGGTTATTTTTCGTTCGGTTACAGCGATTGTAGTTGCACTTATTGTAGGAATCGTATTATCGTTTATGTCTGAAGATCGTCCGTTAAAGGATGATCATTTTCCGCCGGTCAAGCACATGCATTCCATTAAAACGAAGCTGTGGGACGTATGTACGCATGCGGTAGAAGAATTTTTCTCAATGGGGAAATACTTAGTTATCGGTTCACTTATTGCAGCAAGTGTGCAAACATATGTGAAAACATCCACACTGCTATCAATTGGACAAGGTCCGTTTTCGTCCTCAGCAGTCATGATGGGCTTGGCATTTATATTGTCTCTTTGTTCGGAAGCTGATGCATTTATCGCTTCTTCGTTCCAAAGCACATTTTCAACAGCTTCACTTGTTGCTTTTCTCGTGTTTGGACCGATGGTAGACATTAAAAATACACTGATGATGTTCGGTACTTTTAAAACGCGTTTTGTTGTCATTGTGATTGCATTAGTTACAGTAACGGTTTACGTGAGTTCATTAGTGCTTTATTTTGTGAGGTGATTGTATGTTTCGTGCTTATATTTTACTCGGATTTACATTTTTGATTGCACAGCTCCATATTTCAGGAAATATCACAAAATACATTAACATGAAATACGCGTATTTATCGAAAAGCGCGGCTGTCATTATGGCATTTTTGACTGTTGTACAAGTTATTATGGCTTTTAAAAAGGACAATCATCACGATCATGGATGCAGCCACCTGGATTGCGGATGCGGACACCATCCTCATGAGCAAGACCGATGGTGGAAGCGTGCAGGTGTGTATAGTCTTTTTCTTTTTCCGATTATATCTGGATTGTTCTTTCCGATTGCTACGCTCGATTCCAATATCGTAAAAGCGAAAGGATTCCATTTTCCGGTTTCAGACCCGGGAAACACTGATCCATTCATACAGCGTCAATTTTTAAAGCCGGATTTGAGCATTTACTACGGTGCTGAAGGATATCGAAGCTTAATGGAAAAGGAAAAGAAAAGTTATGTTAAACAGGATTCGATTGTACTTAACGACGTGAACTTCTTACAAGGCATGGAAGTTATTTATAACTATCCTGGAGAGTTTATCGGGAAAGAGTTGTCCTTCCAAGGTTTTGTGTTTCATGATAAAGGGGGACAAAGAAATGAGTATTTCTTGTTCCGTTTCGGTATTATCCACTGTATTGCGGATTCCGGTGTATATGGGATGATGATACAAAAGCCTGCGGACGCAAACTGGAAGGATGATGACTGGATTAGAGTGCAAGGAACGATTGGAACGACCTATTATCAGCCATTCCACGCTACGATTCCTGTTTTAAAGATAACCAAATGGGTGAAGGTAGAGGCGCCTAAGGATCAGTATGTGTACCGGGGAGCTTAATTGAGCCGTTTCCGCTTTTCTTTATGTTCAGCTCCACCGGCTAGGTGCTGCCACCAGAGAACCTCCGCCGACGTATTGGCAAAAAGCGCCTTTAAGGGCGGAGAACCTCTGGTTCTGCACCTGAACGAGCCGTTTCCGCTTTTCTTTATGTCCAGCTCCACCGGCTAGGTGCTGGACATGCCCCAAAATTATAATTTCTTTAAAGTGACAAGAACATGCTTCTTGTCTTTTTTTGTGTTATTGGAATTGTCTGGAAATAGGTATGGGCTGTGTATAAAATAAAAGTACGCATTTTTATACAGGGAAAGTCGAAAAAAACGGTTTTTTTATTCACTTATATATTGTTACTGTAGTGGCGGGAATGTTGGCTGTTACGGTACATATTCTAAAAGTGCAGAGCTGTATGCTCTGCACTTTTAAATTTCTATGAGGATTTCACCGTTGTGCAGCACGAGCACATCGCCGTCCTGCGATACTTTTATAGCAATGCCGAAGCGGGAACCCGCATACGCAGCAGCTGTGCGTGCTCCGAGTGCCTCTGTGCGAATGCCGGAAATATCAAGCAGCTCACCGAATGAAAGGAAATTGAAGGATGAGTCGAGAATCACGGCGCCATCGATGGAAGCGAGAAGTTCTAAAAACAGAAAATCGCCATCCAGCACGTTCAAAGCATAATCGTGCCGTTTGATAATATGAACGAATTTGTTCAAGGAGGTATCTCCTTTTAAAAGCATTTGAACGGGGATTTGCTGTATGGCTTTTTCATGGCGTATAGGCTCTTTTTGCGGCCGGGTCGTGTCGCATAGATTGGCATCAAGCAGAATGACGAACAAAGAGCCTTTTTCCGTTTGAGAAAGTCTTTTTATTAAGCCGACAAGCCGGTCAATTCGTTTGATTGTAATGTCTACTACATTCGTTTTTAAAGTAGAGTAATTTCTTACCAAGTATGAAAGTGTCTGATCGCAGTCATAAGGGAGCAGCTTTTCAAGTAAAATCGCTTTTAACGCTAAATAGTGCTTTATTTTCCAATTGCCGTTTGCCAGCCGCAGCGTGAAGTTGTGATTTGTGTACCAGTTCAGCTCCCGATTATAAATATCGATAAATTGAAAGGGCGGTATTTTTTGTTCCTTTTGGGCGCTGATGGCTTTCAACGTATCCAAATTGGCAAAAATATAGCTGGAAAATTTATCATATGTATCGCGGGAAAGTGTAATTGTGTTTTCAGCAAGCTGATCATTTAGGTAGTCGTATAAACTCGAGTAATACATATATTGCAGTTTCAGTTCATCAACCTCGTTATACATCGCCATAATAGCCGTGCGAATCAGCTCGCAATCTGATTGCTTTCTTACAAAGCCGGTTACAAGAAATTCATGATTGACAACAAGTGATAAATGCTTATTGTCAATTAAGCGGAGCGAACGCTTATCCTCAATAAAAGCGCTGGCATCAATTGGATATGAAGCTGGTAAATATTCAAGACCGATTTTATGCAGTTCTTGTTCAATATTGAGATAAGGACGCTGGAAATAAAAAAAACCAAGTGATGTATGAGCGGATTCGTATGTTTTTGTGCTGGCTTCTTTCAGCAGTTTGATAAAGGAATACGCTTTTAAGTCATAGCAGCTTACTGAGAGAGAATCAGAATGAAAGATAATTAATAAAGCAATTTCCTCAACTGCAGAAATGAACTGTCGAAGTTCAAATCCGTTTGTGTGATTGTAATAATAGCTTAAAACCGCAAATATTTTACACGTCAGTTCATCCAGAAGCATCCGGGCCGTTTTCTGAGAAATACCTGTTGTTTTTAAATGAAAGGTTATGTCTTTTTCCTGATCAGAGTCGGAAAACTCTAAATCCAATCCGATAAAATGCTTTAACTGCTCGCGGAAATGATTAAAAAACATGAGCTTCTCGCTTTTTGTCATAGTACACCTCGCCTGTTGATAATAGTTTAGTGTAACTCAAATGAAAAAAGTGTATGTACAAAAGAAAAAGGCACTGTAACAGTGCCTTTCTCAATAGTGTTTCAGTTCCCGCATTAGCAGAAGCAAGCAGCTCCAACGATAATCAAAAGGATAAAGAGAACAACAATTAACGCAAAGGCGTTGCCGTGTCCGAAGCTCATGTTTTTTCCCCCTTTATTACTTTTACATTATACAATATGTCAGAATGGAGATTTTGACTGGATAGCAGGAGTAGGCGAGTGCGGATTTTCATTAAACAGCTTGTCTTTTATCGTTTGAATTCGTAAATGCGAGCTTCGTGCGGCCGAAAGCGGTATGTGTAAGTTTCTCATCGGCAGCTTCATAATTTGCAAGCAGGAAAAAGAAGTAATGATGAATGTATTGGGACTAGTTATTGTTAGCCGTTTTATTGCATAGAATAGAATGGACGAGGAGGTTTGCGCATGCAATATTTAGCAAAACTTATGGAATATCAATTCAGCCTGATACAGGAGATGGGGATACTCATGCAGCATGTTCACGATGAGAAACTCAAAGTTTTGGCAGAAAGACATGCGCAGCATATGTTAGAAACTTATAATACGATGGTTGAGTTTCAAGAGGGCTCAGTGCAGCGTGTAATCTGCAATGAGCCGTTTGTTGAGTTCGCGTCTCTTTCATTATCTAAGAAAGAGGACGAGGCAGATTTAGTGCTTCGCTACGGGGCGAATATAAAGAAATTGGCGCTCGCATATGCGCAGGCTGCTGTTGAAGCTGCAAATCCGGAATTGCGAATGTTCATGGAAGAGCATTTTGTGAAGATTAACCGTCATGCTTATGAAGTATGGCAACACATCGTCAAACAAAATACCATAATTTCTGAAGAAATATGGAAAGAAGCAAAGTAAAATCCCTGAATGAATCGGGGATTTTTTTAGTTATGAAAGTATAACTTTTTTAGTTCTGCACCTCGAAGGTTTCGTTTTTTGGGATGTCTAGCTCCACCGGCTAGGCGCTGCCGTCCAAGAACCTCAGCCGCAAAAAAGCAAAAAGCGCTTTTTAGGGCTGAGAACCTTGGTCTCTGCGCCTGAACGAGCCGGTTCCGCTTTTCTTGTTATAAGCTTTTTACCATGCCGCCGTCGACTAAGAACGAGTTGCCTGTCATATATGTATTTGCCGCCATTTTCTTTCATGTATGGAAGCGTTTGACGAATCATGCGGATGTAGCTCAGTAAATTCAATTCAATTCAAACGCGCTGTACCAATCTTCATCTCTACTATGTATTGACTTTTTCAGTATAACGCAAACGAAAGAACAGAAGGAGAATGATGCTTTTACGAAAATGCGAATTGTATTTTTCTTAAAAATTCCTGCTTGCCTGTTTCAAATTGCGCATGCCGATGTCCGTTTGCTCCTGATGGATGGGGGAAGCCGAGCAGACAGCGTTCTTCATCAATACGATATTCATCAGCAAGCACTTTTAATGTATCAGACACCGCTTTGCCGAGCGGGATAATGAGCAACGGATGAACAGAGTGCAATTCCGGCACAAAAACGCTTCTGATCCATTCCATCAAAAAAGGGGATTTTGCCATCTGCGGTGTATGCCCCGTATAGTTTTGAGCGCGTAAAAAGACAGGATAACGCAGCATAGAACAAGGGTGGAGCAGATGACGATGTTCAGCGAATAAAGATGCACTATCGGATATGCCGAGATAGTGCGGAAGCTGCAACTCGTTGAGCATAGATGTTAAATTGCTGCGCATAGAGCCGGCAAAGCTGGCCTGCTGCTTTACTCGCTTTACGCCTGTCTCTAACGATTCGCCTTGTTTTAAGGCTTTCAGTACTGTCGTAAAAGCAAGCTGCATCTGTGTCCAGCCCGGCGTAATACCAATAATCATGATCTTAGCTTTCGTGTTGATATAATCAAAAGGTGCATAATACATCTCTAAGGCATGATGTGTATCGAGTAAAAATCTAGGATGAAGCAAGTCGTTTTTCGTTAAGGCCTCCTGATATTGCAGTTCTTTTAGTTCAGACATAAATTCATGAGCTTGATAGATTTTAATCATAATAATTCCTCTTTATTTAATTTTTAGAAATTTACGATAATTTACCTACCTTTTACCTCTTCCTAATATTTTCTTTATATGAGTCAAGTACTATGAGGATGTACATATTTTATCCAAAGGAGAGGGTAAGGATGAATAAGTTAACGAAATCTTTGACGGCAATTGCATTAATGAGCTCTTTATTAGTAGTAGGCTGCAGCAATGATTCACAAAAGAAGGATGACACAAAGCAACAGCAGGACAAAGAAACTAGCACAGATTCTAATTCTAAAGACAGCACAAAAAAGCAGTAATATATTGATTAGCGAGCTCTCTCACCCTGTAGTGAGAGAGCTTTTTTGTTGCATTTTTTCTTTTGCATGACAAAATAGAACTAGCACGCGATAAAGGAGATAAAACTATGCATATTTGTTTATTTGGCGCAACCGGGAGAGTCGGGACAGAAGTGTTGCGCCGGGCGCTGCAGGACGGTCATGCAGTAACGGCCTTAGTAAGAAATCCGAACTTGCTTCAAATTTCTCATCCCAATCTCCATGTAATAGAAGGAAATGTGCTGAGGGAACACGATGTCCAAACAGCGATGCTTCAATGTGAAGCTGTTATCAGTGCTCTCGGAACAGACGAAGCGAGTACATTGTCGGACAGTATGCCGCTGCTGCTGCGTGCAATGAGAAATGAGAATGTCACGCGCATCATTACTGTCGGCACTGCCGGCATTTTACAGGCTCGCTCCAATCCAAGCGTATACCGCTTTCAGTCGGCAGAATCGCGCCGCAAGTCAACGAAAGCAGCAGAGGATCACCTAAAAGCGTATGAGTTGCTTAAGCAATCACATACAGATTGGACAGTTGTATGTCCCACGCATTTAGTGAACGGAGACGCAACAGGCGAGTACCGGACGGAAAAGAATATGCTGCCTGTTGACGGTATAAAAATTACCGTTGGTGACACTGCTCTTTTTACATACGAGCAATTGTTTTCTCTTCGACATAATCAAGACCGGGTGGGGATTGCGTATTAAAAGCCTTGAAGAAGCTTCTTCAAGGCTTTTACAATGTTATGTACAGTATAAATACGATAATCATAAGCACCTGTATAATCGCTTTGGCAATAGAGCTGCTGAGGAAGCTGATGACTGTAGCGAGAGCGACCAAAAAAGCATCTTTTGTTCCTTTTTTATGAAGAAGTTCTGTTGCAAATACAGATAGAAATGGAACGATCAACAAACCGAACGGCGGAAAAAAGAACGATCCGATGATGATCGAAACCATACCAACACGTTCTCCCCATTTTGTGCTGCCGTACTTTTTTAAAAAATAGCTGTTTGCAATAAAATCAGCGATAAATAAAAAGACAGTAAACAGCACCTGCAAAATCCAAAATAACAGCGTAAGCTCTTCCTTGTTTATGCCAAACTGATAAATCAGAAATCCTGCCCATAATACAAGAACCCCTGGAATGACCGGGTAAATGAGTCCGACGAACGCCAAAATAAAGCAGGCGATAATCAGAATCCATAATAAAACCGTCAATGCAACCCCTCACTTTACACAAAATAGTTTGTTAATTATATCTATCTTAAAGGGATTTACATAGGTAGTCAAAAACGGTCCTATTGCTCAGCTCCAGGCTGTAACGGTTGCCTCACATGGTACAAGAAAGGTGTCCGGCGATTCCATAAAACAGCTTGAGCTGCGGTGAAGAAAAAATAGGGAATATAAAGCATTGTAATGCCGATTACTGTCACTGCGGGCGAAGTCAGATAATAGCGCAGCAGAAAGTTTACGAGACCGTCTGCATGAAGAAGAAATTCAAAAAAAGAAATCGTAATAAGCGTAGAGAATAGAATGGATTTGCGCGCCGACAGAAAAAAAAGAAGCAAGGATTTGCCGGCTGGAACAGCTTTAGACACAGCGATGTATGATGGAAGCCAGCCTTTTGCAGCTTCTACCGCAAATACGAACGAGGCGCATACAATAATAACAATCGTTGAAATATAGGGCAGTGACAGAACTGCCTGTACTTTGCAAAATAAAAAGATAGTTCCAAACTGTAAAAGAACTGTCAAGATGGACGAAGGCAGCCATTTAATCGCATAGAAAATGCGTTTTGTCCAAGAGGGGGCACGATGAATTTGTTTGCCAAGCCAGAGGATTGACAGAAATCCGAGACAAAGAGAGAAAAGAAAATTAACTAATGTAATGGAGTAGGGTCCTAGAATGTATGGAAATAACGGAAATAGCGTTTCATGCTCACTTGGCTGAGACCATTGCAACGGGGGAAGCAAAAATGGTTCTCGCGTCCAAGCAGAAGCAGGAAATGTAAGAGAAGCAGGGTGCAAGATGTCTCTAAAAACAAACTGCACTTGTTTTAGAAACGAGATATCATCAGAAAGAAAAAATGCGGGCAAGCAACTGAACATAACGATAATTGCTAAAAATAAAAAACTGTCCAATAAGAGAGAAAAGAGAGAAGAGCGCAATAGCTTCACCTCGTTTTTGTCTGAAAATTCTTAATGTTATTGTACTTGCTTTACGTCATACAAACAACGAGAGAAACAGTCGTATTTTGTTGAATGATGTAAGATAGTTTCGGTTGTGTTTTCGCTTCTTGCGTAATAAAGATACGATAAGGAAGGGAGCGAGCATGATGTGTATATGGGAGATGGATATAGAGAAGGAGTGGACATTGCGTCACTGTCAGGAGCTTGTGAAAAGGCTGAGCGCATTTGAGTCTGATGCTTTATTGAAGGCGGCAGAGAAGACTATCAATATGAAGAGCTTGCTTGGTTTATGCAGCCTTATATTACAGCTGGGCGATTCAGTAACGATTTGTACGTTCGGGTACGACGAGGAAGAAACGTTGGAAGCATTAAAAAGTATATTGCGTTCGTAACATACATGACAAAATATCGAAATTTTTGAATGAAAGATTAACTCGGTGCATCAGGCCGTTACAAAATCATCACGGTTTCGTAACTTTGCCGTTTCGCCAAAAAAACTATGCTATGCTGAAGGCACAGAAAGACGAGATCCAAAAGGAGAGTGGTGAATATGTTAGAAGCATTTATGGCAAAGTTCGGAAAAGGTGCAGCGGAATTAGAAATCGCTCTTCCAAAATCTACTTATCATATCGGAGAAACGGTTGAAGGAGAAGTGTTGATTCGTGGAGGAAAGGTAAGACAAGAAATTGAAAAAGTAGAAGTTCATTTTGTAAAAGGCCAAAATGAATTAGGGATAGAAAGAAGCCATACACTGGGAACAATTACAGTTAGCCAATCATTTTCGATTGAACCGAAAGAAGAAAAGACAATGTCGTTCCAACTGCGTATCCCGACGGAAACCGAGCTGCCTAATACGAATACTGCCTATTACATCACAAGCAAGCTTCATATAGACGGAGCCTTTAATGATTATGACAAAGAATATATTCATGTAAAAAAGAATAACTGTAAGAATCTCATTTAAAAGTCACCCCCTCAAAATAGGATATCGAGAGACAGATTGCTCACTATTCTCTGCATATCGGGCAAATCCTGTATATGGGCAAACAAATAAGGAATACAGATTGGGAATGTCTGAGCATACCGAGAGGGCAAGCGGAGAATTATTTACGGAAAGTGCGTTCCCACTTCAAGTAGGAAATAAGACGATACAGGGCGGGAAGCAAAAGCAAGAGGCCTAAAAGCCGTGTTCCGCCTGTATCTGTAAAAAGGAAGGTGAGTGCGGCAAGAAAGGTGAAAACAGTAAAGATGTTACTTAAAAGCGTGTTAAGAGGAATGAGGTTTGTAAACGGGAAACGAGCATACTGCAATTCTTCTTCATAGCATGTTTCGTGATAGAAAAAAATACGAAAATAGAAAAATACAGTGATTAAATCTTGCGGTCTTTTAATAGTTTTAGCGCATTTCTGGCAGCGAATTTTTTTCATGGTATCACCTCTTTATGCTGCTTTTACTATATAGTAAGAAAACACATGCAAATGTGTGTGGACAAGGGGATAAAAAATAATTTACAGAAGAAGAGTTTATAGAAGCGCACCGGAAACGAGAGAGAAGAAGCATACCATACGCCCTTTTAGTTACACATAGCACATAGAAATGTCGAATTTATAATTCACTTATATAGGTGCAACAAATAAGAAATTTCATCAAAATTCACCTCACTCTCAATATCGCCAAGCTTTTTCAGGTCTATTTGCTAGGGCTTGTACATATATTGCTAGAGAAAGGGTGATGAGATGAGCCGGAGCTATTTTTATGTAAAAAAAGTAAATTTATCAAAGGTCGTTGCGCTTATACTCGTCGGCATTTTATCGGCCTTTTTATTTGCGGGAGTTATGGTAACGTCTTTAAAACAAACAAAATCCGTCTACTTGCACGAATGGCTGAGCGAGCTTTCGATGAATGGATATATGTATGCGTTTGGAACAGAAAATCATTATTTCACTCAAGAATATCGAAATTTAAATAAAGAGTTCTCGCTGTCCTCGCTTTTTCTTTCCACCGCAACAAACATTCGCTTTAATGATGTAAGAAGCTTAATAGGAACGGAATTGCCGGGGTTCACAAAATATGATACAGAGATTTTAATTGCAGGAGAAGGCACGAACTACTCGAACTTGCCGATTGAATCGAGTGTGCCGCTTGAGGAGCTGTTAAAGGAACGAAAAGGAGAAGGAACAGCACCGCCGAAAACAGATGCGCCAAAGCAGCAAAATCCTCCCGCGCACTCAACAGGGGATAAAAAGGTCGTATTCATTTATCATACGCATAGCTGGGAATCGTATTTGCCGATGCTGAATATGGCAAATAATCCTGATGAGAATAAAGCGACGAGTTCTGTTTCCAACATATCTGTTTTTGGAGAGCGTTTAAAAGAGCAGTTGGAAAACTACGGAATAGGTTCTACGAACGATAAAACAGATATCGGTAAGCTGTTGATATCAAAAGGCTTGAATTCAGACAGTTCCTATAAGGTGTCGCGCCAAGTTGTGCAGCAAGCGATGGCAGGGAATCAAGGGCTGCAGTACTTTTTTGATTTGCATCGCGACAGCGCCCGTAAACCTGTGACTACGAAAGAAATTAACGGTAAAGCTTACGCCAAACTGTACTTTATCATCGGAGCCGGAAACAAAAACTATGAAAAGAACGAAAAGCTGGCAACGGCTCTTCATGAAATGATTGATAAAAAATATCCCGGCGTGAGCCGCGGTGTTGGCCGAAAAGATTTCAGAACAGGCAACGGCATATACAATCAAGATTTATCGGGGCAAGCCATATTAATAGAAGTAGGCGGTGTAGACAATACAGTTGAAGAATTAAATCGAACTATTGATATTTTGGCAGAGGCGTTCAGTGAATATTATTGGCAGGCAGAAAAAGTAAATGGATAACGAAAACGTGGACGCAATGTTCACGTTTTTGTTGTAGAGAGGATGAGAGATTTGTATTTTCGCAAAAACACAGAGTTGCAAAAGCGGTTGAATATAGCCATGATCCAGCAATGGATATCTCAATTTACTGTGTCTTTTCAGGTTCAAAGCTTTCGGGCTGCTTCCCATGGACAAGAAAATATCGTGCTGATGTTAACAGATGCGCACCAGAGCATGTATGTGCTAAAGCTGTATTCCATAGCACGCAGTCATTTTACCGCCTCGTATATTGAGAGAATCATGGAAAGAGAAACTGCCTTTGTCATGTTTTTAAGAGAGAAGGGAGTCCCGGTTCCGGCATTGTACCAAACAAAAGATGGAGGCTTTTTTATAAAAGAGATACAAAACGAGCATTTTCTGTTCGTGACTCTTAGTGAATATATAAAAGGAAAGGCGCTTTTCTACACTTTGCCGCATATGCAAGCTATGGCTGCGTTACAAGCGAAGATGCACAAGGCAGCTGTGAGTTTTGCTGCAGAAAATTTTTATAAAGAACCGGATGATCAGTACTCCATGCTGGCCTATCGGATGAAGCAGCGCAAACCGATTACGGCTAAGAAATTTCCGAATGCTCTGTATAGTCAGCTTGAATATGTATATAGAGAAGTTCAGCCGGAGCTGTCTTCTTTTTATAAAAAGCACGAAAAGTTCCTCATTCATTGTGATGTAAAATTCGACAATGTACTGATGAACGGAACGCGTATAGGAGCGCTGCTGGATTTTGGCGATGTCCGCTATTCAGTCATGCATGAGGACTTGGGTGCATCTATCTTTTACATGTGTGACTATTTTCATAATCGAAAGCTCGAATTTGGGAGGTTTTTGTCTGTTTATCTTCGCTCTTATGAAAAGGAATCTGGGAGGCGTCTATCGAATTTAGATAAAACTATCATTTTGTATTATGCAGCGGATCGCTTTTTAATATGGAATTTATTTTATTTGGCAGAGGATCAGCATAATGAAAAAGAGATTATGTATCAAGAGAAAATGGCCAAAAAACATATGCGTCTTATAGAAAAATTGTTTATGTTTTTTGGAAAAGAGCTGTATTGGCAAGGGTGAGGGGAAATTCCGAAATTAAGAAGGTGCATGATGATAAAACGAATAGGAAGCGCCGTTATCGGTGCGGTTATCATTGCAGCTGTTTCGTTATTTGTGTTACGAAGCCCGATTTTTTATTTGATACACCCAGGTCAAGAGAGTATGCAGTACATAGGAGAGACTGAATTTCCAAGCTATGCGTCAACAATTGCCAAGAAGGATGGAAGCTTGGTTATTGTAAGCAATCCGGATTCGCTGCTTGTGCTGGTCAACAAAGACAGACGGCTGCCGGATTTTTATACGCCGCCCGATCTTGTAATCCCCAACGTGCGCTTTTCTTATAATGGAGATAAGGAAAAGATGCAGATGAGGAAAGAGGCTGCGAAGGAGTTGGAAAAGCTGTTTCAAGCAGCAGATCGCGAAGGCGTATATTTATTTGCGGTTTCAGCCTTTCGTTCTTATGAACGGCAAAAGGCTTTACATACCATGTATCAAAAACAGGAGGGAGAAGCTGTCACGGCTGTATCGAGTGCAATTCCTGGTACAAGTGAGCATCAAACAGGATTGGCGGTGGATGTGTCAGCGCAATCATCCCGCTTTCAGCTTGAAACTTCATTCGGCAAGACGAAAGAAGGGAAATGGCTGGTGGAGCATGCACATGAATACGGTTTTATCATTCGCTACCCTGAGGATAAAACGGCCGTAACCGGCTATATGTATGAACCGTGGCACATTCGCTATGTCGGCAATCCGCACGCTGATTATTTATTTAAGCGGCGGTTAACGCTAGAAGAAGCAATGCCGAAATAATAAGGGAGAAGGGGGAAAATACGATGAATGAATTGTACAAAAAGAAGGTATATGCCTACGTAACACGGGAAAAAGAAGAGAACATACAGCTCCTTGTCCATACGCATCGCGACGTACCGGAAGCCGGTGTTCAAGTTCCGGGCGGCACTGTAGAAAATGGGGAATCGCTTGAAGAGGCGCTTCTTCGTGAAATATTGGAAGAATCCGGATTAAAGCATATTGCAGTCGAGGATTTAGTAGCAGACGAGCTTATTTATGTGAAAGAAAAGGACGAGTATCAAAAGCGGTACTTCTATCATGTAACATTGACGACAGATGTGAAAGAAGAATGGAGTCATACAATTGCGTGTGCAGGCGAAGATAATGGTCTTGTATTCTGCTACAAGTGGATAGGTATAGAGGAAGGTTTATCATTGGCAGGAAAACAAGGGGCATACGTTCATCATATAGCAGCTGCACATAAAATTTGAGAAAAGGGCGATTTGCTTACAAGCAAGTCGCCTTTTTACAGCTTTAGCTTGTCTGAAATTCGCGAAATATAAGGGATTCGCAAGAAGAATAGTTTACTAGTATAAGAGGTTCCATTATACTTATATAAATGCAACTAAAAAATCGACATAAACTTTTCTTTTAGGGGGAAGAGATCATCCGGCTAAGCGTAGAAGCGGTCAACCCCTTTTCGTGGCCCATGCAGGGAGAGAGAGGGAGCGCGGTTTCCCTTTTGTTCTATGTGGCAAACGATAGATATGTCGGAATCACAAAGTGGACTTATATAGGAAGCAGCTTACATTAAAGAGGAAGAAGAAGCAACTTTTTTTCCTAAAGCTGTATGATCTACATATACATAGGATAAGCACAAATATCTTGAAGGAAGGTGTAGACGTGGCAGGGTGGGTTATTTGGCTGTTATTGGCCGGCGGACTATTTATTGCTGAAATGCTTACGCTCACATTTTACTTGCTCTGGCTTGGGATAGGTGCGATTGTTGGAGCCGGCGTTGCTTTATTTGTACCGAATTTATGGGTGCAGGTTGTCTGTGCTTCCATTGTAAGTTTAATTTTGATTGCTTTTTCAAAGCCGATTGTTCGTAAGCTCCGGATTGGCAAAGGCTATGAAGACGCAGTTGACACCATTGTCGGCAAAACGGGAATCGTTATACAGGACATTACGGAAGAGATGAACGGCATCGTAAAAATCGGCGGCGACGCATGGAGCGCCACTGCATCTGAAGCGATTGCGCAAGGCGAAAAAGTAGTAATTGTAAAACGGCGCAACACCGTTTTAGTCGTAAGGAAGATCAGTTAATGGTTGGAACGGTTTTATCCATTTTAACTGTTGGGTAAACAAAGTATGTTTAAATGTTAATGGTTTATTCAAAATTAAAGGGTTTTTGTTTAGCATATAACTTAGAGGAGTGAACGTATTGGCAGGAATTATTTTATCCATATTATTAGTCATACTTGTTGTTGTGTTTGCGGCGTTGTCGGTAAAAATCGTTCCCCAACAACAGGTTGGTGTTGTAGAACGTCTTGGGAAGTTTAACAGGCTGATGCGTCCCGGATTAAATATACTTGTACCTATTATTGATCGAGTACGTACGTATCACGATTTACGTATTCAACAAACGACTGTTCCCCCACAGGCGGTGATAACTCGTGATAATGTGCATGTGTCAATAGACACTATCATCTTTTACCAAGTTATTGATCCTGAACAGGCTACTTACGGCATATCAAACTATGTGAATGGTGTGCGCAATATTACCAGTGCTACAATGAGACAGATAATCGGTAAGTTGGAACTTGATGAAACGCTCTCTGGCCGTGAAAAGATTTCTTCTGAGATCCGTATTGCCTTAGACGAAGCTACTGAAAAGTGGGGAGTCCGTATCGAACGTGTAGAAGTAGTCGATATTAAACCACCGCAAGACGTCCAAGAGGCAATGGAAAAGCAAATGAAAGCTGAAAGAAATAAGCGCGCTATCATTTTAGAGGCTGAGGCGGCTAGGCAAGATACGATTTTGAGAGCTGAAGGGGATAAACAAAGTAAAATCTTAAAGGCTGAGGGTGACAAGGAAGCAGCTATAAGAGAAGCAGAGGGTATACGTCAGGCAAAAGAATTAGTAGCCATAGGTAATGCTAAGGCTCTTGAAATCGTTGCTGAGGCAGAGAAGAAGAGAGTGGAAGCGCTTCGTGAATCTGGACTAAATGAACAAGTGCTTGCTTATAAATCCTTTGAAGCCTTAGGGGAAATAGCGAAAGGACCGGCAAATAAGGTATTTATCCCATCAAATGCCGTGGAAGTTTTAGGGAGCTTGGGGGCAGTTGGAGAGATTTTTAAAGAAAAGAGAGACTAATATTTTGCTTAAGACAAAACTTTAGTAATTATAGAGGGCATTAATGTAGAGTAGTGTTATCCCAGGTTCAACTTTTTTATTGGACCTGGAATAACACTTTTTTTGTGATAAAAATGTCTGTTTTTTGCCTGTTAAAACACTTACAGAAAATTATAACATAGCCTTTTTTAAAGAAGGCTATGTTAAAGAATGATGTTGATTTTCTTCTTTAACTACCATGTGAGAATGTAATTTTCTTACATTTTCTGTGGTGAAGCTCTGCTTCATGGTTGGTTAAAGGGGCAGGTTAGTTGAGTAACGATTGTGAAATAGTTCTTGTTCAACTAACTTCGGTTTGGTAAAATCATGTAAAGTGTTTTGGGGGAATAAGTATGATTAAATATCCGTTTTTAGAAAAAGGAGCAACGATAGGAGTAACAGCACCTTCATCTGGGGTACGAGTTGAATTACATGATATGTTTAGACTTGCATGTAGTCGTATGGAGATGAAAGGATTTAAGGTCATCTGTGGAGATACTGTTTGGAATCAAAGTAAAGCAAAATCGTTACCTGCCAAAAAGCGTGCAGATGAGTTTAATGAAATGATGCAAAATGATAATATCGATATCATTATTCCTCCTTGGGGTGGGGAACTATTAATTGAGATACTAGAATATATTGATTTTGAAAATATAAACGAAAAGTAGATATTAGGTTATTCAGATACAAGTGTATTGTTATTGGCAACCACTTTAAAGACAGGGATAGCAACTGCTCATGGAACTAATTTAATTGATTTAAGAGGAGAATATTCGGATGATACGACAGCAATGTGGCAATCTGTTTTATCAACTAAAACGGGAGAATCAATTCTTCAATATTCCTCAGCAAAATATCAAAGAGAATGGCGACACAATAACCCTTCACTTTGTGTATTTCATTTAGCGGAACAAACATATTGGAAAACCACTTCAAATAATAGTGTAAAGATACAAGGGCGGTTACTTGGTGGGTGTATAGACGTAATAAGACATTTGATTGGCACACCATTTGGCGATATACAAGGTTTTAGAAAACAATTTCTCAATGATGAATCTGTGTTATGGTATTTAGAAAATTGTGAATTAACAGCAACGGATTTACGTAGGTCATTAGTTCAAATGAAATCAGTAGTCAGATAGATTCTTACATACTATATACAAGTGAATAAAACAACCGTCTTCAATTTGTATGAAGAATTATGGATATAATGTTATAAAGAGAAAAGGAAGAGGTAAGTAATATGTACGAACCCAAGTTTTATATTGTATTTGATATCGAACGAAATTTCAGACCTTACCAATCGGATGCTCCGACAGAAATTGTTGATATTGGAGCTATCAAGATTGAAGCGAACACAATGAGCATGATCGAATTTTTCTCTGCACTTGTTAAACCAACCGCATCCTTATCTCGTCATACAACAAAACTAACGGGAATTACAAAGGAAGATGTAAAAGGTGCAGAGAGTTTTCCACAGGTGATTGAGAAGTTCCGTGAGTTTGTTGGAGAAGATTATATGTTCGTTACTTGGGGTAAGGAGGATTATGGATTTCTAACGAAAGATTGCGTGCTGCATGACACAGAATGTCCTTACCTTGGGAAAGAAGTTCGCTTTGATTTGCAGCGTTTTGTGTTTCATGCATATCAGGAATTGTTCCCCAATCAACCTAATTTAAAATTTGCAGTAGAGCAGCTTGCTTTAGAATGGGAAGGTGAGCAACACCGCGCCTACGCAGATGCAAAAAACACGGCAAATATCTTCCTCACAGCGATTAAGCAAAAAGATATTCATAAGTCGTACAAGAGAAATATTGAATTCGTTTTTGTAAAAGAGGGTTCCCTAACTGATAAGGGGAAAAAGATAATGAAAAGATGGGTATTTAAGGAATTGAAAAGAACCGGGGTCTCTCAACTAACATGGGATTGGTTTATAAATAGCAAGACATGGGAGAATGTATCGGAACAGTATCACTTCAATGATATAACAGTACTACTGTTACAAAACTACTTCCCGACAGCTTTGAAGAAATCACAGCAACAACTTCAAATATTAGCTGCAATGAATAGCCAAGAAAACCAAACACTATAATGTATGTTATGTTAACTGGGCATGTATGGAGGAGATATAATAAACAGCTCATGGTATTGTGAAAAATTTGATTTGTTTGATGATAGAGTATTGATAACGCTGATTATGTGAACGAGAAAACCACCTCCCGTCGGCTTTCTTCATGTCCAAACAATGCTTAGCGTATATTTCCATTAAAATATGGGTGAATCTAATAATAACTAAAGAGCCTTTGCATGAATCCAAAGGTTTCTCTCAACGTCTTTTCTGTTCGGCAATGGACAAAATCCATCTCGAACTTATAAAATGTATTTATATAGCATTCTCATTTGGTCAGAAACAAGAGACAAATCATCATTTGAAGAAATTACACCACAGCAACAAGTTGAATATACATGGAAATAATATAGAAAAAAGGGGATGTAAATACATCCCCTTTTTTCTATATTATTTCCAATCGGACAGGCTCGTTTGTCCACTTTTATGAATATACAGTAGTGAGACAAACTAAGGGGTGTTATTATGTATTATCAAAATCCTTTTTATCCGCCGTATCCGCCATTTTCGCCATGTCATCCATGTCATCCGTATCCGCAGCAAATTTGCTGTACAACAATCTATCCGACGTATCAACAACCAACTTATGTTCAACCAGCTTATGCTCAACCAACTCAGGTTCAACCGGCTTATAGCAATCAACCGAATCAACCGAATCAACCGACTCCGTATGGGCGCAGATTCTAATTCGAGTTCACGAAGAGTAGAAGGTTAATAAAAAAACTTCTATTTTGTAAGTAAGGGAAAGGAGCCTGATGAAGGGCTCCTTTTTTATATCGAAAACATAATATTATTATGTAAATTTAAATTGTAAGAAGCAAAGAACCGTCATTCTTCGCTTGCAAACCATGCTTTATTTAAGAGTAAAATAGCTTCTTCTATTTCTTGTTCCGTCAATCCTCCAAAGCCAATAAGAATCCGAGAGAGAAATGGCGATGAATCAGCATAATAAAGGGAAACAGGGTACACCTTTACTTTGTATTGTGCCGCTGTATGTATCAACTGCTCTTCAGCCATGCCGTTCTTGACATCCAAAACGATATGAAGTCCGGATTGCGAACCGATTATTTCTGTATGATTTCCCATATAACGCTCGATAGCAGCAATAAGAGCCTTTTGTTTCTTCTTATACAATGTCCGAATACGGCTTAAATGGCGGTGCCAATGCCCATCCTTCATAAAATGGTACATCGTAAGCTGATGCAGCTTAGATACGGTCTGCTTATAAATAGTGCCCCTTTCTTTATAAATCTTCAGCAATGCAGGCGGTAAAATCATGTAGCTCATTCTCACGGAAGGCAGAAACGCTTTGGAGAATGTTCCAAAGTATATAACGCGCTCGTTTGTATCGAGTCCTTGCAGTGCCGGAATCGGTTTTCCGACATAGCGAAACTCGCCGTCATAGTCGTCCTCAATAATATAGCCGTTTCGTTCATTTGCCCATTGCAGAAGTTCCAGTCTTCGTGCAAGCGGCATGATCATTCCGTACGGAAATTGATGAGAAGGGGTGATATAGACGGTTTTTGCATTTGTTTTCTGCAAGGACGCTACATGGATGCCTTGCTCATCTAAATCGATATAAGAGACAGAGAGGCTGCTGCTTTGAAGCATCGCCCGCACTCTATGAAAGCCGGGATTCTCCATAGCATACTCATCATCTGTGCCGATTAATTGAATGAGCAGCCAAAGCAAATATTGTGTACCTGCGCCAAAAACAATTTGATCAGGGGAGCAAACAACACCGCGTGAGTGATATAAGTATTGACAAAGTTCACTCCGCAGCTCTGGTTCACCCTGCGGGTCTTCTGCAGTAAACCATCTTTCTTCGTTAGTGTACAAGCAATCTGTTGTAATTCGTTTCCAGATGGTAAGAGGGAACACGGAGGCGTCTACATGTCCTTGGCTGAAATCATAGGAAATAGCAGGAATCTTTTGTTTAGCTGTTATGCAAAAGGATTCTTGTTTTCGTTTCATTACATCATAGGAAACATCCGCTGCATACAATCCTTTTTTCGGCTTGCTTTCTGCGTATCCTTCTGTCAATAGCTGCTGATAGGCGAGCTCAATTGTATTGCGGCTTACTTGCAGATGCTCCGCAAGCTTCCGGTGAGACGGCAAGCGGGTGCCGGCAGTAATTTTTCTATTCAATATTTCTTCTTTAAAATACTCATAGATTTGTATGTACAGCGGCTTGTTTATATCATGCCGCAGGTTTGGGATGATTTCTATCAATCTGTTTCACCTCTCATCTGCCCCTATAAAATAGTTGAAAACTGCCACTGTTAAAGGAGGCAGTTTTTTCATAACATTAGGATAAATTATTTTCAATCTTTTGTATATAAGGAGGAAAACAAAATGTCTTATTGTATTCAAGAGCTTCAAACGCAAGAAGAACTGCAGCGTGCGCTTCCTGTCATGCAGGAGCTGCGTCCTCATTTGGATGAAATGAGCTATTTTGACTTGTACAATGAAATGAAGAAAAGCGGATATCGATTGATTGCGCTGTCCGATGAAGCGGGCCAGCCGATGGCGCTTGCTGGTGTGGCTGTCTGCACGAACTTTTATAATTTAAAGCATGTATATGTTTATGATTTAATAACTGCTTCCGTACATCGTTCAAAGGGATACGGTCATGAGCTCCTTTCTTACGTAGAACGATGGGGAAAAGAGAAGGGCTGCACGTATATTGATTTAACATCAGCGTTTCATCGTGTGGATGCACATCGATTTTATGAAAGGGAAGACTACATGAAAAAGAGCTTTTCGTTCGGAAAGGCGCTTTAAAGAAGAGAGGCTCCTAAAATAGGAGGCTCTTCTCTCTTTACTGATGGTATAATATAGAAAAAAGAGGTGAGACGAATGGAGCAAAAGGCGGAAATTTGGACGAGGGATGACAGATTCACGATCAGTACCAATAAAGCGTACTTGGATGTGGACGTAATTCACAAATACTTGAGCGAAGATTCGTATTGGGTGAATGGCATCTCGAAGGAGCTTGTGAAAACGTTCATAGAGACTTCTTCGTTATGCTACGGTATTTATGAAGGAGATCCGAAAGGCGCAAAGCAGGTGGGATTTGCACGTGTCGTGACGGACTTCGTGCGCTTCTCTTGGCTTGGTGATGTGTTCGTTCTGCCGGAATATCAAGGAGCCGGTTTGGGGAAATGGCTGATGAGTATCATTATGGAACATTCGCTGTTGAAGGGGACAGCTTTTAATCTTAGTACGAAAGATGCACATACATTATACGAAAAGTACGGATTTCAAGTTGTAAAAGATCCGGGAAACAAAATGATTCGCCCGGTCAATTGGGATGCGGTGTACGAGGCACATGGGCTGACAAAAAATGCATATAGTAAGGGATAATTGTATATGCGGTTCGGTGTGAAGCGGAATAGTCAAGATAGAGCAATTGAACTGGGTTTGTCCTCTCTTTTCGCTAATAAGATATATTAGATTTCTTTTGGACAAACGCAAAAAGTATAAAATTAATTTTTATAATTTTCAAATAAAAACTTGTGAAATAGTAATTTGTTGAGTGATAGCTCGCAGGAAATAAAGCAAGAAATGTAGAAATAGGGAGAAAAGGGAGACACTGACATCATGAATTGTCCATTTTGTTATATTGATAGCATGCAAGAGTAAAGCATCGTACTAAGCAATGAGCATTGTTATTCCCCTTTTTTCAAATGAACCGTATGCTGGCCGCGGGATTCGGAGCTGGCTTAAGCAAAAGAGGAACAAACGAACTTATACATAAACGGAGGTGGGAGAGATGAAGCAATACTTTGAGCTTGGTTTTTGTGTCGCATCTCTTGCCGGTGTTGCAGCGGTGTTGCTTCAGGACTGGACGCTTCTGTACCGGTTTTCCGGCGTAATCGGCATTACAGCTGTCGTATTCGCCTCGCTTGTATTGGCGACAATCAATCACAAGCGCTCTTACACGGGAACGCCGGTCAGGGCGGCGCAAGAAAAACGAAAGCAATACGCGGCGGCTTTATTTGTGTTCAGCATTCCGAATTTAATGGCAGCTGCATTGTCGTTATTATTGAAGTAAAAGGATGTGCAAGGGATGAAACCGGTAAGCTTACTTGGGAATAAAGCTGTCGTTATAATGGAGAATATTTCGATTCTATTCGAATGGGAATTTTAAGAGAAGAATGGGAAAGCCGGTCCGCAACATGAGGACCGTTTTATATTGTAAGAAAGTATAAAACTTTGGGGGTAGGAAAAGGCTTGTTCATGGTCTTGCTTCATCAGTTTCCGAATCATAAGGATTCCGTCTTTTGAAAAGTATGTATTTTAGAAATTTCATGACAAACAAAAAAGACATGCAACCCCAAATTCTATGTTTAGTTCTAATGTTTTAGGAAAAACTAGGAAAGAAACAGAAAAGGAGGGAATGTGTGGTGGATCATCCAATTCAAGGCCTAATGAGAGCGGCCATGGAAAATTTAAAAGAAATGGTTGATGTGAATACAATCGTCGGAGAACCGGTGCAAACGGCAGACGGAGGAGTCGTTCTCACTGTTTCTAAGGTAGCGTTCGGATTCGGGGCAGGAGGAAGCGATTTTTCCGGTGACAGAGGAGAGACGGAAAATCATGCGTTCGGCGGCGGGAGCGCCGGCGGAGTCTCCATTTCGCCTGTTGCTTTTCTCGTTGTGAACAATGAGGGCGTCAATATTCTGCATCTGCAAAATACAACGCATCTTGCGGAAAAGGTAATCGATTTAGCGCCGCAAACGATTGACAAGCTGCAAACGATGTTCGGTCAAAATAAAAATCAGCAAAACCATACAGATCATATAAACCCTGCACCAAAGATAAATCCAAATGATTTGATATAACCGGAACCTGTGGAAACGCAGGTTCTTTTTTTGTAATATAAATGTAATATTTATAATTAAAATGTAATGGTAAAAATAGACTGTTTTCGAGTGTTTCGCTATGTTTATAAAAATTTTCATGATAAAATAAATCGTAGCATTTAATCTATAAAAAGGTGGCTAGGTGCTTTGTCTGGAGGATCTGACCAAGTAAAAGATATTATTTATATTAATGGAGACCGCCGCAACCATTGTTTCCTTACATCCGGCATAACATTCCGTGAATTTGCCAGCAATATTCCATCCCCGCTCCATAACGTACTCCTTTTAAAGCATGACTTTGAATGGACTGATTATAACTATCATACCCTTTTGGAGTATGTAGAAGAAGAGAACATGCAGAAGCTTATCTCGGCAGATGTGGAGCAATTCGGCGAATTTTGCTGGATTGATTTTGATGATGTGAACGATCTTGAAGAACTGGAGCCGTTAGAAATTGCCGAGCTTTTATATTTGGCTCATAAAAAAGAGCCGATTGGAAAACCATTTTTCCCGTTATTAAAAAACAAATATGTGTACTTATCCCATGATGACGGCTGGTTCAACAAGATGTATTACAGAAAGCTGCAGGACTTTACCGGACTTCTCAGCAAGGTCATTCCTTATAAGCTTGGATCATTTGGAAAGAAACGATTTATGTTATTTCAAAAAACAAAAATCTATCCCGCTATTGCAAAAGAGGTAGTGAACCAGCTGCTTCCTTTTACAGAGGATGGATTGTTAATTGACTTGACGAATAAAGCTGAAACGAGAAGAGGTTTGGAGATTCCAGTCTATGTCATTGGTTCCTTCACAAATACGGATGAGATTATTGAAAATCTTGACGAGTTAAAAGCGGAAGCTCATGAAAGAGCATGGTTACTCTTTGACAAAAAGGATCAGGAATGGAAGTGGGCAACGGAATGAGAAAACTTGACTGAGGCAGTCAAGTTTTCTTTTTCGTTAAGAAAGGAGAGAGGGATGAACAAATCATTTTTAATTACAGGAATTATAAGTTTATTATTAGTAGTTCTGTTCATATGGACACGTCCTGGTGAAGAAAAATTTGATCGGCATATGAAGGAACAGTACGGCATTACATGTCGTGAGGGAAGCTTTACATGCAAAGAAGCTGATGGAGAGCTGGAACTGATTGGAACAAATATGAGAAATGGTGTTTTCTTCATGACGATTGAAAAGAAATTTCAAACGAACACGGGACAAATTAAAACTGTTAAAGCGCTAGGTATGCTAGGCGCATTTTGGGACACGTCTGTAACTGAAAAATAAGTTCTGATTGCTGAGCTCTTTCTCATATAGTAGAGGTAAGACAAGCCTTTAGGGGGAGAAAGAGATGAAGGAATGTATGGCATGCGGAGGCAGAGAGTTCTTTACGTCGACCTTATATGCACGGACAAAGCAGGAATGGGCGTATGCCCCAAATATGTATCGTTTTGAAAAGGTTTTTATTGAAGAACGCGATGAAGAAAATTACCCGGTGTTTCAAGAGATTATCGCACACCATTGCCAAAACTGCGGTCATATTATGCTGTTTCATAAATAACACACCAAGCGCACTTGGTGTGTTATTTTATTTAAAATGCCGAGATCATCAGCGGATACAGCAAGCTGAACAAAACGGAAAATCCGCCGAAACCAATCGCGGTGAAACCAAGGGTTCTGGCTCCGTATCTCACAGCCAGAAGGCCGATGACCACGCCGAGCGAACCGAACACGAGCGGATAAAACGTGATGGAAAACAGCGCGAGAAAGAGCGCCACATATCCTACGATAACGCTCGTATCCGTTTTGAAAGTCAACAGATTGCGGCCTTCACTTTTGGCCATGTACAAACGTCCTGGTGCCAACTCGGCAGCGTATTCCTCGTTATCGTGATGATGCAAACGATACTTTTTGACACGGTTCAATCGTCTCAATGGAATCCCTCACTTTCCAATGGGGGTATTCCTATTTTGCGCATTGTATAGAAAAAGATAAGAGTTACTTTCTCCCATATTGTTTTCCATCCATTTTGGACTTATAAAAGGAGATGCTCGTATGTATGTAGAATACGTGCATGGATAAACTAATGAAAGGCGGGGATATGCATGACGTTTAAGTGGCACGAAGCAGCACAGAAGAAATGGGATGAGAGTGCTGCATTCTGGAATCAAAATAGTCAAGAAATGTGGGATACAGGAAGCAGAAGCACGATTATTCCGTTTTTTAAAACCTTCGTGAAGCAAGGCTCGTCCGTGCTGGATGTGGGCTGTGGCGATGGTTATGGTACATATAAGCTGAGCAAAGCGGGTTACATAGCATGTGGTGTGGATTTATCTGAGCAAATGGTGCAAATGGGGAAGGAGCGCGGGGAAAGCGATATGCTTTCTTTCGTACAAGGAGACTTATCAGCCATCCCGTTTGAATCCGAAACATTTGACGCTGTACTTGCGGTGAATTCCTTGGAATGGACGGAACAGCCGCTGCAGGCGCTTGAAGAAATGAAACGGGTGCTGAAACCAAATGGCACGGCATGTGTCGCTATCTTAGGACCGACGGCGGCACCGCGCGTGAACAGCTATCGCCGCTTGTACGGAGAGCATGTGATTTGCAATACGATGATGCCGTGGGAATTTGAAAAGCTTGCAAAGGAAAATGGTTTTTCTATCTTAGACGGAATCGGCGTGTACAAACGAGAGGTAAAGACAGAGCAACTGCAAGAATTGCCGGAAGAGCTCAAGCAGTCCCTTACATTTCTCTGGGTGTTCATGATGAAAAAACAGTAAATCCGCTGCTAAGCGGATTTTTTTACGAGAAGGGAATTATGTAAAGTAAAAGCTGTGTATGTAAAGTGAATAAAACAAATAAAAATGAGAGTTGTGGAGTCGACTCTCATTTTTCTATCATTCCACATTTAGGAGAAGGCGCAGTAGCATAACCCTCATTTATTTTAGAGAAAATAGGCGTCTTAGTTTTTCAAGTTATCATCCAACAGAAACAGCATTCACTCTGTTTACGTTAATACGAGTAAGACCAGGGAAGGCATTGAAGTTAGATAAAAGAAGGTTTCCGTTTTGGAAGCCCGCGAAAATACCGCGAGCCGGTGCTTGATCATCATATTGGAGAACAACTGTTGTACCAGAGTTAAGCGTTCTTAAAAATCTAGCAATGCTGTTTTCCGTTTTGTAAATAAAAAGATTCCATATGTCCAAATTAAGAATAAGTACAACATATTAAAATGGCTGTATACACAATGCCTTCTTGCTCTAAAAATGAAGCTGGATACAGCGTAGTCGATAAAGAAGCGAATATTTATATAAATATGTATGAGAATGTTCACTTTTACGAGGAAATAAGTGCAGGAAATAATGAAAATTGATATAATATTTCCAAGATACTAATTTAGGAGGAAAAGGCAATGACAATGACAATTATTTTACCAACGAAATCTGATATTGAAATTGCACAGGAAGCAAGCATGAAGCGTATTCAAGACATTGCCGCGCAATTGGATATTCAAGAAGAAGAGCTTGAGCCGTACGGGCATTATAAAGGCAAGCTTTCATTACATATTTTAGATCGCCTCAAAGACAAGAAAGACGGAAAAGTTGTACTTGTCACGGCAATCAATCCTACACCTGCCGGAGAAGGAAAATCCACTGTTACAGTCGGACTTGGCCAAGCTTTTCACCAAATCGGCAAGAAGGTTGTCATTGCTTTGCGTGAACCATCTCTTGGACCTACGATGGGGGTTAAAGGAGGAGCTGCAGGCGGAGGTTACTCGCAAGTTATTCCGATGGAGGATATTAATCTGCATTTCACAGGCGATCTTCACGCCATTACAACGGCCAACAATGCGTTAGCTGCACTTATCGACAATCATATTCAGCAAGGAAACGAGCTGCAGATTGATACGCGGAAAATCGTATGGAAGCGCTGTGTAGACTTGAATGACCGCGCGTTGCGGAAGGTCGTGATCGGTCTTGGCGGTCCAATGCAGGGTGTTCCTCGTGAGGACGGCTTTGATATTACGGTTGCCTCTGAAATTATGGCGGTGTTCTGTCTTGCGACGGATTTGGAGGATTTAAAGGAGCGTCTTGCACGCATTGTCGTTGCTTATAATGTACATAACAGACCTGTGACGGTGCAGGATTTAGGCGTAGAAGGAGCATTGGCGCTTCTATTAAAAGATGCGATTAAACCGAATCTTGTACAAACGCTCGAGCATACGCCTGCTATTATTCACGGCGGTCCGTTCGCTAACATCGCCCATGGTTGCAACAGCATCATCGCAACGAAGATGGCAGCGAAGCTCGGTGATTATGTTGTAACAGAAGCGGGATTCGGAGCTGATCTTGGCGCAGAGAAATTCCTCAATATTAAGGCGCGTGCAGCCGGCATAAAACCGGATGCAGTTGTGCTTGTCGCTACGATTCGAGCTTTGAAAATGCACGGCGGTGTGGCAAAGGAGGCATTAAAAGAAGAAAATGTGGCAGCGCTTGAACGTGGCATGGCAAATTTGCAAAAGCATGTTGAAACGATTCAGTCATTCGGCTTGCCGTTTGTAATTGCGATTAACCGTTTCGTGAGCGACACAGAGGCAGAAATTTCGTTCTTGCAAGCATGGTGCAGGCAGCATGGCTATGAAGTATCCTTGACGGAAGTTTGGGAAAAAGGCGGAAAAGGCGGAGCCGATTTAGCAGCAAAGCTCGTGCATGCGATAGAAACGAAAGAAAATAACTATGCGCCGCTTTATGAATTGAATGAGCCGCTGGAAGAAAAGATTCGCACTGTTGCACAAAAAGTATACGGCGCAAAGGATGTAGATTTTACGCCGCAAGCCCGCAAACAGCTTACGCAGTTTGAAAGCGAAGGATGGGGGAACTTGCCGGTGTGTATGGCGAAAACGCAATATTCCTTATCCGACGATGCTTCTAAGCTTGGACGTCCGACTGATTTTACTATTACAGTTCGCGAATTAAAGGCGTCCGTCGGAGCAGGATTTATTGTAGCGCTGACAGGCGATATGCTGACAATGCCCGGTCTTCCGAAGAAACCGGCTGCCTTAAACATGGACGTGGACGAAAGCGGAAAGGCGCTTGGGTTGTTCTAGAGCAAAAAAGTATAAAAATTAAGTCATGTCTAGCTTAGGTGCTACCGCCTAAAAAAGAATGTGGCACGGGTTTCTCCCGTGCTGCGTTTTTCTCATAGAGTTGCTTTTCTCCCATGTTCTCGGTAAACTGTATAGAGTGATAAAGGAACGCCTTTCACATTGAAAGGCGTTCCGTTTTTTTGGAGGATAAAATGTTTGATCCAACCGTATATGAAAATTTGAAAGTGATAGCTGAAGGCGCCGTGTATGACCGTGACCTTGACGGCGAGATTCTCGTAACCAATCGTCGAGATCTTATTGATTTGGCAGCAATGAGCCGTACATATCATATTTCCTTTCAGCTTAGAGAGGAACAAACAAGCGCTGCTTTCATTTTAACGGCAGATACAAAAAATTTGGCAGGTGAAATTTTAGAGGAGCGCTTTGTCCCTGGCTGTCAATTGCAGCTTAAGTTCGCTTTTTCCTTATCCTCATTAGAAAGCTGCGGTCACATGCAACAGCTTTTTGAGGATATATGGGGCAAAGAGCGCATGATTACGCAGCGAATCTCATACGAATATAACAAGCAAGCGATTTCATATGAGGACGAAGTGACTATTTTCTTTCAAAAGGTTATTACAGAAGATCACGCAGATGACTTGCCCGTTATTATCGAATATATGATAAAGACACTTCATACACTAAAAGACATTCTTGAAAAATAGAGTTAAAGGAGAAACTGTTATGATAAAAGAAATGAAGCCCTTTTTAAAGCAAGCCTGGGAGAAGGCTGGTTTTCAAGAGTTTACAGAAGTTCAAAAAGATACAATTCCGCTTATTTTGGAAGGAAGAGATGTGATTGCCGAATCGCCGACAGGAACCGGTAAAACATTGGCATATGTCTTGCCGTTACTACATAAGATCGACGCGGGCATACAAAATCCGCAGGTAGTTGTGCTGTCGCCTACGCGCGAGCTCGTTATGCAAATTCATAACGAGGTGCAAAAATTCACGGAAGGAAGCAATATTTCCGGTGCATCTTTAATCGGCGGTGCAGATATTAAGCGTCAAGTAGAAAGATTAAAAAAGCATCCGCAAGTGATTGTCGGTTCGCCAGGACGCATATTAGAGCTTATCCGTATGAAAAAGTTAAAAATGCATGAGGTAAAAGCGATTGTATTCGATGAATTTGATCAAATGATAAAGCAAAATATGACAGGATTTCTTAAAGACGTCGTGAAAGCAACGATGCGCGATCGGCAGCTTATGTTCTTTTCTGCTACAATGCCGACAGCGGCTGAGGATGCGGCCCGCGAATTAGCCAATGAACCGTCTGTCGTTCGTATTAAGAGAAGCGAAGAAGCAAGTCGTGTCAAGCATCTGTATATTGTAGGGGAAGTTCGGGAGAAACTGGATAACATCCGCAAAATTATTCATATGGACAATGTGAAGGCTGTTGCGTTTATGAACGATCCGTTCCGTCTCGACGATATGGCAGCAAAGCTGCAGTTTCGCAAAGTTGCAGCAGGCGTCATTCATTCTGATGCGAAAAAACAAGAGCGTGCAGAAACGCTTCGTGCCTTCCGTCAAGGAAAAGTACAAATTGTGCTCGCAACAGATGTGGCAGCCCGCGGTTTAGATATTGAAGGACTGACGCACGTTATCCATTTAGATTTGCCGGAAACGGTAGATCAATACATTCATCGTTCCGGAAGAACAGGGCGAATGGGGAAGGAAGGTACGGTCATCTCTCTCGTTACCCCAAATGAAGAAAAGAAATTGCTCCAATTTGCGAAGAAGCTCGGAATTGAGTTTGAAAAGCTGGAGATTTATAAAGGAAGTTTTGTTACGAAAAAGCCGCCGGCGCCAAAGAAAAAACGACCGACATTTACCGGTCGCAAGAAGCCTAGATAATTCTAGGCTTTTTCTATTGCCTCTGCTTTCACTAAATAGTCAACAATCCCCATTGCGCTCACTTCCATATCAAGCTGTAAAATTTCATATACCATATGAGAAGCAGGTACGCCTTGTTCAGTCAAATAGGTGCGAATATCAGACATAAGCTTTTCCGTGATTTTTGCAGCGGCAGCTTTATCATCTTTTTCTTTTGCTAATACATCTTTGCCTGTTTGTACAAAATGAGGCAGCCAATTTTCAATTTGACGGCATACCCCTCGAACATGCGAGGATTTGCCGTAGTGCCCGAAATAAATATGATATACCCCCAATGCATGAATGCGGTGTAAGGAGCTCAGCATCGCTTCCGGATCAAACTGAGAAGGAGACGTGGACGGGAGATAGAATTCCACGTTGCAATCCATCAGCTCACGGTAATAAATGCCGATTGTATCACCTGTAAAAATACCGTTTGTCAATGAATCATGAATGCTCAGATGATGCTTTGCATGACCAGGTGTGTCGTAGAAAGTAAGAGTGCGGTTGTTCCCAATTTCCAATGTATCTCCGTCTTGCACTGTAATGATTCTCTCTTCAGATACAGGCAGAATAGGAGAAAACAAAGAATCAAATTGTTCTCCATATACAGCTTGCGCCCCTTGAATCAGCTTTGTCGGATCAACTAAATGGCGAGCGCCGCGCGGATGGACGATGAGCTTTGCGTTCTTGCATTTCTCCATCAAGAGTCCTGCAGCACCGGCATGGTCCAGATGAACATGGGTTACAACGATGTAAGCGATATCATCCAATTGCACGTTCAGTGCTTCCAATCCTTTTAAAATATAAGGAAGGGAAGGGCTGGCACATGTTTCAATCAATGTAATTTTTTCGCCTAACAATACTGCGGTTCCAGTACGTCCGGCGCGTCCTAAATCGTAATCATCAATTAAATACAGCTGTTCTCCTAATAATTCCGGTGTGCTCATTCTAATCTCTCCCTCCAAGTTATGGATACTACTATTATAAGACGAAAAGAAAAAGGAAGAAAACAAGTTTTCTGTTTCCTTCCAAATATGTAAAATTTATAGAGTAGGGGTACTAGTTTTGAGTACGTTTACCAAGTTTCATCACGAAATACCCGGCAATTCCGCCGATTGTTGGAATAAGGATCATGCCTGCAAGGTTGAACCATTTGCTTACAAACATATGATTCACATCCATGAACCAACCTAATATTAAAAGAGTGATTATGTAAAGCACGAAGTAAAACTCACGATCGGAAAGTGTCTCCTGTTGCACGTGTTTCATTGCATTGCACCATCCTTTGCTGCGTCTAAAGTCATTTTGGCACATTTTAGATAATGTACCGTCACAAAATGTTCGCAATCTCATTGTATAGGATAAGCATTTTACTGTCTAGTATATTCTTGTGTTTATTCAGAATATTTCGAAGTCGATTCGTTCGACTTTACGGTATAAAAACTTTATGATATAAGTATCGAAATTATTTTAAAATAGGAGGCATTCTTATGTCTATTTATGATTTTCAAGTTGAAACGATGAAAGCCGAAAAGAAGTCTTTGCACGATTATGAAGACAAAGTACTCCTTATTGTGAATGTTGCCAGCAAGTGTGGATTTACACCACAGTACAAAGGGCTGCAAGCATTGTATGAGCAATACAAGGAACAAGGATTTGAAGTGTTAGGATTTCCATGCAATCAGTTTATGGGACAGGAACCGGGCAGCAATGAAGAAATCTCCAGCTTCTGTGAGCTGAACTATGGTGTAACTTTCCCCGTATTTGCAAAAGTGGATGTGAATGGTGATAATGCGGATCCTTTGTTTAAATATTTATGCAATGAGGCGCCTGGCATGCTTGGGTCCAAGGCAGTCAAATGGAATTTCACTAAGTTTTTGGTAGATCGAAACGGTAAAGTCGTGGAACGCTTCGCTCCGCAAAAAGCGCCGGAAGAATTGAAGTCTGAGATTGAAAAATTGCTGCACGTATAGGAAAGAATGCCTCTCGTTCTAATCAGGAACGAGGGGCATTCTTGTTCAGCAGCTGTATTACATTCTTATCTTCTATCAAGGAAATATTAACTTTATGAAGGCATGTATACCGCTTCTCGTATTAGCCGGAAACAGTGGAAGCGCAGAGAAAGCCCGCCTTTTGTTAATGATTGGTCATTTTGAGCAGCTGCGAGACTGTCACGAATTTGTACCCTTGCTTTTGTAAGGACGGGAGAATGGTTTTGAGTGCCTCGACTGTTTGCGACTGATCTCCGCCCCCATCATGCAGCAGGACAATATCTCCATTGTGCGCCTGTTTTATGACATGATCAACAATCTTGTCCGAGCCGGGGGAAGCCCAATCTCTTGGGTCTTGGTGCCATGCCCATAAGATGATTTTGTATCCTTGCTGGTGGGAAGCCTCCAGCAAATCCTGGTCGATATATCCGCCGGGCGGACGGAAGTACAAGGGACCGTTGGGCTGCCATTTTTCGATCAGAAGCTGCGCACGCATTATATCTTGCTGCATTCTCTCCAGCGTCACTCTATTGGCGTACGAGTGAGTCATCGTGTGATTACCGAGTTCGTGCCCTTCCTGCACCACGCGGCTCACTACGGAAGGGTAGCACTCCATGCGGTAGCCGATTTCGAAGAATGTGGCATGTCCATTATATTGCTTTAAAAGATCGAGAATTTGAGGAGTATAAACAGGGTTAGGACCGTCATCAAATGTAAGGGCAATGATTTTTTTCGGTGTTTGAATGTTCCATATGACTTGGCCGGTCGGCTCCACTTCTGTTCTTTTGATCATTTCTGCGTGAACTGAAGGATCTGCACAAAATAAGCAAAGCATGATGAACAGGGAAACCATGGATTTCAAGATTTTCAAATATACGCACCTCCTTTGTGTTAATAGTATGGAATGCTTGTTTCGGTGTATTCCTGCAAAGTGTCACAGTCGTATTCCAATTTATACAATAAATGGAAAGAGGGTTTGCAAGATGGCATACAGAATTAAAAATACACTGATTTCAGAAACGGAAATTAAGCAAAGAGTAAAGCAATTAGCAGAAGAAATTGAAAAAGATTATAACAATGAAGCAATCTTCCTTATCATTGTTCTTAAAGGATCTTTTGTATTCGCCGCAGATTTGATTCGCGAGATGAAGGGCGATATTAAAGTCGATTTTATCTCCGTTTCCAGTTACAACGACCAAACAGAAACGACGGGGAAAGTAAAGCTTTTGAAGGATCTGGATGCTAATATTACGAATCAGAATGTAGTAGTAATTGAGGATATCATCGACAGCGGACTTACGCTGCATTTTTTGCGGGATCATTTACACATGCACAAGCCGAAGCAAATTAAAATTTGCACGCTCTTAGACAAGCCCGAGAGAAGAAAAGCAGACTTGCCTGTTGATTATATTGGTTTTGTCATTCCTGATGAATTCATCGTCGGTTACGGCATTGATTACGCCCAAATGTATAGGAATTTACCTTATATTGCGACAGTGGAAAAGTATTAGAAATTCATAAACAAAGGCGTCCTGCCACTACACAGTACAAAGGTGCCCATAATAAAAGCGCAATTATGGAAGCTTCATCGAAATGGATCGATATAAAACAGTTATTGAGGAATTACTCCCTGATGATGAAGATAATCCGCTACAATGTGAAATTGAAACAATAGAACTGAGAAAGTTGCTCTTAGTATGGTTTAAAGAATTAGTACAGTATAGAAATGAAAGAGGGAAATTAGAGAAAGAAGAGAAAGAAAAAATATTAAAATGGATTGAAGAGCAACAGCAAATTGGAGATAAATTAGAACAAAATCTGTAAAGAACAATAAGAAAGCGCCTTAAGTAACGGTAGGTGGAGAGCTAGTTGAGTTGAACAAAACAAATCATACGAAGTAGGGGGAGGCAATGAAACAGAAAATTTTAGAGATGATTAATCAACATGAAGAAACAGCCGATTTTGATGAGGAAATAGACGACAGCGTTGTAAAGGGGATAGAGAATAAGCTGGGCGTTACGTTTCCTGAGAGTTATCGATGGTTTGTAACGAATTATAATGCTGGAGGAATATGCGGGGTGTATATTCTAGGATATGAAAGTCCAGAAGAAATCTCAGTGGTCGAATCAACAGAGCGGCAAAGAAAGTTTGGGTTACCTAAGCCCTATGTTGTAATCGAAGATGTGGATGATTTTGTGTATTGCCTTGATACGGGGAGTATGAAAGAAGGAGAGTGTCCTGTCATAACATGGGATCGTGTTTCAGGAGCATCTCCTATTCGATATAACACTTTTTATGATTATGTAATTGATCGTTTTCAAGAAGCGATTGATAATTGGTAATTATGAATGTTTAAAGTTCATCAGTTTACGGCAGAGAATCAAGATGGAGAAATTGTATGTTAAATAAATTTAATCAATTGCCTGATAAGGTATCGGCAGATGAACTAAAAAGGCTTTTTACCTCTTTTTTAGATTACGTTGAGAAGGAAGAACACCAAGATACAATGGAGATCTCTGAAGGTTTGCTGGAGTTAGCTGATAAGCAATGGCATACTTACGAAAAGTTAGACGAAATAACTAAGGACAGAGTCGAGGATTGGGTTTCCCAGAATTGGAATGTGAATTCTGTTGATTTAGTCGATGTCACCCTTTCCATTATAGGTTACTTAGGGCTTGAAAAGAGTTATGAAATGGTTAAACAAGAATTGGATAAGTCTATTAAACATGAGATTCGTAAAATGATAATGGACACAGTGGATGAATATGGAGATGATGTATTCGATCCATATTCAGGAATGAAATAAAACATAACCTCCTGTTGAACAGGAGGTTTATTTTTGTTTTCTACACAAATTTTATTAAGGAGCTCTTCGTTATTGCTCTTACATGAACAAGGTTTCAATCTGTATGAAAAACAGTACTTTGCAAAACATTAATGGAAGGTTAGCTAAATATTCAAAGCGTTATTAAAATGGACAAGGACGGTATACAGGATGCTTTTTAGATACAAGTTTTTAATAGCGATTAGTTTTTTAGTTCTTTTTATTGTTGATCAGCAAGTGTTTGCAGAAGTGGATTATGTAAAAATGGCTTTTACAAGAAACCATGATCTTTGGATAAAAGTAGGTGACAAAGAAAAACAGCTCACACATGGAGAGTTTGTCACGAATCCCAAATGGTCTTATGATGCAAAATGGATTGTATATGCGAGAGGAAAAGAAGAGAATCAAATGTGGCTTTATGATATAGAGAACGATAAACATATACACCCTTTTCTAGCCGAAGCAACAAATTATCAATGGGCTCCTAATAAAGATGTGTTGGCATTCCAATCTGATGGTGTTTTAAATATGATTGATGTTCGTAAATTGGAAAAAGGATTTGAAAATATAGCTTTAGGAGTAGGAAACTATTCATGGGTTCCAGGGGGGAATGGGTTTTTAGTTTCTTCTATGGCTAACTTACTTCCGACAGGGTGGACTGGTGTTGAACTATTCAAAGTCCCGATTGATGCAAAGATGGATTCGAGTAAAATCAAACATTTCTATACACTGCCAAAACAGTCAAATGACTTCTTTGCTATATCGACAAGTACTTTTAAATGGTCAGCTAATCAGAAATGGATTGCTTTTTTAGCCATTCCTACGGCTTCATGGTCCATGGATAGTGATTCGCTCTGTGTGATTTCAGCAGATGGACGCGAGTTTGAAACAGTTGATAAGATGATTATTAATGAGAACTGGTTTAAATGGGCACCAACTAAAACTACGTTAGCTTATATAGAAGGAGAGGGAAGATTTGCTCTTGAAAATAAGCATCTAAAGTTGAAGGAGTTACCTGCATTTAGACAGAATGTATTTACTCCGAAAGGGTATGTCGATTGGGATTTTACATGGCATAACGATACGCTTATTACGATTTCAAGAGCAAAGGAGTCGGAGTGGTCCAATGACCCTAAAAAAAGACCACTACCAGTGCTGTATCAGGTTAACGTTCAGAACAATCATCAAGAAAACATTACTTCTCCACCAAAAGGATACGGGGACTATAATCCATATTATTTAAAACGTATAAGAAAATTAACATGGCTTAGATCAGACGGTGAACATACAAATATGTGGATCGCAAATGCGGATGGCTCAAACGCAAGAATTTGGATAAAAAATATTGATTCAATGATAGGATATTATGAAAAAAGAAATTGGGATGAAGTGTTAGGTATATATGAGTAGATAATATATAAGCAGCTTTGGTGTTAAATTAAAGCCCATTGGAATTTTTCATATCCAATAGGCTTTATTAGTTTTAAGCTAGGAAGTGAACATGTAGCAGGCTAAATAAGCACCTTAGCAGAACGAAGGATGCCCTTGTTTACTATTGCTTAGGCATTGTTTCTTTTAGAACTTTAACAGAATGGGCGAATTGCTCTGTTTCTTTTTCGTTCAGGTTGATTTTAATAAAGTCGCATATGTTAAAATATCGACCGGATTGTACAAGGGGAAACAAGAGGAGCCAAAACATAAGCGATAAAATAATAAAACCGTCTGCTTGAACAGACGGTTATTTCATATGCAGTAAGTAGCAAGTGATTGTTGGCGCTGCAGTAATACAAATCCGCTTACATCGGTGGATGGGCCTGCACACTCAATTACAAATCCGCTTGCCACTAGGCAATCGACGGCGTGTTGAGCAGAACGGCCGGGTCTGAGACGGCTTGTACATGGGTAGGCACTTCCGATCACATTTGCTGTAACAATCGTAAGCTGTGCACTCGGGTCTATAGGATTTCTTTCAAATGTAATGAGAACAAGGTCCGTAGGTCTTGGAATTGAAACCAATAAAGTTCCCTCCTTATAAGAAGAGTTATACTTTATATAATGTTTGTCCGATAAGTTGGCTTGTTTCAATATCATGGTTTTGAAAAATAGGCGGGTTTGCGTGAAAAAACCTCTAATTCCAAGAATGCAATCCCTTCTTTTCCTAGAACAACCGCTAGAAGTGTTATTTCTATTATTGGCGGTTCATAAAGGTCTACTTTTTCGAACAGCCGAACTCCACGCTGATTATGTAAAACAATAAACTCCCTATCTAAAAAAGATAAGGAGTTTATTTGATTATCTTATTCAGAAAGTCTTTATTTATAAAATAAATAAAGACTTTCTCAGGCTGTAGAGAAAGTCTTCTCTACAGCCTTTTTTGTGTCTGAACGCCTTTTCATCTGTTCATACTGATAGAAAAGAGGAAAAGGAGCGATGTCCCATGATGGGAGCACTGAAAAATCATCGAGATGAGCGTGTAATGGTTTCTGTTGAAGAGTTAGTTCCACAAGACCACTTTTTACGTGCCGTGGAAGCAACGATTGACTTTGATTTTATAGAGGAAAAGTTACGTCCTTACTATTGTAAAGACAATGGTAGACCTTCGATTCATCCCATTACTCTTTTTAAAATGATGTTTATCGGCTATTTTTACGGCATTCGTTCAGAACGGCA
>NZ_AUMR01000019.1 GCF_000430785.1 Ectobacillus panaciterrae DSM 19096
TCAAAAGTAACTTCTTGACCTTCTTCTAAAGACTTGAATCCTTCGCCTTGAATAGCTGAGAAATGAACGAATACATCGTCTCCGCCTTCAACTTCGATGAATCCGAAACCTTTGTCAGCGTTAAACCATTTTACTTTACCGTTTTGCATGAAAAAAATCCTCCTAAAATGTACCTTTATGTACATATCCATTTTCACCATTTCACTAACAATCCAAAAGGCGTTAAAAAACTGCAACCTCTGAGAAGATTTAACATTGCTATCCCCTACTGAAGTTACAGCTTATTTAAATCTCTATGGTATTAAAAGTAAAATGGTTTAAATCCACTATATCACGTTACGAACATAAAAGCAAAGCATGTCAGTCATAATTTTATAGTTATAATCAACTGCTTATATTAACGTAACATGAATTGCTCAACACTTCAAACATCTTCCATCTCTTTGACAGCGCCAACGGTAGCCCCCGTTCGCTCTTTGAAGCAGAATATTGCCTAAATACGATCAAGCATGTCATCTTCTGAAATTTCTTTGTCACCTATGAGAGTCTGAATTTTACGTTGGAAAATATATCTATCATCTCGCTTGCTATTTATTCTTCTACCTGTTATGCTTAGGAAGAATTATTTTTGTTCGGTTTGTAAGATAACAAGTGTAAAAATGATTTTTCGTCTTGGTATTTTCGGAGAGCAAGGATAGTATTACATTGTGTGTGATTGCACACTAGGAGGTAACAACATGTTACAAGGTACAGTTAAATGGTTTAATGCAGAAAAAGGTTTCGGCTTCATCGAACGCGAAGGTGGAGACGATGTATTCGTTCACTTCTCCGCTATTCAAGGCGACGGCTTCAAATCTTTAGAAGAAGGTCAAAAGGTTACATTTGAAATCGTTCAAGGCAACCGTGGCGATCAAGCTTCTAACGTACAAAAAGCTTAATTAAAGCTGTGTGAAAAAGGCTCTGAAAATCAGAGCCTTTTTTTATTTGGAAAGGATTTTTCACAGTCAAAGGATTGCTGCTTCGGGAAAGAAATACTGAATGCTTGTTTAGTCCTTTTTCATTTACTATATCGTTTCTTCTTTACAATCCATCTTTTTCAGTATGCGGGTTCATGCTTGAAGCATACTATAGGCATGAACGAGATAAATAACCCGGATTTTAGTTCTATTGCTGCATTTGCGGCTGGTCAGGACCATGATCTCTTTAAACTGCTCTTCGGGACAAATGAATAAGGAAGGATGATATCATTGGCAGAAACAACATTATTTGTGCAAGAAGCAAAGTCCGCTCCCGCCATTCAGTCATTAGAAAGTACTTTAATTGACATAGCGGGCGTTGAACGAGCGTTAGCGGATGTAGAAGGAGGAAAAGTAAAGATTCAATTTGATGAAACAAAAGTTTCTGAAGAACGGATTGTCCTCACTCTTCAAGAGCACGGCTTCCATATTCATTCTCAAGAATAGAAATAATGCAGAATGGAATACCCAATCATCATTCTTTTCATGGACACTAGCAAAAGATATCTTGTTTGGCTGCATTTAACTGTTGAGATAAAGATCATAAAAGTATAGAATAGCTGTATTGAAACATAATGTAAGTCGATTCTTCATCATTCAAACTTCAGTTTGACATACATTATTCTTTATACTATAATAAAATCCTTGCGCTAAATTAAAGAAGCTTACATACCTGCGATGTGCGTATGCTCCTTGATGTCTCAAACCTATAAACATTTTTCGGGAATTCAATAATGCTGTTTTGCCAACATGCCTGCTTAGACAGGACTTTGAAAAAACAGCTGCGAATGCCCACCTGCGAGAGCGGGTTTTGAGACACCAGAGTTACGGCAGAGCGGGGAATTCATTTTACATATATAGGAATTTGAATGAATTCCTTTGGCAGATAAACTAGAAAACCCGCCTCTTTAGCAGGCGGGTTTTCTAGTTCAATCCATGTTCATTACATCCAAACGAAACTGATCTATCGGAACTTGGGCAAATGTTATTCTGCTATCCGCTTCATTCCCTTGCGGATCTTCTATTTGCGCCACTCTTTCAGTTGTATTCAGCCTGTTTTTCGTTTCTTGCTCCTGCTTGTTCATTTGTACATCTCCTTTTATTGTGCTCTTCCTAGTATGCACAAAAATAAGAAAAGACAGTAAGAAATCATATTTTTAAATATCTTCCTCCTGTAAAAACAGCAGAAACTGCCGCCACTGCTCCTCGGTAAAATATAATTCTTCTGTTATGCCAAACACGACTTCTCCCAGAAGAGAGAACCTACAATCCAGAAAGGAAAAACGAAACTCCTTTGGTATATAACCGCATTTATATAGTGAAGGGTCATCTAATAAGCCGTCCACTTCCCGTTCACAAATACCCCGAACCAAATAGTCCATTCGCAGCAGCGCTCTTTCCCGTTCAAATTCTTTCACCCGTTTCATCCATTCACTGCCTTTTTGTACATATAGAAAAAACACATCATCATTTCTCCCAAACCGTTCAGCCGCTTTCTGATAAAGCGCTTCTTTCCGCACCATTGCGCCTCCTCTCTTTTTATATTTCTTTACAGATATTATATATTGACAGATGTGTGCGCTGAAAACGCAAATATCTCAGATCCGTCCACATTCCCGATTACACCAACAACTTTCCCATATCGCGATAACTCTCCATACACATCCAAATTCCGCCAATCCCTGGCATGCATAATCAAATCAGCTATTTCCAAACCTAAAATGAGCCGCTTGGCAGTGTTTTGGCTCTTTTCGCATATGTGTGTCGGATAATACGATAATTTTCATATGCAATCATCACTTTTTTCATATTTGAACTACCCACCACTTACTCGCTAACGCTCCTTGAAGTGGGGGATTCCTAAGAACACTAGCCTATCGACCAGTTATGGATTAGGCCACCCCCGTCGCTCCGACGGTTGAGAGACGAATCGCTTCGTTTCTAAGATTCTGTCCTGCGTTCAAATCTCGATCGTGATGGGTTTCGCAAGATGGGCATGTCCACTCACGCAAATTGAGATTCTTCACGTCTTTATGTTTGTAGCCGCAACAGGAGCATAACTGGCTGCTTGCAAATGTCTTGGACACAGCGACGATTTGCTTGCCGTACCATTGGGCTTTGTACGCCAACATCGTGCGGAATTGCGACCAGCTTACTTCACTGATGGCTTTTGCAAGGTTGCCGTTCTTCAGCATGTTCGACACCTGCAAATCTTCTATCCCGATGAGATCATGGTTTTCGACCACATAGGTAGAGATTTTCTGCAAGTAGTCTGTTCTGGCATTCACAATACGTTCATGCATACGCGCAACTTTGATGCGTTGTTTGTTCCAATTGGCAGAGCCTTTTTTACGTCTGGATAGAATACGCTGGGCTTTCGCCAATTTGACTTCCAGCGTACGAAACCATTTTGGATTCGAGAATATTTCTCCTGTACTGAAAATGGCAAAGTCCTTGATTCCTAAGTCGACGCCAACGCTTGATCCCGTTTTCTGTTTGGGTTGTACCTCTACTTCTGCCAAGAGGGATACAAAGTATTTGCCAGATGGATTTCGTCTTACTGTGGCGCTCAGAATACGGCCTTCCACTTCACGGCTTTTGGCAAATCGAACAAGGCCCAGCTTAGGGAGCTTGATGTAATTGCCCTCTACCGCAATGTTTCCATTTGTATGCTTTGTGATATAGGATTGGACTTTATTTCGTTTGCTTTTGAAGCGCGGCGCGTCATTTTGTTTTTTGAAAAAGCGTTTAAAGGCATCGTCAAGGTTCTTGAGGGAAGATTGCAAGGCAACGCTGTCTACTTCTTTCAGCCATGGCACTTCTTTTTTAAGCGCTGTGAGCTGTTTCGAGCAAGAGTTGTACGTCAAACCTTCACCTGTTGCCTTGTAGGCATCATTCCACGCTGCAAGGAAGCGATTGAATACAAAGCGGCTGCACCCGATTGTTTTATTGATGAAGGTGGATTGTTCTTTATTTGGGTAGATACGGAACTTGTATGCCTTGTTGACTAACATGGTACTTCACCTCCTTTTTCCATATAGGTAGTATAACATGTACACACTGGAAAAATAAGGTAAATAAAAGAAAAAAACAAACGAATGTTCCGTTCGTTGCAAACACACGATTGGAAATCTACAAAGAACAGAAAGAGTTTGGCACTTGTGCACAAATGATACGGTATCTTCTGCAGATCGCACTCGAACAGTCGGACAAGGGATGGCATATAGCCATCCCTTGTCCGAGGGCGATTCATCCCCACCCTACTCATTGGGCTGTGCCCTTCCCATTCCTTGAGGATGGGGTCTTCTCGCCTACAAAAGATAAAAATATTTTTTTATAAATTTTCTTACTTTTCTAACTTTACAACAATGCATGATTGTTGTACAATCTATTCATATCACAACAAGATTCGACATTTTTTTTAACGGAAGGAGAGCATCATGAGCTTGTTCAGAAAAAAATCAATTCAAAAGCTTATTAGAGAATCTAGCGGCAGCGGCACTTCTCTGAAAAAAGACTTAGGGGCATTCGATTTAACAATGCTCGGTATCGGTGCCATCATCGGTACAGGAATTTTTGTATTAACAGGGGTTGCAGCAGCAGAGCATGCAGGTCCAGCACTTATTTTATCCTTTATTCTTTCTGGTTTTGCCTGTGTATTTGCGGCACTTTGTTATGCGGAGTTCGCATCCACAGTACCTGTATCCGGCAGTGCTTACACATACAGCTATGCAGCGTTCGGTGAGATTTTCGCCTGGATTCTAGGTTGGGACTTAATCCTGGAATATGGGCTTGCCTCTTCCGCAGTTGCGGCGGGCTGGTCCGGTTATTTCCAAGGGCTTCTTGCAGGCTTTGGCATTAAATTTCCGACAGCTTTAACAAGCGCGTATGACGCGGCAAAGGGTACGTTTATTGATTTACCGGCTGTCATTATCATTTTCATCATTACGTTCTTACTAACACGCGGTGTGAAAAAATCCGCTCGCTTTAACTCTATCCTGGTAATCATTAAATTAGCTGTAGTTCTATTATTTATCGGTGTTGGCGTTTGGTATGTAAAACCTTCGAACTGGACACCGTTCATGCCGTTCGGTTTCTCTGGCGTAGCGACTGGCGCGGCAACTGTATTCTTTGCTTACATCGGATTCGATGCAATTGCTACAGCTGCAGAAGAAGTTCGCAATCCGAAACGAAACATGCCGATTGGTATTATCGCTTCCTTAGCTGTATGTACAATTTTATATATCGTTGTTTCTTTAATTTTGACTGGTATCGTGCCATACGATCAGTTAAACGTGAAAAACCCAGTAGCATTCGCATTGAACTATATTCACCAAGATTGGATTGCAGGTTTTATCTCTGTAGGCGCAATCGTTGGTATCACAACAGTATTACTTGTTATGCTTTACTCGCAATCTCGTCTCTTCTACGCAATCAGCCGTGACGGATTGCTTCCAAAAATGTTCTCTCGTGTAAACAGAAAAACACAAACACCGGTCCTAAATTCTTGGGTAACCGCAGTAATAGTTGCTTTTTTTGCAGGCTTTGTGCCGCTCGGCAAATTAGCTGAGTTAACAAACATCGGAACACTGTTCGCATTCATCACAGTTTCCATTGGTATTCTCGTATTGCGCAAAACACAACCGGACTTAAAGCGCGGTTTCCAAGTACCATTTTCACCAGCCATTCCTATCCTAGCAGTAGTATTCTGCGGATACTTAGTTCTTCAGCTTCCAGCTGCAACTTGGATGGGCTTCGGCGTTTGGTTAGTGATCGGTCTAATCATCTATTTCTCATATAGCAAAAAGCATAGCTCACTAAACCAAAGAGAAAATGCAGAAGAAAAAGTAAGTTAAATATAATGACGTTAGAAACACCCGGTAACCCGGGTGTTTTTTATTTTTGTAATAACACCAATCGAAATGGATAAAGCTCCTCTATCAACCTATCCTCTTAAACAGCTGAGTCCTTTCTTAATTATCTCTCGCGTCTCTTCAGAAGAACTAGCTTTTGTATGTATTTATACTTGTGGGCGTAAAACCACGATACCTTTAGGTTCGTGGTAGTTCACCTGTTCTCAAAATAACTTTATTTATAACAAAAAGGCACTCACAATTGTAAAACTGCGAGTGCTGCTCGATTTATTTAATGCTTTCTAACGCTTCTACAAGCACTTTCTCAAGAAACTGCACATCTTCCTCCTTAATATTCAAAGGCGGAGAAAGAGTAAGCACGTTATTATAACCCGCAACTGTCGTACCGTTTTTGCCGATAATAACGCCTTTTTCTTTACATGCACCAATAACTCGATTAACGAGATTCACATCCAGCGGAACTTTCGTTGTTTTGTCTTCTACGAGCTCAATTCCAATTAATAAGCCTTTTCCGCGTACATCCCCGACAAATGGATGATTGGCAAGCTGTGCCTGAATTTCCTGTAACAGTTGTTTCCCTAACAGCTCAGATCGTTCAAACAAGTGCTCGCGCTCCATGATTTCCAAGTTTTTCAGCGCTACAGCACAAGCTGCCGGGCTGCCCCCGAACGTGTTGACATGGCGGAAATAATCATATTCCTCCGAACCCTTAAACGCATCGTAAATATCCTTTCTCACCGCGGTTGCAGAAAGCGGAAGATATGCGCTTGTCAGTCCTTTCGCCATCGTAATGATATCTGGTTTGACACCGTAGTTCATAAAACCAAACGCCTTTCCTGTTCTGCCGAAGCCGCAGATGACTTCATCGACAATCAGAAGCGCCCCGTGTTTTTCACACACTTCCTTGACGCCCTTCATGTAGCCGTCCGGCGGAATTAAGATTCCTCCCCCTGTAATAATCGGCTCCATAATGACAGCAGCAACCGTTTCGCTGAGCTCCCAAGTCATTGCATTATCAATGGCTTTTACGGATTCCATTTCATGGGGCGCTTTGCCGTCTTCATTATTGCGATAGCTGTCCGGCGGCGCTACATGCAAGAAACCCGGCGCCAAGGGCTCATACTTATATTTGCGCTGCGCTTGACCAGTAGCTGCCAATGCACCCATGGAATTGCCGTGATAAGCCCGGTAGCGCGATACGATCTTATAACGGCTTCCTTCTCCTTTTTGCTGATGATATTGACGGGCGATTTTGAAAGCCGTTTCGTTCGCTTCGGACCCGCTGTTGGAATAAAAAATAACGTACTCTTCCCCAAGCAGTTCATTCAGCTTTTCGGCGAGCTTGATCGCAGGCTCATGGCTTTGTGTCATTGGGAAGTACGCCAGCTCCTTTAATTGCTCGTAAGCTGCTTCCGCCAATTCTTCGCGTCCGTACCCTACATTTACACACCAAAGACCGGCCATCGCATCCAAATATCGCTTTCCGTCCTTGTCCGTTACCCACGCGCCTTCTGCCTTTTTTGCGACCATTGTTGCATCAGGACTGTACGGTCTCATGGCGTGCCACACGTATCGGGCATCCTTAGCCGCTAAATCTTCATTTTGTTTGATTTTCACCATAGTCCTCTCCTCCCTTATTAAATTAGAAGTCGAATCGGGATGTAATCATCTTTTTGCGCGTATAGAAGTTCACGCCATCTTTTCCGTTTACATGCAAGTCGCCGTAGAAAGAATCCTTCCAGCCGGAGAATGGAAAAAACGCCATTGTTGCCGGTACGCCGACGTTCACACCCAGCATTCCCGCATCCGCTTCTTCCCGGAATTGCCGAATCGCCTTTGCGTCCTTTGTATAAATGGTCGCACCGTTTCCGTATCGAGACTTCTGGATATATTCCAATGCTTCATCCAAGTTCTCTGCACGAAGCAAGCTTAGTACCGGTGCAAAAATTTCATCCTTCGCAATCGTCATCTGCGGCGTTACATGATCAAAAATTGTTGGCCCTAAGAAAATTCCTTCAGAGATTTGATCCATTTCCTTGCGGCCGTCCCGGATCAGCTGTGCTCCTTCTCGGACGCCTGTTTCAATATACCCGATTACTTTTTCACGATGTGATTGACGAATTACAGGCGTTAATAATACTTCTTCATCCAATCCGTTACCTATACTGAGTTCATCCGCTTTATCCTTTAGCGCTTTTACAAAAGCGTCGTTGTCTCCGACTACCACAACAGCGCTGCACGCCATACAGCGCTGGCCGGCGCTTCCAAAAGCAGATGAGATAATGTGGTCTGCCGCTTTATTCATATCAGTGTCAGGCATGACGATATGATGATTTTTTGCGCCTGATAAGGCCTGCACTCGTTTTCCTTGCGCCGCAGCGCGCTGATACACGTATTTCGCAACCGGCTGAGAGCCGACAAACGAAATGGCTTTTACGTCATCATGATCCAAAAGTCCATTTACAACATCATGCGCGCCGTGAACGATATTCAGCACCCCTGCCGGTCCGCCTGCCTTTGTAAATAATTCAGCAAGCTTGTTCGCCAAAATCGGCGTCCGTTCGGATGGCTTGAGCACAAATGTATTGCCGCATGCAATCGCAAGCGGGAACATCCATAACGGCACCATCATCGGGAAGTTAAACGGCGTAATACCTCCAACTACGCCTAACGGATAGCGGAACATTTCAGAATCGATGTCCTCTGCGATGCCAGAAAGCGATTCTCCCATTAAAAGCGAGGGAGCGCCTGCGGCGAATTCTACGCACTCTATGCCGCGCTGCACTTCTCCGTATGCTTCCTTATACGCTTTGCCGTTTTCTAGTACAATCAGCTTTGCCAGCTCTTCATGCTGCTCGGTTAATAAGTAATGATATTTAAATAGAACGCGGGCGCGTTTTGGAACGGGCACCTTTTTCCACTCTGCGAACGCTGTCTTTGCGGCTTGTACTGCTTTTTCCACATCTTCTTTTGTAGAGATTCCGACCTTGGCAAGCACTTCGCCAGTTGCAGGATTCGGAACATCCAGTACTTCACTGCCGCTCGCTTCTACCCATTGTCCGTTAATGAAATTTCTGAGAACCAATGTATCACTCTTTGTCGTTGCCATAAGTCCCCTCCTATATTTTTAATGGCTTTCTATCATTATCTCGTATATACTGCAGGCATTCATTAGACATAGTGTCAAACGCCTCTATCCTTTTCTTCTACATGTTGGTTAGTGTACAGACGTATAAATTTTCTGTAACATAGAGATAGCTTACTGGCTACTGATACATTTTTATACGATTCGTTAATATCAAATAATCGTAAGCCTGCAGCATAAATTCAATAACAAGCCTTTTTTCCGGCTTCATGAAATCTGCACCGAGCAGCTGCTCCAGCTTCGTGATGCGATGATACAGCGTTTGTCTGACAACGAATAATCGGTTTGCCGTTTCCTGCTTGGAGCCGTTGCAAGCCAAATAGACCCGCAGGGTTTCCATCAGATTTCCTTTATACTTTTGATCATAGCAAATGACAGGATCTAAGTATTCAAGGACAATTTCCTGCAAATCGCTATGCTTATGTATCATGGAAATCAAACGGTACATGTGCAAATCTTCATAGAAATGGCACTGCTTTCCTGTATTTTGTTGTACTTTAATCGCTTCCTTTGCTGTTAAGAAGCCTTTCGTGAAATCTTCAAGCTGTTCACTGAACTTTCCGACCCCAATCGTAACGGCAAGTTTTTGTTTCTTCATAAAATCGGATTGCATCAGTCGCTGCAGGCCGCTTTCAATCCGTTGTCTCATTTTGCTGTCCCGATTGTTTAATAGAACAAAAGCAAGTTCATTTCGTTTCTCTGTACAAAGCGCGGAAAACCCGAACTGTTCAAAGATTGTCCGGAATAGCAGTTTAAAATATATAAAATCGGTATCTAAATCTTGAAACTTGCAAATGCACACCGTTCCGCCTTTCGGTTTATGCGGCATTCGATGACTCACGAGAAACCCCATGATTTCATCTTCATCATGCTCCCCGGAAAGCCAGCTGTGCACCCACTCGTTTTCCTCTGCCCTTCTTTTCTCTTCTACATATAAATCACGAAGTAAATGCTGTGCAAGTGCTGTAGCTGTTCGATCCAGAATGAGCGTGTCGTATTCAGTGACTTCATCGGCTGTGTAAATAAAGAGGTCTGCATAATTTTGCCCGAGCAGCTGAATACATTGATGGGCTGTTTTGCGTTCATCAACACCTTTTACTCTCTCTACATTCTCATAAGGCAAAACATATTTTTTATTTCCATTCATTTGAAACACCACAGTATGACCGAGATGATGCTGCAGCAGCTCAAGAATCTCTTTGCAATTTCGGATAGACAGCAGTTTCTTGTTTAACACTTGCGAATATTGTTCAAGGTTTGAAATCATTTGATATTGCTGATTGATGAGATGAGAGTGGATATCGTGCGTAATCTCTACATACGGAACTTCCTGTTGAAAGAGCAGGATGGGAAATGCATGATCGTTTGCCAAACGGATGATGTCCTGCGGGATTCGGAAAGGGTGTCTTGTCATATCAATGCATAAACCGGATGCTTGCATTTCGAGAAGCTCTTGCAAAAACGAGAGGAACAATGCCGGGTCTTCTTTCCATCCTAATCCTGTTGATAAAACGAGCTCCTGCCCTTTTAAAAGTGTTTTGACGTTTGCCACTTCTAGTATATGCACCCATTTGACGGCACGCTGCAACCCTGCTTCTCCGGCAATTATTTCAGCTTTTTCAAAATGTTTTCGTTTTAAAATATCTGTCATCGTAAGCTGGAAGTGATGCTGCATATCTTCACCTCTTCTAAAAAGCATAATGAGTATACTATTCGTGTTTTTAAAAGAGCATTCCTTCTTTTCTCAAAATGAAACAGGACCGGCGTACATGCCGGTCCTGTTTCTTAGGAAACGCTGCTCATTTGTTTAATGAGAAGAGCCGAAAAATATTTGCGCGCATCCGCGGTCATGATATGCAGCGTTTGGGGTTCTTCTGCTTCTCCTTGCTTTTCAAAATCAACAAAAGCCCCGTCAAGCGTTTCCCGGATATTTGCAATCAAATAGCCCTTTTGAATGAGAAAATCAATTTTATCGCGCTCTGCCAAAAATTCCGTATGTGATGACATACAAAACACTCCTTTTCTTTAAATAGGCTGCTCTTTGCCGACAACCACTTCTTCCGTCACCGGACCTTTGATATTCGTGATTTTCTCATATTCACCTTCCCGTAAAACACTTTTATCATCTTTCATTAAATAAGCGTAAATGCCCATGGAAATGATTAATCCGAAGGCCAAAGCATTTTCCCATATGAAGTGCAGTCCTGAAATCATCAATCCGAGTATAGGAACAGCAATTCCGCAAATTAAGGCGTAAACCCCGTTTTTATTAAATCCGCTCGAATAGTTGTAACGTCCGCCAGGTTCATATAGTTCTTTGAGAACCATTTTTCTGCGGCGGACAAGCCAATAGTCCGCGATGGCGATTCCATCAATCGGTCCTAGCAAAGCACCGTATGTGCCAAGCCAGCCGAATATATAGTTTCCAAAGTTAGACATGATATACCACGGCTGCATCATAATGGCGAAAACTCCAGTAATAAGGACGCCAATTCCGAATGTAATCCGTTTTGGATGCAAATTCTCGATGGCACGGGCAGGAGCTACGATGTTAGCTCCGACGTTAATCGTTAGGGAAGAAATAACAATGACAACTGTTCCTAAAAAGATAACCAACGGCGGGAATTTAGCGAGCAGCTGTACGGGATCCCATATAGCCTGGCCGAATATAACGACAGTCGCTGATGTAACCGCAATACCGATAAAAGAAAAGATGGTCATTGTAATCGGAAGGGAGGATGCTTGAGCAACCATTTGCGATTTTTGACTTTTTGCATATCGGCAAAAATCAGGAATATTCAAGGCCAGCGTAGCCCAAAAAGAGATAACTCCCATGAGTGCAGGGAAAAATATTTTTAAAAACTCGCCCGTTGTTTCGAATTTAGAAGGAGTTTCCAAAATGGGGCCCAAACCTCCCGCACGGGTGAATGCCCAGCCAAATAGGACGATGGCTGCAACAGCTATGGTAGGGGCGGCGATTGCCCCCAATGTTTTAATCGCCTGTGGACCTTTATATGCCACACCGACATTTAATGCCCAAAACAGTGCGAACACTATGGCTGTATGTCCGGGTAAATCCGCCCAAGCCCGGAATGAGGCTGACAACAATGTATCGATTGCAGTGGTTCCAATCCATGTATTAATCCCGAACCATCCAGCAGCCACAACGGCACGGGCCAAGGCAGGAATGTGCGCCCCTTTTGCCCCGAACCAAAGCCGTGCGAAAACAGGATACGGAATACCAAACTTTGTCCCGGCATGAGCATTCAGTAGAATCGGAATAAGAACAATTACATTGCCAAGAAAAATCGTTCCGATAGCTTGCCACCAGTTCATTCCTAATGAAATCATCCCGCTGGCCATTGTGTAGGTCGGGATGCATAAACACATCCCGATCCACAAGGTAGCGAAATTCAATCCTTTCCATGAATGTTCCTGTAAGGTCGTCGGCCGCAAATCGTCATTCCACATCGGGCTGTCGCTTAACTTTTGAGCAGCTTCGTCTGTCAGGGTTACAATCCCGTTTTGTTCAATCTGTGTCTTCATAAAACCCCCCCTTTTTCAGAATAGATGAGATAAGGTGAAACTTCATTCTTGGAGCTCTTTTCTCCAAGAATGTTAGTTGAACCAATCGGGTTCTTACCGTCCGTTTTCCCTCTCGCTTTGGCCCCTTTGCTACGGACGGTTAGAACGAGATAAGGTGAAACTTCATCAGCCAATATCACTGTATGGATATAGTCTCTTGCTGTTTTAAAGTATCTTCGCCGTATTTTTTTCTCTTTAAATACGTTCCATAACCAGGCTTTCCGACAAATCGCTTGTCGCGCACAACAAATTCTCCGCGGCAGAGGACACTCACTGGTTCTCCAGTCACTCGCATACCTTCAAACGCGTTATAATCGACCGCCATATGGTGAGTGGCTGCCGAAATCACGCGTTCCGCGGTCGGATCGAAAATGACCAAGTCTGCGTCAGATCCCACTGCAACCGTACCTTTTTGCGGGAATAAACCGAACAGCTTGGCAATGCGAGTAGAGGTAATCTCAACAAACTGGTTCAAGGAAATTCTGCCTTTCTTTACACCTTCAGAGAACAGAACGCTCACTCGGTCTTCGATAATCGGCCCGCCGTTTGGAATTTTTGTAAAGTCTCCCCTTCCAAGCTCTTTTTGTCCTTTAAAATCAAAGGAACATTGGTCTGATCCGAGCGTTTGCAGCTGTCCGTTTTTCAGTGCGTTCCACAGCACCTCCTGATGCCATTTTTCACGCAGCGGCGGAGACCAAACGTACTTCGCTCCTTCAAAGTTCGGCTTCTCTAAATAAGATCGATCCAGAACCAAATATTGCGGGCACGTTTCTCCCCATACGTCCAGGCCTTTGTTTCTTGCTTCTGCAATTTTTTCAACCGCCTCTGCACAAGAAACGTGAACGACATACAGCTGCGAATCCGCTAAAGCCGTCAGCTGGCAAGCACGGCCCGTTGCTTCCCCCTCCACTTCAGGCGGTCTTGTTAACGCATGATAGATCGGCTCTGTTTTTCCTTCCTCCAACGCTTGCTTCGTTAAGTAATCGATGACATCGCCGTTTTCTGCATGCACCATGACGAGCGCCCCCAGCTTCTTCGCCTCAATGAGCGTGCGGTACAATGTGCCGTCATCCGCCTGGAATACGTTTTTATAAGCCATGAAGACTTTAAAAGATGTGATTCCTTCTTCAATGACTTGCGGCAGCTCGTTTAGGACGGCTTCATTGATTTCACCGATCATCAAGTGGAAGCTGTAATCGATGACTGCTTTTTCTTTTGATTTGTCATGCCACGTTTGAATTGAATTTTGCAACGACTCGCCTTTATTTGTTAAGCAAAAATCAATGATTGTTGTCGTTCCGCCAAAGGCAGCTGCCATCGTACCTGTTTCAAAATCGTCCTTTGTAACCGTTCCGCCAAACGGCATATCCAAATGCGTATGCGGATCAATCGCACCCGGAAAAATGTAACAGCCATTTGCATCTACTACTTCCGCGTCTTCTCTTGACAGCTGGTGTCCAATTGCAGAAATTTTTCCGTTTTCAATTAATACGTCTGCTTTGTATGTATCCGCAGCCGTGACAATGATTCCATTTACAATAATCTTTTTCACTGAATTTCCTCCTTTATCCTGATTCGTTCCACTACCATCAGCAGGAATGATCCTGCTGATGGTAGTTTCACTTTATTTCAAACTATCAATCTTACAGCTTGCAGATGCGGATAACGCTGCCTGACGCTCGTTCCAAGTCATCGGCGGCAGTTCGTTTTTCAGTTCTACCATCGAAATAGCTCCTTCTTCCGGACAGACGATCGAGCATAAATTGCATCCGACACAGTCCTCTTCGCGTACGCGCAAGTAGCTGTTTCCGGCAGTGTCTTTCAACATGTCAATGCACTGATGCGATGTATCTTCGCAAGCGATATGGCATTTGTTGCAGTTGATGCAAATATCCGTATTGATGCGGGCCACCACTTTATAGTTGAGGTCTAAATTGCCCCAATCTGAGTATCTCGGAACAGCCTTTCCGACCAAGTCCATCACAGAGGCGATTCCTTTTTCATCCAAGTAGTTATTCAAGCCGTCAATCATATCTTCTACAATACGGAAGCCGTGGTGCATAGCGGCTGTACACACTTGTACGCCAGTCGCTCCCATGAGCATGAATTCCACGGCATCCTTCCAGCTTGAAACGCCGCCCATGCCTGAAATCGGAACGGTGATATGCGGATTGCGCGCACATTCTGCCACCATGTTCAGCGCAATCGGCTTTACTGCCGGACCGCAGTAGCCGCCGTGCGCTCCTTTTCCAGCAACGTGCGGAATCGTATTCCATGAATCCAAATCAACTCCGGCCAAGCTGTTAATTGTATTAATCATGCTTACCGCATCAGCGCCGCCGCGAACCGCAGCTTCAGCTGTAACCGTGATATCTGTAATGTTCGGCGTAAGCTTGACGATAACCGGTGTTTTCGCTGCCTCTTTCGCCCAATGCGTTTGCTTTTCAACAAGCGCAGGCACTTGACCGGAAGCCGATCCCATGCCGCGTTCCGCCATTCCGTGCGGACACCCAAAGTTCAGTTCTAGCCCGTCGACGCCGACATCCTCCACACGTTTTACAATCTCATGCCACTTTTCCTGCTTCGGTTCCACCATAAGAGACGCGATGATTGGATGATTTGGAAAACGTTTCTTTGTTTCATAGATTTCTTTTAAATTCACTTCAAGAGGACGGTCCGTAATAAGCTCGATATTATTGAAGCCCGCCACACGCTGCCCGTTAAAGCTGACAGCTGCAAATCGGGATGATACGTTCAAAATCGGTTCTCCCAGCGTTTTCCAAACAGCGCCGCCCCAGCCTGCTTCAAACGCTCGTTGTACTTGATATCTGGAATTCGTCGGGGGTGCTGACGCGAGCCAAAACGGGTTCGGTGACTGTATGCCTGCCAAATTGATTCGTAAATCTGCCATAGCGTGTCTCCTCCTTAAGCTGTTTCAGCAGCTGTTTTTATTAATTGTTCATGAATAGCATAAGCTGTCTGCTTTCCTTGCTGCGCAGCCGTTACAACCATCGCTTCCCCTTGTCCTTTTCCAAATACAACGTCACCACAGGCAAAAACTTTAGGGTTGGAGGTTTGATACGTTTTCAAATCTACTGTGACAACGCCTGACTTATGCGCTAATGCAAACTCTTCGATCAGCTCAAGATGTCTGACTTGCCCGATCGCCTTAATAACGCCGTCTGCCGGCAATACAAACTCAGATCCTGCTACCGGTACAGGACGGCGTCTTCCATCCTCGCCTGCTTCTGTCAATTCCATTTTGATGCATTCAATGCCGATGACGTTTCCTTCTCCATTGCCGACTATGCGCTTTGGAGCCGTCAGCCATCTGAATTCAACGCTGTCTTGCTTGGCAAATTTATACTCGAAGTCATAAGCCGTCATTTCTTCTTTTGTACGACGGTATAAAATTTTGACGTTTTCAGCACCGAGACGGACAGAGCATGTAGCGGCGTCGATCGCTGTGTTGCCGGCACCGATAACAACCATCCATTTTCCTGCATATTCGCTCGGCAGCTCGTTGCCTTTTGTTTGTTTCACAAACTCAATCGCATCATGAACACCGTTCAGTTCTTCTCCTTCGATATGGAGATCAGGAACACGTCCCATGCCGATTGCCAAGACAACAGCGTCAAACCCATCTAATAATTCCTGTGCTGGAATATCTGTTCCGATACGCGTATTTGTACGAATTTCTACATTGAGCCTTCTGACTTGATTCACTTCCCAATGAGAAACAGCTTGCGGCAAACGGAACGAAACAATACCATACGTATTGAGTCCGCCGGCTTCTTGTTCCGCTTCGAAGATTGTAACAGCATATCCCATCCGAGCCAGCTCGCGCGCCGCTGAAAGACCGGCTGGACCGCTGCCGACAATCGCCACCGTTTTTCCGTTTTTGTTTCCTGCTTCAAATAACGTCTGTTCATTTTGAATGGCCCAGTCTGTTGCATAGCGCTGCAAATTGCCGATCATAATCGGCTTTGTAGAATGATTTAGCACGCACGCCTCTTCGCACAGCTCTTCTGTCGGGCATACACGCGAGCAGCTTGCGCCGACAGGGTTGGAAAGCATGATTGTTTTGGCGGAACCCTTTATATTTTCGGAAGCGATTTTCTTAATGAACGACGGGATGTCAATTCCAGTTGGACACGCTTGAATACAAGGTGCATCGTAACAATATAAACAACGATTCGCTTCTTCTATTGCTTCGCGTTTGGATAGACCAGCCTCTATCTCTTGAAAGTTTCTTTCTAACTGTGCTTTGTTCAACTCGCCCCAGCCCCCTCTTTCGTTTCTTCCTATAGAAAAAGGGATAGGATATTTATATAGAAGTCCTACCCCTTTGCTTTCTCTTTATGTATGTCTACAGATGCATCTCCCGGAACTTTAAGATTGGTTTGTATCAAACCAATCTTGACTTTATCTGTTATGCTCACTCCCCTTCCCTGTCATATATCTAGTGCAAAGCTTGTTTTAATTGTACTAATATTCTGAAAAATTAACATTAGACAATGAGTTAAAATGTTACATCCCCTCGTTTACCATTATGTAAAAGGGCAATGTCAGAAATTCTAACATTAACACCAAGCTTTTACAAAAAAAGACGGCATTCTTGCATATCATACAATCTTCCGTATACATTCATTTTCAGTTCATATTTTTGATCCTTACAAACAATATGGATAGAAAAGGACGCCTCTCATCAGGCGTCCTTTTGAAATAATTTTCGCAGTTTTTTATAAAAACGATACGAGTGACGTACCATATCCAAAAGCAGATAAGGTACAGGTATAGGATATTTATAGAAGAAGGGCAAGTAAATTTTATAATAAGCTCTTACTAAATCTCTCCACTTCGAGTCTTCTCCCTTTTTGTAAAAGTCGGATACATCGACCACATATCCTTTTCCGTCCTCCATCATTACATTTTTACCGTGAACGTCGTAAGGGTTTAAACCGCGCTTTCTTGCGTAGTCGAGCGCTTCATTAATATCCTCGATAACACTCTCCGGTATTCGAACACCTTTATGAAAAGCGTCATACAAAGTCATCCCTTTCAACCGCTGTAAAATTAAATAATAAGTTTCTTTATGAAGCAAGGATGAATAAGAGGGATGAACGCCGAGCTTTTCGTATACGGCGGCTTCCTTTTCAAGCCCTTCCACGTCGCGCGCATACACTTTCACAACCCATTCCTTATGCTGCTGATGCATAAACACCGCTGCATAATTGCCGGTACCAATACATTCCCATTCTTTCGGCACCTTCTTGACACGAATGGGATCGTGCGGTTTCTCGCTTCTTATATGCAAATCCTGAAGCAGTGTTGTTTCCACCAGTGCGGTAAAGCTTCGAAGTTCTTTCTCCATTTCCATTACATTACAGGTCATGCGCTATCGTATCACCTGCCCCTCCCGTTGTCATTCTAAACAAAACCCTCAGTTGCTATTATATGTCGAATTAAAATGCTTGCATGTAAATTGTACTATGTTCAAGAACGTTTTGTGAACATCTTTCATTTGGTGAGCATAGTCACAACTCCGTTCTTGTTTTTTCAGTATGATACAAGCAGAAGACAAAAGGAGGTTTTTTCATGGGTAAAGGCTGTCATTTATCCCAAAGTGCTGAAATAATGCTATGTCCTGCTTTGCAAAAATTAAAAGATGAGCATATACATTTAAATACTTTAAAGCTCGCATTATTTCAAAATTCATCTGCAATACAGGAAGAACCGAAAAATGCCTTTTTAAAAATAGCTGAGCTTCGTAAACAAGTTTTGGCGTTTTTATACGTACTAGAGCTGCATTCCAAAAAAGAAGAAGACGTTCTGTTTGAAATGATGGCAAACTATATCGGTAAAGAGATGGGACCGATTGCAGTTATGGAATACGAGCATGAGCAAGCCAAATTAAATATAGCGGCATTTCTGGAAAAAACTGATAACCCCTCCCTTGCATTGACAGAGGAAAGCACCGTTCGTCTTGTGCAGTTCATCATAAATGCGTGTACCATTTTGACAGATCACTTTATGAAGGAAGAACGAGTGTTATTCCCGATGGCTGAGCAGATGCTTTCATTGGAGGAAAAAGAGGAAGTGTATAAACGAGTTGAAGCTATGTAGCGATATATGGAAGCATCCTTTCACTAAGAAGGATGTTTTTTTCTGTCTAGACAAGATAAAAAATAATTGTCACAGCATGCAGGAAATTCGTAACAAAGTGTTAACGACTATTGTGAGCCGCATCACTCTCTCCCTCTTTCATCTTCGGTATGCTGAATTTGTAAATAAATCGGAGTCAGAGGTGACAGGAATGAATACACAATTCACAAGCGAATCTCGTGTTGGAGATGCTGTAGCTGTATTTCCAAAAGCAAGCGATCTTTTTAAAGCAAACCGGATCGATTTTTGCTGCGGCGGCAACAAAACAATTGAAGAAGCAACAAAAGATAAGTCCGTTTCTATAAATGAGTTACTTTTTACATTAAATTCTCTTTACAGTCAGTACACCGCATCCGAAAATGAGCAAAACTGGAATGAAGCAAGCTTTTCCGCCATTATCGATCATATTGTCCATACGCATCATAGCTATTTGAATGAGGAACTCCCGCAGCTCAGCCCGTACGTCACGAAGGTATTCCGTGTTCATGGACAACATCAGTCTCATCTCGCGCTAGTACATTCACTCTACCATCATCTTAAAACAGAGCTGGAACAGCATACAATAAAAGAAGAAGTCAGCATCTTCCCTCTCATTATGGAATATGAACAAAATCCTACGCCGGAAAACTTGGCAAAAGCAACTGCTGCTTTAGATGAGCTGGAATCTGAGCATGATCAAGCAGGCTCTATCATCAAGCAGCTTCGCGAAATCACATTTGACTTCACCCCCCCGGAAGGCGCTTGCCGTACGTATCAAATGGTATATAAGCGTTTGGAGGAACTGGAATCAGACTTGTTCCAGCATGTTCATCTGGAGAACAATATATTATTTAAACGATTATCAGCTCTATAAGCTGCTACTTCAAAGGACTCATTTCAAAAGAAATGGGTCCTTTTATCATTCACTTGCAAATCCATGTTCATAACATATTGAACATTATCAATATAGTAACTATAATTTGTTGTATAGCAGAGTTACAGAAAGGTGGTCCTATTGAAAAACAGAGTAGCTTTATACGATATCATTTTCTTTCTTGTATTCCCTCTGGTCGTCTGGAATTACGGCAGAGACATGATTGGCGATTATTATGCGATGCTGCTGTCATCTGCGCCCGGCATCATTTACAGCGTCTTCCGATTCGTAGCCTTGAAGCAGTTCAATGTATTCGGCATTTTCATGCTGGTGAATCTTGTTGTCGGGGCACTGGTAGATGTACTGGCCGGATCGGCTATTCAGCTGTTATGGAATAACGTTTATTATGCGTATACGCTAGGGGCCGTCTTCTTCCTTACAATCATCATCAAAAAACCAATCGCTTTATATTTTGCATTAGATATCGTGGAGCTGCAAGGACAAAACCGCCAGCACATGAAACCGTTATTTATGAAAAAGAAACTTTTTTCTATTTTTCAGCTCATCACGCTTGGCTTTGTTATTCGTGACATTGTGCTTGCAAGTATTAAAGTATGGCTTATTCTCCGCTACGGCGTGGACGCTTTTGACAAAGGCATTATACTGAGACAGGCCTTGAACTGGGCATTTTCAGCTGTCTTCGTACTAGGCTTTTTATATGTAGCGAAAGCAGCGCAGGAAGTGGCTCCGGACAGCGAGCAAGCATTGGAAGAAAGCAACTGAACACGTTCAGTTGCTTTTTTAATGGCTCAGGTTTATTGCGATATATAAACTTATGAAAATTTTTTCTTCATTCTCCAAACAAGATATGTATGCTGCTCTTCCTTCAATCTTTATTTCATTTCGCAAAACAAACACTCCCTTATTTTTGAGTTTGAGATGATTATGAATATCTACTAATAGCTTTTAAAACAAAAACATCTAAGGGAGTGGAGGATGTAGTAATCTTCGGTCTTTTAAAAGAGGAATGGAAAGAGAAAACACACTAGCTCTTTAGTGTGTTTTCTGCGTTTCACGATTTTCCTTGCGCCAATCAATCATCTCATGCCGCTTCCCTGTTTTCGTGAACCCGGCCTTCTCCAAAACACGGATTGAAGCCGCATTCGTTTCCAAGCATTCCGCGAGTACAGTTGAGACCTTCTCCGTGCCGAACGCCCACGTTACAAGCGCCGTTACCGCTTCGGTCGCATAGCCTTTTTTCTGAACGGCCGGCAGTATGCCGTAACCGATTTCCACTTCTCTTTCCTCATTCGGCTTTCCTTTAAAGCCAAGATCACCGACCACTCGGTTTGTTTCCTTTTCCATAACATACCACACGCCCCAGCCAGACATATCCGGATTTTGTCTGAGCTCCTTCAAATACATCATTATATGGTCGCCTGCTTCATAATCCTTCTCTTTCACTAAATCCCGCGTACATGGAAGGATTATGAGTCTATTTGTTGTGATTTGCATGTGTGATTCTCCTTCGTTTCATTTCTATCTTTATTTTATTTCTGTGCTGTTTCTTTTATATCCTTCTATTATTTAGTATTTCTAACAGCAATACAGTAAATGAAATTCGAAAACTATATATCTCACTTTAATATAAGGATGGTACTGCTTTAGCTTTTGTATTTCCGAATAAGATTGTATTTACAAAGTAACGGTCACTATCCATGTGGTGGTCGTTCTATTTAACTACGTTATCCTCACCACGATCTGCAGCTTTCTTATCCCAAATATAAGAAGAAAACTCTCGAGACGCTTATCTTCATATAGAACTTCATTGACTTTAACTTCAGCAAAACACCCTAATTTTCTATAAAATTCAATTGAAGTTCCATAACATCCGGATTGAAGTTATCATAAGTTGTTAATAACATTGAAATCCCCTCTGATTTTTAGGAATTTGAAAATATAATTTTTATGAAATTGAAGGAATTTCCTTTATTTTTGTCGAAATACATCTGAATACATAAATTACTGGAGATGAAATACTATGAAATTTGATGGAGCTATAGTTAGTGAGCAAGGTGTAAAGTTTGCAATTGCTGTTGTAGAAAATGGTGTATTTTATAACTCGGACAGTTACATTGATCAAATCCGAAACCGCTTTGTGCCTTATTTTCCAGATGTACCTATCCTGCTGATGAGTACAGATCGTAAAGGTAGAATCGTGTACCACGGCAGAACGGACCTTACATTAATTCTCGCAGGTCTCGATTTCAGGAAGATTAATTGGAAAAGATATAATGCAAATGACCTTAAAAGCCACCTTTAGTGAGGTGGTTTTTATGATAAGTAAGGACTGTTTCCCCCGCTTATCAATCAAGGCTGATTCACCGTGTTCCCGATATCGACGCATCCACACTTTAATCTGATCTTTGTCTACAATTCCCAACTCCGCTGCAACTTCTCGCTTCAATTTTCCCTCTATTCGCATACGAACAGCCTGTAACTTTGTCTCAAACGAGTAACTTTTGAACCTTTGTCCTTTTTTCGCCTTATTTACTTGATAAAGTACTTTATTGTACTGTCTGATCAGGTCCTGCACCGCTTCTCACTCCTTCCCCACCAAATCAAGTTTTTATCTTGTCTTCCCCTAAAAATTTTTCTATAAAAGCTATCCTATATTCAGAACATTCCCCCAAACCTCTTAACTTCCATTTGAATATCCTATTAAAACGAATATAAGGAAGTTGAAAATATTAGGAAATTCACATCTCCAAAAAGCAGATATCATCCTTGTTAAAGGGGCATATTTGATAGATACAGGGATTAAACTTATTACACACTCTCAATTTAGTCATGTTGCTTTAGTTTCCAATCCAGACACTATGGAAATTATTGAAGCAACGCCAATGGGTGTAATTCGGAATTCTATTAATCAATACACTGGCTACACGTCTGTATTTCGTTTAAAAACCCTTACTACTGGACAAGCAGCAAATATTGTAAAGTATGCAGAACAACAACTTGGTAAACCCTATGACTTCGGAGAGATTGTACACCAGTTTCTTAGGTATATCTTTCATGTCCCTGATAACCATGTAGAAAAAACACGTTTTATCTGTTCAACATTAGTAAATGCTGCATATTTAAGCGAGAGAATAAAATTAACGAAGCAAAACTTACCTTCCCCTGAAGATATCTACGAATCTACTTTATTAACCAAGGTAGCCGATATATAAGTCTTGTGAACTCCCCTATTAGGGTGGTTCTTGTCCTTTTATTCATATATATTTCCTTTTATTGAGCTGTTTATCCGTTTCATGCAAAATGGATTTTTTATAAAGGAGTCTGGCAGCGGTATATTCCAGAGCACTTTATTACAAGCGTCCTTAATCACCTTTATGTAGTTGTCGGCGTCTGGCTTGGATATAGGACGCAAGATACCTTGTTCAGCTTGCAGCTTCTTTTTGTTAGAAACACATGTGCCAATGTTAGCAAAGCGGTTTTCCTTTATCGAAAAACCGCTTTATATCAACTATTTATAGTAGCCAGATTGCGAATCATGTGGTATCTTGTAGAAAAAGGAGGGATTTTCTCATGAGATACGCAATTGTTACTGGAACGTCCCGCGGTCTTGGAGAAGCTGTCGTGCGTCAGCTTCTGGAACAAGAAGTGATTGTATTTTCTATTTCCAGAAGCCGCAATATAGAGCTTGAGGAAATGGCAAAGGAAAACGGAACGTTGTTTTATCCTTTCAGCTTTGATTTGCATACCTCATATGAAATTGAAGAGCTAATGAATGAGGTATTCTCACTCATGGATGTTGACAGCGCGAATGCCATTTACTTAATCAACAACGCTGGCATGCTTGCGCCAATGAAGCCGATTGAACGCGCTGAAGCAAGCACACTCATTGAGAATGTCCACGTGAATTTGCTTGCGCCGATGCTGTTGACTTCTGAGTTTCTAAAACGCACGCACGAAGCTCCTCTGGATAAGCGCATTGTGAATATCTCGTCCGGCGCCGGGAAGAATCCGTACTACGGATGGGGTGCATATTGTACGACAAAAGCAGGTATTGATATGTTTACGCGTTGTGTAGCTATGGAAGAGGAAGGAAAAGAATACCCTGCAAAAGTGATTTCCTTTGCGCCAGGTGTAATAGATACAGATATGCAGGCAGAAATACGCAATACGAACAAAGAAGATTTTACTAACTTAGATCGGTTTCTTGCCCTAAAAAAAGAGGGAAAACTGCTATCTCCGAATTACGTTGCGCAAGCGGTTGTTAAGCTGTTGGAAACGGATGATTTCGAGCACGGCGGAATCGTTCGCATCGATGAAAGAGATTAAAGAACTATGGTACAGTACGGTTAAATGTATATGCCGTATATGCCCACAACGAAAAAGCTATCAGATTATACGCAATTGGCTTTAGCAATCTTTGCGCTATGGAAAGGCCCATTTAACTACGCTGCGAGGTATTCATGGCTTAAAGTCTACACCATGAATTAAAAAAGGAAGCCTTAGATTAATAGGCTTTCTTTTTTTGCTTGCTATTGGTTTAAAAATGAATCTTTATTTTTAATTTCAAGCTTAATTTTTGTAAGGAATTCATCAAACAATACTGCTTCAGATGTATCCTCGCCATATTTACGAACGTTTACAGCCCCATTTTCGGCTTCTTTATCTCCAATTACAAGGATATATGAAGTCTTTTTAACTTGCGCCTCCCGAATTTTATATCCAAGTTTTTCATCACGCATATCCAGCTCAACCCTTATGCCGGCATTTTGTAATTTTTCTTCAATCTCTTTGGCATATTGTTGATGCGCTTCAACTGATACAGGAATAATCTTCGCTTGGACAGGAGCCAACCAAACTGGAAAAGCTCCAGCGAAGTGCTCAATCAATATTCCAAGGAATCGATCAATGGAACCGAATACAGCGCGATGGATCACGACAGGATGCTGCTTTTCATTTTTAGCATCAATATAATGCAAATTGAATTTCTCCGGCATTTGGAAATCGAGCTGGACTGTACCGCACTGGTGGCTTCGCTTCAAAGCATCCTTGATGTGAAAATCAATTTTCGGGCCGTAAAACGCACCGTCACCTTCATTAACCTTATAGTTGTAGTTTAATTGCTCAAGTACATTTTGCAGAGCGCCTTCCGCTTTTCTCCACAATTCGTCGTCTCCCATCGAATTTTCCGGTCTTGTGGACAACTCTATCTCGTAATTAAAACCAAGTGTACTGTAAACATAGTCAATTAGTTTGATTACCGACTTAATTTCACTTTCAATTTGTTCAGGTGTAACGAAAATATGGGCATCATCTTGACAAAATGTACGAACTCTCAATAGTCCGTTAAGGGCGCCGCTGAACTCATGACGGTGAACTTGACCGAATTCAGCCATCCTGATCGGCAAATCACGGTAAGAATGCAGTTTATGTTTAAAAATGAGCATATGGCCGGGACAGTTCATCGGCTTTAGCGCAAAGCTTGTATGATCGACCTCTGAGAAATACATATTTTCTTTATAATGGTCCCAATGCCCGGAGTTTTCCCATAACCTTCGATTCATCATGAAAGGCGTGCGGACTTCTTCGTAATTATGCTGCTGTTGAAGTTTTCTCAAGAAGAATTCCAGTTCATTTCGCAGCGCCTGACCCTTCGGCAAATAAAACGGCATGCCCGGCGCTTCTTCAGAAAACATGAACAGCTCTAACTCATTACCGAGCTTCCGGTGATTTCGCTTTGCAGCTTCCTCTAGAAATAAAAGATGTTCGTTCAATTCCTTTTGGGAAGGAAATGCGATGCCGTATATTCGCTGAAGAACTTGATTGTCGCTGTCACCGCGCCAATATGCTCCTGAAACATGAGTTAATTTGAAAGCTTTAATAAATCCAGTCGAAGGCAAATGCGGTCCGCGGCATAAATCTACAAATTCGCCTTGCTTATAAAGTGTGATGTTTTCATGAGCAGGAATATTTCGCAAAAGTTCTAACTTTAGATGGTCATTCAAATCTTGAAAAATCTCTTCTGCTTCATTCCGAGTAACTTCAATTCGTTGCATCTCCAAGTTTTCGTTAATAATTTTTCTCATTTCATTTTCTATACGAGGTAGCTCTTCAACAGCAATACTGTTAGGAAGGTCTATATCATAATAAAATCCGTTTTCGATAACAGGACCTACTCCCAATTTTACATTGCCATACATTCTTTTTATTGCTTGTGCCAAAACATGGGCAGCTGTATGCCTCAATATTCCTAAGCCGCTTTTTGAATCTAAAGTTAAAATCTCGATTTTTGCGTCTTCATGTATGCTTCTGCGCAAATCGAACAATTGACCATTGACTTGTCCTGCAATAGCTTTCTTTCTTAAACCTGGGCTAATTGACTCCGCAATCTCTTCCAATGTGATCCCTTTTGAATAGTCCTTTTCACAACCATTCGGAAAGATGATTTTAATTACCTTTTCACTCATCATAACCACTCCATTCCAAATTGTTTAATAAAAAAACACACCCATCCCTAAAAATAGGGACGAGTGTGTTAATACCCGTGGTTCCACCCAGATTCCCATCAAAACCTTTTCATAAGGTTACAATGGCTCCATTCGCTGTAACGCAGCGTCTGCGGTATTGGATACTGTTATTTCCCCAATACAACTCGAAGGCGGTAAGTCATTCCCCTGCGTTAGGAAGATCTCAGCATTTCTTCCTTCTCTGTAAAACCGTCAAGAATGACTCATGTCCTTTTCATCGCTTGTTTATATTCAATTCAAAACAAAAACACACCCATCCCTAAAAATAGGGACGAGTGTGTTAATACCCGTGGTTCCACCCAGATTCCCACCAAACCTTTTCATAAGGTTACAATGGCTCCATTTGCTGTAACGTAGCAGCTACGGTATTGGATACTGTTTTTCCCCAATACAGCTCGGAGGCGGTAAGCTATTCCCCTGCGTTAGGAAGATCTCAGCATTTCTTCCTTCTCTGTAAAACCGTAAAGAATAGCTCGTGTCCTTTTCATCGCTTGTTGTTTAGTATATTGATTTATAATATACAACATCATAGTTAAATTTTCAAACTTTTTCCATTCACACTTGCACTAGTGTTTCGATTTTTAAACTGCATAAGAAACATCCTTTAAAAATCCTCTCCAAATATTTCATCACCATTCACGAAAAAGAGACCGCTCATCCGGCATGAAACAAACAGTCTCTCACTATTAAATAAAATATACTCGTGCTTCATAAGGCTGCAATTCAAACTTATATACGCTAGTATGCGATTTTACTTGATAGTTGTTTAATGCCATGTTGCTTGAGGATAATGCACAGCTTGTGCATTCGTAGTTTGCTTTTTCTTTTGTTAAGTTTGCGATTACGACCGCTTGCTTATCGCCCAGCGTTCTTGTGTAAGCGTATACTTGCGTATCTTCCAGCATGATTAAATCATATGTGCCGTATATAAATACTTCATTTTCCTTGCGAAGACGAATCATATCTTTATAGAAATTCCAGATGGAGTTCGGATTTTCCATATCATTCTTTACGTTGATTTCTGCATAGTTTTCATTCATGCCAATCCATGGCGTGCCTGTTGTAAAGCCTGCGTTTTCGCTGTCATCCCATTGCATCGGTGTACGTGAGTTGTCGCGGCAGCTGTTCCAGACAACTTCCATAATATCTAAATGAGAGCGCCCTCTTTCACGTTCCACACGATAGAAGTTTTTGATCGCTACGTCGTCGTATTCTTCGATGGATTCAAAGTGAATATTTGTCATCCCAATTTCTTGTCCTTGATAAATGAACGGTGTACCTTGCATTAAGAAATACATCACCGCAAATGCTTTGGCACTCTCTACGCGATATTCCTGATCATTGCCCCATGTAGATACAACGCGCGCTTTGTCATGGTTTTCAATGAATAATGCATTCCACCCATGGTTTTCTAATCCCTTTTGCCATTTCGTTAAAGTTTTCTTCAAGGATACAACATCGATTTCGCCGACTTTGCTTTTATCCCAAAGATCCAAATGCTCGAATTGGAAGACCATGTTGAATTTCCCTTTTACTTCACCGACCCACTCTTCTGCTTCTTCTACAGTCACGCCATTCGCTTCGCCGACTGTCATAACGTCATATTTAGCAAACGTTTGCACTTTGAGCTCTTCTAAAAACTCTTGAATGCCTTCTTGGTTCATATGGCAAGCAAAGGACGAAACGTAATCTAAGTTATTCGGATTTGGCAGATCCGGGAAGCCTTCACGCTTTTTAATATGGGAAATGGCATCTACGCGGAAGCCGTCAATTCCCTTACCAAGCCACCAGTTCATCATGTCATACAGCGCAAATCGAACATCTTTATTTTCCCAGTTCAAGTCAGGCTGCCTTTTGGAAAACACATGCAAAAAGTATTGCTTTGTCGCTTCGTCATATTCCCATGCAGAGCCGTTGAAGATACTTTCCCAGTTGTTTGGCTCTTTGCCGTCTTTGCCATCGCGCCAAATATACCAATCGCGCTTTGGATTATCTTTAGATGAACGAGACTCGATAAACCACGGATGCTCATCGCTCGTATGATTGATAACAAGGTCAATAATCAGTTTCATGCCACGCTTGTGAACCTCTGCCAGAAGCTGATCGAAATCCGCCATGCTGCCGAATACTTCCATTATCTCTTGATAATCGCTGATATCGTAGCCGTTGTCATCGTTCGGAGATTTATAGAACGGACAAATCCATATGACATCGATTCCAAGCTCCTTCAAATAATCAAGCTTCGAGATAATTCCCTGCAGATCGCCGATTCCGTCTCCGTTAGAATCCATGAAGCTTCTTGGATATATTTGATAAGCTGCCGCTTCTTTCCACCAGTGTTTTGTCATTGTTTGCTCTCCTTATTTCCTATGTTGTCACAATAGAACATACTGCAAAATGCACGAAAAACCTCAATAGCAAAGTAGCAGGAAAATGGAGTGTTTTCATCCTTTTTTCCTCAGCTGGGTTATTTTTTGAAGTATACAACCGCTTCATACGGCTTTAATGCGAACGCCTCTTTTGCTTCTTCCGGATAATTGGTGATAAGTATAGCCGCTTTCTTTGTTTCTTCAAGAAGCGCCGCATCCTCGATTGTTTGATTTTCGCCGCTGAAATTACATAAAACAATCAGCTTTTCGTTATTCCATGTACGTTCATAAGCGAATACAGCCGGATGCTCGCGGTGCAGCAGGCGGAAATCGCCTTCTGTCATAATATCCATTTCCTTGCGCAAGCTGATCAGCTTTTGATAGTAGTAGAAAATGGAGTGTTTGTCCTCCAACGCCTGCTTCACATTGATTTCTGTGTATCTTGGATTCATGCGGATCCAAGGTTCGCCAGTTGTGAATCCTGCATTTTCGCTGTCATCCCATTGCATCGGCGTTCTTGCATTGTCGCGCCCTTTTACATAGATAGATTCCATAATATCTTCATACGCAAACCCTTGCTGCGTGCGTTCTTTATACATATTTAATATTTCTACGTCGCGGTAATCTGCTAAGTGTTCAAAGCGTACGTTTGTAATGCCGATTTCTTCGCCCTGGTACACATAAGGAGTTCCTTGCATCATGTGAAGACACGTCGCCAGCATTTTTGCCGATTCTGTCCGGTATTCCTTGTCATTTCCGAAACGGGATACGATGCGCGGCTGATCGTGGTTGTTCCAGTATAAGCTGTTCCAGCCCTTGCCGTGCAATCCGATTTGCCACTTTGCCAAATTATCTTTTAAGTCAATTAGTTCAAGCTGCTTTAAGTTCCATTTTCCGCCCGGCGCGCTGTCAAGATCCATATGCTCAAACGTGAAAATCATGTTCACTTCTTTACGTTCGGGATTTGTATAAAGAACTGCGTCCTCAGGCGTTGTTCCCGGCATTTCCCCTACTGTCATAATATTGTACTTGGATAAAACTTCACGATGCATTTCTTGCATAAATTTATGGATGCGAGGTCCGTTTAAGTAATATTTCCCGCCGTCTGCGTACAACTGTCCTGGCTGCAGGTCCCCGTCAGGCAAGCCCGGCACTTTTGAAATAAAGTTGACTACGTCCATACGGAAGCCGTCGATTCCTTTATCAAGCCAAAAACGCATCATTTTGTATACTTCTTCGCGCACCTTCGGGTTTTCCCAGTTCAAATCCGGCTGCTTTTTTGTGAAAATATGCAAAAAATATTCTTCTGTCGCTTCGTCATACTCCCATGCGGAACCGCTGAACACGGAGCCCCAGTTGTTCGGCTCTTTGCCGTCTTTTCCGGGACGCCAGTAATAGAAATCGCGATACGGATTGTCTTTGCTGCTGCGGGACTGTACGAACCAATCATGCTCATCAGACGTATGGTTCACAACCAGGTCCATCACAAGCTTTAGACCGCGCTTGTGCATTTCGGCAAGCATCAGATCAAAATCCTCCATTGTGCCGAACTCATGCATGATGTTTTCATAGTCGCGAATATCATAGCCGTTATCATCGTTTGGAGAATCATATACAGGACTCAGCCAGATTACCTCTACGCCAAGCTCTTTCAAATAATCAAGCTTTGAGATAATCCCTTGAATATCCCCAATACCATCTCCGTTTGAATCCATAAAGCTGCGCGGATAAATTTGGTACACCGTCGCTTTTTTCCACCATTCCACATTATTTTCGGCAAACGTTTGCATTTTCAACAGCTCCTATTCTTTTATTTTATATAAAAACTATATGAAGTTTTAACCAACTGACAAAAGTTCTTCTATACATTCCTTACATCACGTATGAAAAATGGAAATCCAACCAGAATAATGTGAAAGGAGGGAGATATATGTTACTGAATTTTATACTCGGGCTTCTTCTTCCGCTTCCGGCAGGCATTTATTTATATAGGAAAGATAAAAAAATCCTATTATGCACATTCCCTTTCACCAGTATGATTGCATTCCTAATCAATGAACTGGGGTTTTATTTCGGATTCTGGAATGTCCTGCCGATTATCGATGGGCATAAATCTTTTTCAGCACTGCCGCTTGATATGGGGCTCTATCCGGTTTTGGGAACATTGATGGTTTACTCCATTAAGCTGAAAAACAAAAACCCTTTTATAGTCATCCTCCTTGTCGCCCTTTTTACAACACTGCTGGAATACTTATTGGTACAGGTTGGAAGAGTAACTTATGGCAATGGCTGGAACATCTTTTTTACTTTCTTTTCGTATCTAATACCGTACGCAGTGGTTTACTTATATAACATATTATTAGAAAGAGTTATAAGAGAACCTTAAGATACAGCAGCAAAAAAACGAGAGATTCTAGATACTCTCGTTTTTTTGCCTGTAAAAATTATTATTTCCCCATCTCCGAATCTCAAATCAACCATGTCTCCCTTTCACTTGAAGTTTATATCGCCAAATAATTGATAGTTCACAATTGCTTAACCGCAAAAACTCATAATAAAATTACAATTCGAAAAATTTTTATTCACAAATAACAAAAATTATGTTAGACTAAGCTAAAATTCAGAGGAAAAGGGAGCAATGAGCTATGTTTAACGTAACTTTATTTGCACAACTGCATCATCATACATAAACCCTTGAACCTTGCGTAAAAAAATTACGCGTAGGTACAAGGGTTATTCCCGTTGTACCTACGTTGCTATTAGAGCCATGTAGGTATTTTTATACCAGCATGGCTCTTTTTGTTTTTTACAGCATGAAGTTAATGGTTTTAACAAGGTGTTGGATGGTGCAGATTCAACAACGAATGTTACAACACAAATGAATAAAGGAGAAATGAAAAATGGAAATGAAAAAATGGGGATTATGGATTTTAACTGCGTTTGTCGTAGGGAATATGGTAGGCGGAGGCATTTTCATGCTTCCATCAAATTTAGCGCAAGTAACCAGTCCGATGGGATCGATCCTAGCTTGGGGCGCTACAGGATTAGGCGTATTTATGATTGCGCTTGTATTCGGAAATTTAGCAATGAGAAAACCTGATTTAAAATCAGGACCGCAAAGCTATGCACAAGCGATGTTTTCTTCTCCTAAGGCTGGAAAAGTTGCTGGATACAGTATGGCATGGGGCTATTGGGCAGCGAACTGGGCCGCTACAGCTTCAGTTATTATTTCTTTTGCCGGGTATTTGTCAACGTTCTTTCCGGTAATGCAAAGCAAAACAATATTGCTTACTATCGGATCATTCGAGCTGGAACTTGGAAAATTTGTAACATTTCTCATTTGTACAATCATGTTGTGGGGCATTCAAATCATTCTTTCTCAAAATTTAAACAGTGCCGGAAAAGTGAACCTTATGGCTACTGTCACGAAGATCATCGGGTTCGCGCTGTTTATTGTTTTGACTGTTTTTGTTTTTGATGCAGCAAACCTTGGAAACGGTGCATCATTTGTCAATGAAAGCGGAAAATCAGTATCTTTAGGCGGTCAAGTGAATGCCGGTGCTATCGCAACGCTGTGGGCATTCATTGGAATTGAATCTGCCGTTATGTTATCAAACCGTGCTAAATCTCAGCGTGACGTTAAGAAAGCGACTATGATCGGTCTTCTTATCGCTATGATAATTTATGTAGGGATTACCTTATTGACGATGGGCGCACTGCCTGAGGAAGCGCTCAAAACTTCGCAAAAGCCGCTTGTAGATGCTTTAGCAGCTGTAGTTGGAAGCAAAAGTGCTTCTGTTATGGCCTTTCTTGCTCTTATTTCTTTATTCGGATCAACAGTAGGATGGATTGTAGTGAGCTCAGAGGTTCCGTACCAAGCGGCCAAAAGCGGATTATTCCCGATGTTTTTTGCTAAAACTAATAAAAAAGGAAGTCCGGTAAACTCATTAACGCTTACGAATGTAATGACGCAAATCTTCCTGTTCTCTACAATTTCCGGGACTGTTACACAAGCCTATAATTTTGCGATTGTAGTAGCTACACTAGCATACTTGATTCCATATCTCGTGACTGCCGTTTATCAATTAAAGCTCGTTATTACAGGCGAAACGTACGATATAATAAAAGGCTCCCGCAAGCTTGATGGATTTGTTACAATCCTTGCACTTATTTACTCTGTTTGGGTGATTAAAACCGGTACAGCAGATATGAAAACTTTCTTGTTAGGAATAGGGTTATTCGCTTTAGGATTAGTCTTATATCCTTTTATCATGAAAAATTCACCTGCAGCCGAAACAGATGCCTCTAATATAAGTAATCGAGCTTCATGAGGCTTATCATATACGCATTTTGATAATTCGGAAATAGATAACCAACAAAGGGTATTAGCATCATCAATATATTGAATGCTAATATCCTGCATTAATCTCATACAAATATGGGTATACAAGTATACGGTATTTGTGTAGAGTCTCGATGATTCATATAGACCAGAAAGGGTGCACCTAGTTTGAATTACTTTTCCGTAAACTTAATTCCAGGTTATTTTCGAGATTATAATGAGCAATCCAGTTTGCCGGCACGTGGCCTAATTTTGCAATCCTTGCTCTTACGTGCTACAGATTGTTATGTTTACGGGCTTGAGAAAGGTTCGGGGTTGTTGCAACAATGCTCTGACATCCTCTCTCCTACCCGAAACAAATATAAAGTGGATTTGGAGCAAGAAGTCATAAAAGGATATGAACAATTATGGAATATGCAAGGATGGGGTAACGGTTCAATTGTAATTGTGATGGAGTCAAAACAATTTAAAGGTGCAGATATCTTTCCTTACTGTTATAATCCCGATGTTCTGGACACTTCTAATACAGGAGAGATTCCTGCCGCTGTCAGGTATTGTAAGGATGCGGCTAAACGTAATAAAGTTGCACTTTGTTTATCAGTTTCCAATGGAACAGAGTATATGACTGTTTATGCACCAGGTGGCATTCTAAAAGAATTGTTCGATCTTGCAGTTCAGCAATGTTTGAAATCTAAATCTGATACTTTATATAAACAGCAAAAAAAACAGAGAAGCCTATCAAGATAATAAGCAATAACTTGAACGATTTAGAAAAAATGATAAAACTTATACAATAAAAGAAAGAGGTGACGGAGTATATTTCCGTCGCCTCTTTTCGTGTGCTACTTCACATCGTAACCTTGATCTTCAATCGCTTCTTTCAGCTTTTCTGCGTTTACTTTTGCCTCATCGTAATTTACATCTACAATACCTTCTTGCAAATGCACTTCTACATTTGATACGCCTTCAATCTCTGTAAGAGCTTTCGTTACTGCCATTTTGCAGTGACCGCAAGTCATTCCTTGTACATTTAATGTGATTGTCATAATAAATTCCTCCTAGATTTTTTGTATGTTATATTTTCACGCGTTTCAAACGAAGCGCGTTTGTCACAACAGATACGGAACTGAATGCCATCGCTGCTCCTGCAACCCATGGCTCCAACAGTCCGGCCGCAGCTATAGGAATACCGATTGCATTATAGAATAAAGCCCAGAATAAGTTTTGACGGATGTTTCTCATTGTTTTGCGGCTCAAATCAATGGCTTTCGGAATATGAGCCAAGTCTCCGCCCACTAAGGTGACATCAGCAGTCTCGATCGCGACATCAGATCCTGTGCCGATAGCCATACCAATGTCTGCTTTCGCAAGAGCTGGCGCATCGTTGATACCATCACCAACCATTGCTACTCGTTTGCCTTGTTTTTGCAATTCTTCGACGATGTTTGCTTTGTCCTCCGGAAGTACCTCTGCGTACACACGGTCCAAATGCACTTGTTTAGCAATTGCTTCAGCTGTACGTTTGTTATCTCCCGTTACCATGTATACTTCTATACCCATTTGCTTCAATGTTTGTATGGCTTCTTTTGAGCTTCCTTTTACAGTATCTGCAACAGCAATAATCCCTGCAAACTGTTGATTGATTGCAACAAGCATCGCTGTTTTGCCCTTCTGTTCAAGCTCCACCATTTTATTCTCATGCTGCGCCACTTCCACAGAGCGTTCTTTCATCAGCTTCCGCGTTCCGACAAAAACCGTTTTTCCGTCAACTACAGCTTCAATTCCATGACCGGTGATAGCGGAGAAATGCTCTAGCTGTTTCACAGAAATGGCTTTCTTCTTTCCATATTCCACAATCGCATGAGCCAATGGGTGTTCAGAAGCACTCTCGGCCGAAATGGCATAGTCTAGCATACCTTCTTGGAATTCCACAACATCCGTCACTTCCGGTTTTCCTTTTGTGACTGTCCCCGTTTTATCCAGCAGTACCGCATTGACTTTATGTGCCCCCTCCAGGTATTCACCTCCTTTAAAGAGAATACCCTTCTCTGCGCCTTTACCTGTGCCGACCATAATAGATGTCGGTGTCGCAAGACCGAGCGCACATGGACAAGCGATTACAAGAACTGCAATGGCCACTTCAAGCGCCTTTGGCAAATCACCAGGTATTACGAAGAAATACCATGCAACAAAAGCGACTGCCGCAATGCCTACAACAATCGGTACGAAGATACCGGAGATAACGTCAGCCATGCGTTGAATAGGCGCCTTCGATCCTTGCGCCTCCTCCACGATTTTAACGATACCGGCAAGGGCTGTGTCTTTCCCTACCTTTTCCGCACGGATTGTAAGCACACCGTTCGTGTTAATGGTCGCACCGATAACAGAATCATCTTCTTTTTTGTCAACTGGGATGGATTCTCCTGTGATCATGGATTCATCTACCGCTGATACCCCGCTTATGACAATACCGTCTACTGGTATCTTTTCACCCGGCTTGACGAGAATCGTGTCGCCTATTACAACTTCCTCCAACGGAATCTTCACTTCTTCTCCGTCACGAATGACAAGAGCTTCTTTGGCCTGCAGGCTCAACAACTTGGAAATCGCTTCCGTTGTTCGCCCCTTCGCCAGTGATTCAAAGTATTTTCCGACAAGCACAAGCGTAATCAACACAGCACTCGTTTCGAAATACAGGTTTGGCATATAGTCAGGATTTCCTAATGTTTTGAAAGCCTCGAACAAGCTATAAAAGTAAGCTGCTGATGTCCCGAGCGCAACGAGTACATCCATGTTGGCGCTCTTGTTTCGCAGCGCACGGTACGCACCTGTATAAAAATGACAACCTATATAAAATTGAACTGGTGTTGCTAAAAGGAGTTGGAGCCATGGATTCATCAAAATATGCGGCAGCGGCAATCCCGTATCAAACGGCATGTGTCCAATCATCGTATACAATAAAGGTAGTGACAGAATGATTGAAATCATAAGTTGTCGTTGTTTTTGTTTCAACAGTTCTTCTCTGCGTTCTGTATGATCTTCCTTTTCGTTTCGGACTTGCCCCTTGTAGCCAAGCTTTTTGATTTTCTCCAAAATGTCTTCTATAGAAACAGTGCCTTCGTTGTATTCTACAACAGCACTGTTTGTCGCTAAATTGACAGCGGCATTCGTAACACCTTCCATACGGTTTAATCCTTTTTCAATCCGAGTTGCACACGCCGCGCATGTCATACCTTCAATGTCTAGCGTTACCTTCTCTGCCACAACGCCGTACCCTAAATTTTCAATTTTCGTTTGGATATCAGTTACACTTTGTTTAGATGGGTCATACTTAACTGCGGCTTTTTCCATCGTTAAATTGACATTTGCTTCGACTCCATCCATCTTGTTCAGCACTTTCTCGATTCGGGTTGAACAAGCGGCACATGTCATACCTGTTACTCCAAGTGTAACGAGCTTTTGTTCACTCATAATGCCATCTCCCCCTTATTTTGAGAACTGCTTAATCACATGCATGAGCTCTTGAATTGATTCTTCTCCGTTTCCTTCACGAAGAGCTTTTGATACACAATGCTTTGTATGGCGTTCTAACAAATTAAAACCCACCTTATTTAAGGCTGCATTAATCGCTGAAATTTGAATCAAAACATCAACACAATAACGGTTATCCTCTACCATCTTTTGTACGCCGCGCACTTGCCCTTCAATACGTTTTAAACGCTTGATGATGCTTTCGATCTCTTCTTCCGTTCTCGGGATCATCTTTGGATCTATATTGTTATCTTCACAATGATTCATTTTTATCACCTCATTTATTAGCATGGTTATCTTTGATTACAGTATACGGGTATGGGGTATATGATGCAACCTTAAAAATCAATTATGCAGAAAACTTGCAGAAACGGAAAAGATAATACGCACCTGCCTCAACATATGATGAAGAGTGAATGAAAGGACAGGCAGGTATTAGAAATATATACCATCAGTCTTGGCACTTTGCTTTATCTCTGTTTTAACCGCGTCATACCTTTCTAATTCTAAAGATACCCTAATGGAGTATATGGTATTCATCATGTCCTTTGGCATGAGCATCGGTTTGAGTATCGGATTTTATCTCGGAATGATTCTCAACGTACATACATCATTGCTTTTTATTTATACTTTCAGCTGGGGTTATCATTCTTCTGACTGTTTTTATAACATTTCAGGACTTCCATTCAAACGGACCTCCTCAACACGAACAACACAGGCTTCATCATTAACACATGCTGGCAATAAATATCCTCAACGTTGACTAATCTAGAGATATTTCCCAACTATATATGAGTGCATTATAATTTCGACATGTCCATGTGCTATGTGTAACCAAAAGGGAATATTGTATGCTTCTTCTCTCTGGTTTACCCTTGCATGAACCACTACAAAGGTTTAACCGTTTCTGCACGTCGCCGGATGATCTCTCCCCACCATCAAAAGACGTTTTTTATTCACATGTATATAGAACCATCTGATCCATTAACAACAACCTTTTTACGAAAAAAGCCTTGTTTTTTATATCTCTTATATCTCATAAAAAAAGCATCCCAGCTATACACTGGGATGCAACGTATTAGTGACCTCCATGCCCCTCTCCAAATGTGTAACATTATAGGGATTTCTTGTCATACCAGCATTCTCACTATTTTTATTGCTTTTTAATAAAAAGGAGGCGCAGGTTTTATGCAATATTTTGTTTTTGTTTTGCTTTATTTAATCGGCTGTTCTTATAACCATACGTAGAGTAAATGACGAGACCGATTACTAACCAAACGACAAATCCTTTCCATGTGAATGCTTGAAGCTGAAGCATCAGATATACACAGAAGATAACCGCTAAAGCTGGTATAACAGGAACCCACGGTGTTTTAAAACCGCGTTTTAAATCTGGGCGTGTTTTACGTAATACAGCCACCCCAACCGAAACAGTTGAAAAGGCGAATAATGTCCCTATATTTGTCAACTCAGCCAATTTATCAAGCGGGACAAGTCCAGCGAATAAAGCAACCAATAAACCCGTTATCCACGTACTAGCTATAGGAACCTGTGTTTTCGGATGAACTTTGGACAAGCCCTTCGGAAGAAGTCCATCTCTGCTTATAGAGTAGAACAGACGCGTCTGTCCAAACATCATAACTACCAAAACAGTTGTAATACCAACGATTGCCCCAAGGGAAATAAATCCGGCAGCCCAATCTTGATGGATAAATGATAACGCGAATGATACTGGATTTTTAACACCTAGTTCACCGAATGGAACAATCCCGGTAAGAATCAAAGAAACAATAATGTAAAGAACTGTGCAAACAGATAATGCTGTTATAATCCCGATCGGAAGATTGCGCTGTGGATTTTTAACTTCCTCAGCAGCAGTAGACACCGCATCGAAACCAAAATATGCAAACACAACGGTTGCAGCTCCTGCCGTTACCCCGGAAAAACCAAACGGCATAAATGGTGTCCAGTTTGTCGGTTTTACGTACCATACTCCTACCCCAATAAACAGAATCACTACTGCTAACTTAATGATAACCATGATTGCGTTGAATTTAGCAGATTCCTTAACTCCCTTAGAAAGCAGGAAAGTAATCAAGAATACTATGATCACAGCAGGCAGATCAATAAAGGTGCCTTTTGAAGCATCAAATGCACTCGATAAGGCAGCAGGTAAATGAATGCCGAATCCTGACAATAATCCTTGAAAATAACCAGACCATCCGCTTGCAACTGCCGAAGAGGCAAGTCCATACTCCAGAACTAAATCCCATCCTAAAATCCATGCGATCAATTCACCAAAAGCAACATAGCTATAGGTGTAAGCGCTTCCAGCTTCGGGAATCATGGACGCGAATTCAGAATAACACAGTGCTGCAAACGTACATGCTAAGCCGGCGATAATAAAGGATAAAATAAGAGCTGGACCAGCATATTTCGCGGCCGCAACACCTGTCAGTACAAATATCCCTGTACCAATGATGGCCCCTATGCCCAACATCGTAAGGTCGAATGCACCTAGTACTTGCTTAAGTGAATTGTTCGAATTTTCGCTCGCTATAGATTTTTTTCGAAATAATTCCATATGACCCTCCTATTTAAAGATAATATCGACAAATGTCGTGATCTTTTTCTGTTTTCTATTCTACTCACACTATTATTTTTTGTAAAGTGTAAATTTTCGAAAAATTTTACCTAAACTTAGAAAAGGAGTTCTAATGCAAAAAATCTACTTTTTGGAACGTTTTTCACAAATTGAAAACTCCCTGCTACTCATGGGCAAGGAGCTTTTTGTGATTAGAAAGAAGAAATGTCCATAGGATTTTTCTATTACACCTAAAAACTTATTCTCTTTTATTCTGACTCCTTAATCTTGGGGAGGATGTGACGATAAGGTACTGGTGATAACAAAACTATAGAAGTATTTAAATGTCCATAAGGCATTAATCGGTCTATCAGCAATCTCATGCTTTCCATATCAGCTACAGCCGCCTTTAGAAAATGACTACCAACTCCTGTTACACGATGACATTCAATGATATCTGAATCCTGTCTAACTACTTGTTCGAACTCATGAGCAGATACTTTAGGTTCACTTACTTGAATAAAGAGCAGTACCCCTCGTCCAACTGCAGCTGGGGACACCCTAGCGCTAAATCCTTCAATAATCCCCTTTTCTTGCAAGCGATGCAAGCGTTCAGAAATGCTCGGCCGACTGAGTGCTAATTTCTTTGATAATTCGCTCACAGTCATACGTCCGTCCATTTGGAGAAGCTCCAGCAAATTAATATCCAATTGATCCATTAAATCCCTACTTTCAAAATGAAGGAATATACTCCTATTTTTATTCAAAATAAAGTATAAAACTCCAGAAAATATTCGTTTTGTTATGTGAATTGAATCATTAATATTCTATCATTAAATTATTAAATAGAAAATGAAAATTTAAAATTTTCAAATATTAAAGGAGGGAATTTCTTTAATTTTCACTAAAGGAGCGCAAAAATATGATTAAAATAATAAATATATTGTTTGGATGTCTAATTACAAGCATAGGCGTATTGCTTTTAAGACATGCTCATATAATTACTGGAGGAACAGCCGGACTTTCATTGAGCCTTTCCTATATTTTAAATATGCCTTTTGCTACTTTATTTTTTGCTGTCAATATACCCTTTTATGTTTTTTCTTTTATAAGAATGGGATGGAAATTCACCGTGTCTACGATATTTGCCGTTACAATTTTATCCTTAATGACCGGCGTAGATCGGTGGTTACCTCCTTTTTCAATTCCTGCGTTGCTTGGTGCTGTTGTAGGCGGCATAATTATAGGATTTGGATTATCTATTCTATTTTTAAATAACTCTTCACTTGGTGGAGCCAATATTCTCGCTCTATTTTTACAAAAAAGATTCAATTGGAATCCAGGGAAGATTAATTTTCTGTTCGACTTTTTAGTCGTTATTTCAGGTATTTATTCTGTAGGAGTAACGAAGGGTATCTACTCTATTTTATCTATTTCCATTATTTCTAGTATCATTAGTTATTTTAAAAACAAAATAGCGAATAGAGATACAGCTGAAAAAGATGCTAAAAATTATTCTCTGAAATCAAAAATGAAAAGGGTAGGTTAATAATGATACTATCCCTCTTGTGTAAACAGTTAGTAACCTATACTCTCATAAACAAAACCCCTTCAGTTCAACGCGAGGGAACCGAAAGGGTTTTTGGTTCGGAATTACTCCGGCATATTTGGAACATTCGGATTTGGCTTGTAAGTTGATTGGAAATCGGCATACTTCACTTCTGTCACCATTCCGGAAGAAGCATGGTGCAAATCATGACAATGGAACATCCATTCGCCCGGGTTGTCAGCGATAAACGCTACCTCGTACTCTTCACCCGGTTTTAGGTTAAGCGTGTCTTTCACAATCGGAGACCCTTCCACCGGCTTTCCATTCTTGCTTAATACCTGGAAGAAGTGACCGTGCAGATGCATCGGGTGATCGTCCATCATCGAGTTGTTTTTCAACTTCACTTTGACAAGATCCCCTTTCTTCACTTGAATCGGATCGATATTCGGGAACGTTTTTCCGTTAATGGTATACACCATGTTTTTCCCATCCATCTGCGTGTTCAAATCCATTGTATAACTGACATCATACTTCTGATCCAATGTAAAGGCTCCTGCTTTCTTTGTTCCGTAAGCTGTCAAGTCTACTTTCGGAAGTTCTTCTTTCTCGGTTGCTTTGTCTTTCATTTCTGTGCTGCCTTCATATTCAATCACAGCCTTCATGCCTTTTGAACCTTTCATGTTTCCATGACACTCAATATACCACTTACCAGGATTGTTGGCTGTGAACTCTACATCGTACCGCTCACCTGGCGCAATCGCCAGAACCTGATCTTTGATTACTTTTGGATCGTTAATCGGCTGTCCGTCTGTCGCAATTACTTTCACATCTTGGCCGTGAATATGAATATTATGCGACATATAGCCGGCATTCACAAATCTGAGGCGAACTTTATCGCCTTGCTTCACCTTCAACGGCTTCACCAAGTCTCCGCTTTTTCCGTTAATGGTGAACAAGTCATACATGCTCATATCATGCCCGGCCATATTCATATCATTTGAACTCTTTTTGTTATCATCCATTTTCATGTCACCATGATCCATACCGCTCATATCATCTTTGTTTGAACCTTCCATGTTCATACTTCCATGGTCCATTCCTGCGTCTTTGTTGTTCGTGTCGTTATCTTTGCCGGCAGTGCTTTTGGTCATTTCCTTGAGCTGCTTATTGATTTCTTTTTGATCTGTGACCCACTCATCCAGCATTAACGTGTAATCTTTGTCGTATTGTTCTGCAGGATCCTCCACTACCAAAGAGCCATACAATCCTCGGTCAAGCTGATTTACGGAATCTTGATGGGAATGATACCAATACGTACCTGGTGTATTCGCAACAAATTCATACGTAAAGCTCTTTCCTGGCATCACTGCGTCCTGCGTGACTCCCGGAATACCGTCCATATTGTTTAGAACAGGATATCCATGCCAGTGAATGGAAACAGGAGCAGATAATTCATTTTTCAAGGTAACCTTTACCTTCTCTCCCTTTTTGACGCGAATCTCAGGTCCCGGCGCTGAACCATTAAATGTCCAAACCGGCACGACAACACCGTTGCTTAACTGTTGTTTTTCTTCTTTCGCCACCAATGTTACTTCCGGTCCGTTTATCACCTTTAAAGGCTGAACGGCTGTTTCCTTGGCGTTTGATTTGCTTTGATTCATATTTTTATGATCCATTGTTCCATTCGTCGCTGCAGAACAAGCGGTAATCAGAGAAATTGCAGAAACTGCAATGGCCGTCATAAACGACTTCTTCATCTTTGTTCCCCCTCCCCTTCTTCTCGCTCATTATACAAAAACATTTTCGAGAAATTATGGAGAAAAAAGCTTTAAAAATAAAAAATGAACTGCATAATTTCTGCACGTTTTTACTGTACACTATGCTTAAGATACACATGAGAGGAGAAACAATATGATTGAAGTATTGCTTGTGGATGATGAGCCGCGTATGCTGGATTTATTATCGTTATATCTGACACCAAGGGGATATCACTGTATTAAAGCAACATCTGGACAACAAGCAGTTTCCTTATTAGAACAAAGACAGTTTCGATTGGTGCTGCTAGACGTCATGATGCCTGAAATGGATGGTTGGGAAACTTGCAGAAAAATCCGCGAAATCAGCACAGTTCCCATCATTATGGTAACAGCGCGCAACCAAACACCCGACGTGATTCAAGGGTTAAAGCAAGGTGCCGATGATTACGTCACAAAGCCATTTCATGAAGAAGAACTATTGGCGCGAATCGAAGCGGTTCTGCGAAGAATGCACAGCTATTTGAAAGTGGAATTCAAGGGATTAGTATGGGATGAATCCAAACACCTTGCCTCCATGAACGGCAAAGAACTGTCCCTTACCCCTATCGAATTCTCGTTGTTGGGACTCTTTTTAAACAATAATGCATATGTGTTTAGCCGTGAGCAGCTAATAGAACGCATATGGGGAAATGATTCAGATACAGAAGATCGCACAGTCGATTCTCATATACGCAACTTACGTGATAAACTAAGAAAATCGGGATTCCCAATCGAACAGCATCTAAAAACTGTATACGGTATTGGTTATCGCTGGACGAATGAGGAATAGCATAACGGAATTGCAAGGATCGTGAAAACATGAAACATATCTCAATTAAATTAGGTTTTTATTTTTTAATCTGTGTCACATTGATTGAAGTCATATTGTTTGCTTTATTGTACTACAGTCTAGTCAACACGCGCGTTGATGAAGAAGTTGCCTCTCTTCTTACGCGCGGCAACAGCCACCGCGATGTGTTGGAGAAATATTTCGATCCGCAAACGATTATGCATGTCGCATTAATGGAGTCAGAAGCAGAAACGAAAGTGGTCATAACATCCAATGATGGCAGCATACTGGCGAAGTCCAACAATGTAGACCCGGCAATGGAAGAACATCTCTATAAAAAGATGGGGCCCGTACCGAAACAAGGAACTGTCATAGAAAATCATTGGAAAACGTCAAATTATATTTGTACTGTCAGCCCTATCCAAATTCAAGGAGACACAAAGGGCTATGTATACATGTTCTTAGGAACAGATTCTATTAAAGAAATGATTCAACGATTAACGAATCAATTTTTATTGATTGCTGCTATCACATTTCTATTAACTGCTGTAACTATGTTTCTCTTATCCCGTATCCTTACGCAGCCGTTAATACGCATGAAAAAAGCGACAGAAAAGTTAAGCAAGGGTGATTTGTCCGTTTCTTTGAACATGAAAAGCAATGATGAAGTGGGGGAATTGGGGCAATCGATTCAAACGCTGGCAAATGATTTGAATTACATGAAGAAAGAAAGAAGTGAATTTTTGGCGAGTGTAGCTCATGAGCTTCGTACACCGTTAACTTATGTAAGAGGCTATGCGGATATCGCAATGAGAGATACACTGTCTCAGGAAGAACGCAATACATATTTGACCATTATTAAAGACGAAGCCGATCATTTGACGGGTTTGGTTCAAGATTTATTTGAGCTCGCACAGATGGAGAAACATAATTTTATCATCGAAAAGCAAGAGACCAATATCTATGATTTTTTAGAGAAAATTGTGGCAAAGGTGCAGCCTGCCTACGAAGATAAGCAAATTCAAATTGTTTTATCTTGTCCGAAGGATCTTGCGGCTCCCATTGATCAAAAACGGTTTGAACAGGTGATCATGAACTTGCTGAACAACGCATTTTTTCACTCTGAGCCAAACTCCACTACATCTATTACAGTTACAAATTGCAAATTAAACATACAAATTGGCATTCAAGACGAGGGAGAAGGAATTCCTCCTAAAGATCTTCCCCACATCTTTGAGCGATTTTATAGAGTAGATAAATCAAGGACACGAGCGACCGGAGGAAGTGGATTAGGCCTTGCCATTGTAAAGGAGATTGTTGAACTTCACGGAGGAACTATAACTGTAGAAAGTAAATTAGGGGAAGGGTCTGCCTTTACCATTACATTAAAAAAATAGCAATGTCCCCTTATTTTAAAGAAGGAAAAACTATAACACTTCCTGCACTTTCTCAGAAGAAAATGAGCTTCTTAAGCAGCACCTGCACGTCAAAGTTCATGCAGGAATCTGGAACGGAGCTAAATCTGACACAGTAAATCCTGTGTAATTTTTCAAAGCAAGCCGTTCTCTTCATAACATTTGGATACTTATCCTTCATAGCTTTTTCCATTCTTATAACAAGCAGATCAGCAACTTACAGAATGCTGATCTGCTTGTTTCTAGGACTGCAGAAGCTGTTGAATTAACTCATTCAACATAGTTTCTGCCTCGCTCATTTTGTCTTTGCTGCTCGTAAGCTTCTCTTCACACGCCTGCAATCCGGCATACCTCTGCTCCAGCATACGTTCCACCTCACGCACATTCGGTCCCCCCAGTACACGGCGGCGCTCCACGAATACTTGCGGTGACACGATGGCATTCCATTCATCCTCCGACAAAGATGTTATCTGCAAAAGCGCATTCACCTCGCATACGCTCAGTTCATACAGCTCTTTCTTTTCCTTAATGCACTCCTTTGCAATCACGCTCGCCAGTTTATGAGCGCGGCGAAGCGGGATGCCTTTATCGCGAGTCAATACATCCGCCAGTTCTGTTATCGTAATCGCGTTGCGGGATGCCCGCTGCTCCAGCTTCTCTTTATCAATCTTCATCGTACGCACCACTGCGTTCATTAAACAAATCACACGCTGTGCTTTTTCAAAGCTGCGGTATAAGTGCGGTTGCAAATCATCCTCTGTGTCGACAATATCGCCAAAAGGTGTATTATGAATCATATGAAACACTGCCAATGCTTCCGCATAAGAGCTGCTTGCAAGAGCCCGCGAATGCTCAATAGAAACAGGGTTTCTTTTTTGCGGCATGATGCTGCTGATTTGGACATATGGATCTGCAACGACGATGCCCCCGAATTCCTTTGTTGCCATCATTAAAAAATCTTGAATCCAGCGGCCGCTGTTTGTCATGAGCATCGCGATTGCCGCTGCCGTCTCCAATAAGTAGTCGGCACCCGCGATGGCATCGTATGAATTTTCTACGAGACCGTCAAACCCCAAAAGCTCCGCCACACGATGCCGATTAATTGCAAATCCTGTTGTGGACAGCGCCGCAGCTCCAAGAGGAGATTGATTTACTGTTTTGTACACAGCCCACAGACGCTGTAAGTCACGATACAGTACATCGTAAATAGCGAGAAAATAATGCCCTAATGCAGTGGGCTGCGCCGGCTGCGTATGCGTATATGCAGTGACAATTGTATTTTTATGCTCCTCGGCCTGTTCGAGCAAGCTTTCTCCGAGCATGATGGCATGCCGGATCAGCTCTGTAATATGTCTTCGCAGCACCATCCGATACATCGCCACTCCCATGTCGTTCCGGCTGCGGGCGATATGCATGTTCCCAGCTATTTCATCGCCAATCGCTTTTTGTATGCGATCTTCAATTAAGAAAAACAAATCCTCATATTGCGGGTCATATGCCAACGAACTGAAATCTTCTTGTTCCACCTCGCATATTCCCTTCAAAATCCGCTTTGCATCGCCCTGCTCTATAATTCTCTCTTCCGCCAGCATGATCATATGAGCGCGATGAATCGCGAACATTTCTCTGTACAAATAATCACGCTGATCCTCAAATACAGGATGAAGCAACCGCTCTGCATATGTTTTTCCAGGAAACACGTTCCCTTCCTTACTGACAAACACATCCTTTGACTCTTTCATCGCTTTCCCCTCCAAGCATTTCGATTACTACTATAGTAAGAAAAAGTGCCCGGAATGTGCTTCTATCACAAAAAAACGATGCGGCTGCATCGTTTTAGCGCTGAAAATTCGGATTAGTCAAGACTTGCATATAAAACGCGCGGAGCTTGCTGCGCAAGCTGGGCACGTCCACTCACGCAAATTGAGATTCTTCACGTCTTTATGTTTGTAGCCGCAACAGGAGCAGAGCTGGCTGCCACAATAGTTCCATAAAATAATAGTTGTTCCAATGAGCATGATGAAGCTAAGCTGCGTATCCGATAGAACGCCGGCACAAAAACCACAGATTAATACATATATTGATTGGAGTATTTTTCCTAAAGAAAAAACTCACAGAGTAATCTGTGAGCCTACGATTGCTTTTGCTTATGACGAGAAGAGCTCGCCTTTGTACCCGTTTCTGAAGTTGTCGTTCCTTGTCCTTGCACTTGAGCAGAACCTAGTTGTACGCGAGATGGATCCTTTTTTCTTTTGCCCATAACTCTCACCTCCGCTCTTACCTTCCCCTTTTGTCTGTTTTTTTATTCTTTCTATGGAATATATTACAAACATTTCGTATATGTAACAGATTTGAAATTTGAATTTTCTAACTATTTTATATATTATTTACCTTAGAGTCCTTCAACCGGTTGCTCCTCCCATGCAGGACAAGCATGGTGCTTCCATGCACAATAAGAAACTATTAAGGGGGTTGTTTCATGAGTCAAGTAGCTGTTCAAATTCATGAAAAGGTTGCGAAGTTTTTACAAGGTACGAAAAAGCTGTACATTAATGGGTCATTCATTGAAAGCGCTTCCCAAAAAACATTTGAAACACCAAACCCTGCAACTGGTGACACATTAGCTGTTGTATACGAAGCTGGCCGCGAAGATATTAACAAAGCTGTGCTGGCGGCACGTCAAGCATTTGATGAAGGTCCTTGGTCCAAGATGTCTGCGGCGACTCGCAGCCGTTTGATGTATAAGCTCGCTGATTTAATGGAAGCGAATCAAGCAGAGCTCGCGCAGCTCGAAACGCTTGATAACGGAAAACCGATCAACGAAACTTCAGCTGCGGACGTTCCGCTTGCGATTGAGCATATGCGCTACTATGCAGGCTGGGCAACGAAAATCGTCGGTCAGACGATTCCGGTGAACGGCAACTATTTTAACTATACACGTCATGAAGCAGTCGGTGTTGTCGGACAAATCATTCCGTGGAACTTCCCGCTGCTGATGGCAATGTGGAAGCTTGGCGCTGCACTTGCGACAGGCTGTACGGTTGTATTGAAGCCGGCAGAGCAAACGCCTCTTTCTGCATTATATTTGGCTGAGCTCATTGAAGAAGCTGGATTCCCGAAAGGTGTCGTCAATATCGTACCTGGATTCGGCGAATCTGCTGGTCAAGCGCTCGTCAACCATCCGCTCGTTGACAAAATCGCATTCACAGGTTCCACGGAAGTCGGCAAAATCATTATGAGACAAGCTTCTGAGTCGCTAAAACGCGTTACGCTTGAGCTTGGCGGCAAATCTCCTAACATCATTTTGCCGGATGCAGATCTTTCCCGTGCGATTCCGGGTGCTTTAAATGGCGTTATGTTCAACCAAGGACAAGTGTGCTGCGCCGGATCCCGTCTCTTCATTCCGAAGAAAATGTTCGATAACGTAGTTGCTGATCTTGCGCTTTACTCCAAGAATATTAAGCAGGGCGCAGGTATCGATCCGCAAACGAATATTGGACCGCTCGTTTCCGAGGAGCAGCAAAAACGAGTTCTCGGCTATATCAATAAAGGAATTGAAGAAGGGGCAGAGCTCGTAGCGGGCGGCACGCAACCATTTGATAACGGCTATTTCGTCTCTCCTACTGTATTTGCGGCGGTAAAAGACGAAATGACCATTGCAAAGGAAGAAATTTTCGGACCGGTCATCGCGGCAATGCCGTTTGAAGATTTGGACGAAGTGATTGAGCGTGCGAACCGTTCCAACTATGGACTCGCAGCAGGCGTTTGGACAGAAAACATTAAGAGCGCGCACTACATCGCAAGCAAACTTCGCGCCGGCACGGTATGGGTGAACTGCTATAATACGTTCGACGCAGCATCTCCATTTGGCGGCTATAAGCAGTCCGGCCTCGGACGCGAAATGGGCTCTTACGCACTGCAAAACTATACGGAAGTAAAGAGCGTTTGGGTGAATATGGATTAATAAGAATGACCTCCAGCAGCATGCTGGAGGTTTTTTATACGAAATCGAGCATTGTTGTTTTAAGCAAGCATGTTTCCCATTTCGTAAGCTTCAAATCCGCTATGACGGGCGCTTGAAACAGCACATCGTAGTTGATTTGTTTAAAATGCTTGTAGTCTGTGATGCGCTTCAGCAATTTGTCTTTGCGAATGGCCGCTTGAAACATCTCATATTCCTCCTGCAGAGTTTTGTACAGCCAGGTTCGCTTCATGCACTGGCTTACGCTCATGGATTGACGGTGCTTCTCATCAATATAGTCCCTGTATCTCCGCTTCACTGCGAAATGCATGGATGAAGCTCGTATGCACTGCTTCTTGATACGAAAGTATATATCTGTAACATCGAGATTGTGCTTCCCTTTGTGCTTAAGTAAGCACGGAGCATCTTCTGTCAATCGTTCCAGCTCTTCAGCCGTAAAAAACAAGGACGCTTCCCTTTTCGCAGTGCTTGTACAATCTGAAGAATGAAATAGATTAAATACTGGATTCATCGATCCGAACATCCTCCGTATTGTTCCTTCCTTTGCCTTTTCAGGCCTGAAGTTCCCTTTCCATTTCTTACTAATCAATTCAGAAATCGATTTGTACGGCGGCTGCGGCGTGCCGTGAACCAGCACGCATAAACTTTCTCCCAAACGAAAGAATTCTGCTTCCAATTCTCGCCGCTCAGGATAACTCTTATATCTGTCCCGATATAAAAGCCGGCATAAATCCGGCGTAATGGTTACATATTTGCAAGCAAGAATCTGAAAGCCTTTCTGCCGTAGAAACGACAAAATTTCTTGTTCCAAATGTAAATACACCGCGTCCGGCTTGCATATTACGAACCCTAAGTTGTCCCAATTCAATATCTATATCTCCTTTCTACCATATGTAATAATGTATGGTAAAAAGGTAAAGTTGCTTATGCAAAAAGGTAGATTTCATAAGATGCTTATAGATTAATTATTATATATAAGTCCACTTTGTTATTCCGACATATCTATTTGCCACGTAGAACAAAAGGGAAACTGCGCTCGCTCCCTCTCTATGATTTACCCCTGCGTGGGCCACGAAAAGGGTTTGACCGCTTCTACGCTTAGTCGGATGCTCTCTCCCCCCTAAAAGAAACGTTTTTATGTCGATTTTTTTAGTTGCATTTATATATAAACAGAAACTTACATAGAAAATTTATCTTCCCCAATTTCATAAATCTTCCTCCAACAAAAAGAGAGCCATTTCTGACTCTCTACTGTTTTATAACTTATGGATGGCTTCAATAATTTCTTGAGTTAGCTGAAAAATATCTCCTGCTTTAGAGATAACTGCTGTGTAGTTATCACCTTGTACAAAAGTTATATCATCCTGCATAAATACTTCAATCTCTACCTCACTAGGCGGCATAGAGTTGATAATATCTATGATCTTATCCCCATATCCAAAAAGCAGTTGAATGGCTTGAGCCTCAGGACTATGAGGCAATAACTCCTGCCCCCCAACAACACTAATACTATTTGCTACTACTGACATAACATTACCTCCAACTATCAGAATACCTTACTATTTCCACATGTATGGAACTTTTCCCTTCCTTTATACTAGTAACTTCTGAGAAAAAGGCCTATATAAAAGCCTTCATAGAAAATACCTGCATACCCTTGAAAAATTCCTCTTTAAATTTTGGAAGTTTATTACCTAGTCTATTAGACTTAGATCCTCCTAAATATTGCCGCTATCGCAATATTGTCAACCAAGTATTCATACCGCGCTGACTTCAGCAGATGGCACCTCGCATTACAATCATCACCCAAGGACTGCTGGAAGCTTTAAAAGGAAAGGGACCATTCTTATGGACTGGTCGCTTCATTTTTGTATATCACTACCTTAGTTTTCACTCTACATCTGCAAGCCGCCGCTTATATTCAGCACTTCTCCTGTTATGTATGACGCCCAATCCGAAGCCAAAAATGCCGCTGCATTCGCAACATCCCGAGAAGTGCCAATTCGCTTCAGCGGAATGGCCGCAATCATTTTATCTTTAATCGAGTCCGGAATCGTTTTTGTCATTTCCGTATCCATAAAGCCCGGACAAATCGCGTTGCACGTTACATCGAATGCCGCAAGCTCCTTTGCTGCTGTTTTCGTCAAGCCGACAACGCCTGCTTTGGCTGCAGCATAGTTCGCTTGCCCGATATTCCCTTCCCGGCTGATGGAGGAAATATTAATAATACGGCCGCTTCTTTGCTCGCGCATATGCTGCACAGCCGGCTGCATGCAGTTGAATACGCCTGTTAAATTCACTTGAATCACGCTGTCCCACTGCTCGCCATCGAGCTTATGCAGCATACCGTCGCGTGTAATGCCGGCATTGTTTATTAAAATATCAATTTTTCCGTATGCTTCAACCGTATATTCCACGAGCTTTCTTGCATCGTCACGGTCTCCCACATTGCATGCGAAAAACGAAGCGGCGTACCCTTTCTGTTTGAGCTCCTCTGCCGTTTCTCTCGCTCCTGCTTCATTAACATCGCTAATTATGACCTGTGCTCCTAATGAAGCAAGTTTTTCTGCAATTCCTTTTCCAAGACCGCGCGCCGATCCAGTTACGACTGCGCATTTGCCATCCAATCTTATCATTCCTACACTTCCTTTATCATTTAATATCTCTTATTTCTTTCGCTTCTGTTCTTTTGTTTTCCTTGTCATTTTTGTGAAAAAACAAATGAAATTGGATAAAGCATCCAAGAGAAGGCAAACTAATGCTGTACATATAGGAAAGGAGGCTTCAACAATGGCTAAGAAAAAAGCAATGCGCAATGTACAGTCTGACGGACGCGATGTGGAATTCTCTCAAGAACTGGCAGATCAAGATGATTTAGAGGCGCAAGCACGCTCTCAAGCAGCTGATGCGCGCCAAAAGAAAAACATGAAGAACGAGTAAGAGAAGGCATTTGCCTTCTCTTTTCATTTCATATAATGCGCCAAAGCAAGAAGCGGGAATAAGTGATTGTAGCTGTGATACCGAATGTAAAAGCCGCCCGGCAGCCCAAGGCCAGTCGGATATGTGAGCGCCGTTTCACTCAGTTCGTTTTGCCGCAGCAAAAACGCAGCGCCTCTCTGAACGGATGATGCTTCTTTTCCTTTTACCGCCATAATGGCATCTATTGCCCATGCCGTTTGCGAAGGCGTACTGAACGAAAACGGCATAAAGCGCTTTTTCTCGCTGCTTTGGCACGATTCTCCCCAGCCACCGTCACTGTGCTGGATAGATTCGAGCCAACGCACCGCTTTTTGGAGTGCTGGATGGTTTGCTGAAACACCTGCCGCGCGCATGCCCGTTACAGCCGCCCACGTACCATATATATAGCAAATACCCCATTTTCCGTACCATGAGCCATCTTCTCTTTGGTTTTCAACCAGAAACTCCACTGCCCTCTTCACAATGCGATGCTTTTCGTTCATGCCCGCATAGGTGCCAAGAAACTCCAGTACCCTTCCTGTTATATCAGCAGTGGAAGAATCAATGATGGCATCTTCCGCATTATCAATCGGAAGCAGCGTCAGCCATTCGTTATCTGCACCTTTCTCAAACGCCCCCCAGCCCCCGTCTTTGTTTTGCATCTGAAGAAGCCAATTCAAGCCCTTTTTCCACGCTGTCTCATACTTGGCTTCCCGTGATGCCTGACGTGTAATGGCGCGCAGCGCTGCTGATGTATCATCATTATCCGGCACAAACGTGTTCATATCCGAAAATCCCCAGCCACCCGGCTCTGCTTTCGGAGCATGAACAGCCCAATCTCCTTTTTTCGTATGCTGTCGCAGCAGCAAGTACTCGTTCGCAGCTGTAATCATCGGATCTTGCGGCGGCACACCGGCTTCCTGTAAAGCATAGCTGAGTAAGGCTGTATCCCAAACTTCGGACGGCGAGTTTTGCAGATGAAGGCCTCGTTCTGTTTCATAGAAATATGTAGACAATCCTTGTAAAGCTTGTGAAATAACAGGTGCATCCTCCTTATATCCAAGTGCAAGCATGGCATAGATCATGTAAAAAGTGGCACTCGCATAGCTGTAAAGCGTTCCGTTTTCTTCTAAGCGCTTTAGCATAAAATCCTCTGCCGCCTGATAGCCTTTTTGGTGGATTTTCACCGGATACGATGCAAGCTGTTTTCCTTCCTTTAAGAGAGTATCAAGAAAAGGAACACGGTCTTGTTTAAACCAATCCGGATTTTCGCCAAGCAAATGACTTAAATCAGGCACATGCTCCGCTTCCGCCACAAAGCGCTTATTCATGCAAACGATCAGCGGTGTAAGATGTATGCGGGCGTAATTGCTCAGCTCATATATAGAAAACGGCGCAGACGGAGGCAGCAAAAAGATGGTCATTGGAAGAGAAAGCCGCTTCGGATACGGATATTGTCCGAACAATGCAAGCATGAATTTCGTCATGAAATGCGTGCGTGCCAATCCGCCCCTCGCTTTTATAAAATCCTCCGCCCGTCTCATGTTCGAATCGCTTTTAGAAAAACGGCCGGACATTAATAACGCCATATATGCCCCGATTGTCGCAGACAGATTGCCGCCTTGCTCATCCTTATACAGCTTCCACGCGCCGTTTGCGTCCTGCAGACCGGCAATGCGCTCTGTTAATCTATTCATCAGCCTATCTTCTTTTTTATGTAAAGCTTGAAGCGTCATAATCATGAAGCAATCTGTCAAAGGCGCTCCCTCGAAGCAAAAACGCCACGTTCCGTCAGCATATTGCAGGCGCCGCAAGTCCGCTATGCGTCCTTGGATATGTTCATGCAGTTCCATAGTTCCCCTCCTATCCGTATACGATATTCAGGAACGCACATGCATATGAACAAAATAAAAAAGCAGCCGAAACAGCTGCTTTTTAGTAATACCAGGCGGCCACGGCGGCGCCTAAAACGGCACCGACAACGACTTGGTACGGCGTATGACCGACGAGTTCATTCAATTGTTTATAATCCTTTGCTCTTCCGTGAAAGAAATCATTCAAAATTTTCGCCTGTCTGCTTACCGCAAGACGAACACCAGACGCATCATACATCACGATGACAGCGAATATAACTGCCAGGGCAAATGATGTGCTTGCGACTCCTTCCTGAAAGCCAGTGGCGGTTGCCAAGGCTGTAACAGTAGAGGAATGCGAGCTTGGCATGCCGCCGGATGAGAAAAACTTTGCAAAATCCACCTCTCTTGTCTTAATTAAAACAATTACTACCTTTGCAAATTGTGCCAAGAACCAGGCAATGACAGCCGACATAAGCGGACCGTTGTCCAAGATATGCTCCATCATAAGCGCCCCCCTACGAAAGAACTTTTTCTTTATCATAGTGTTTCATAGAAAAAAAGGCAAATGTTTCCGTTAAACCGCCTCTTCGTTTTGCAGCACAGTCCAGTTGATGACGAAAATGTGCTTTTCTTTTAAAATAGCCTCCAGCCGTTTTCGTACAAGCCCGGCATGACTTGCATCCGTTCCGGGAAGAAGCACATACAGCATGTGTGTCACGCTATTGTACGCCACCTGATCTAATTCGCACAGCTCTTTGGCCAATACATCCTGCAAAAACGGCAAATGTTTTTCTTCTAAGCCGCGCACGTACATGCCGATACATACGAACGGCTGCTCAAACAGATGCAGTCGCTCCCGTTCAAGATCTATATACTTTTGAAATGATGTCATATGATGAATGCGTGTGCCCGGATATAAGTCATCCCGTTCCCGCTGTTTTTCTGCTTTTTCATAATGATATACGATTATATGCAAAAGCGATTGTAAAAACGTTACGTTCAAATCTGCAGGACGATATCTATCCATATTTGGTATTATCATCACTTTTTCAATCTGATCCTTCACCACAAGCGGAATTGCCAGCATGGGCGCATCCTCTTCCCCCGGTTGTTTCCATGTAGCAGTCCGGCTGTTCAACATTCTTTCATAAAAAGATGATTGCTCAAGATAAACAATTGGCGGCATATAACCCAAACCGATGCGCACTTGCATTTGCAACGTATGCTGTGGAGAATCGAGATGATAGATTGCGAAGCTTTCAGCTTGAAAATACTCTCGCAAGACTTTAGCGCACTCGTTCAGCACACGATCTGGATGATTTTGTTCCAAAGAAGCGGCAAGTTCATAAGCTGCGATCATACTCGCTTCCCCTTGCAGCAGCTGCTTATGCAAATGCTTGTTTTCTTTTTCCAGACGAACAAACTCCTCTTCAAACAAAAGCTTCTCTTGCGCAAATTCATGCTCCAGCGTATGTAAATCGCCGTGCTTCCTATGAAATACAGAGCCGAATAAATAGGCGCATGCGATCAGCCCGATAATTATAAGGGCGGCTTCCTTCCCTTCTGCACTGCCGGACGGCACATTTTTGACGAGCATAACCGTCAGGCTCAGCAAAAGCGAAGAAATGATACCGCTTTTCCATCCGTTTTGCAGCGTAATGTAAAGTACACAAAACATACCAACAGCCGCTAACATAAGGGTATTTCCCCAAATGGCCGCCGCCAGCGCCAAAACAAACCCTGCCAATATTTCTAATACTTGTCTTCCTGCTTGTTTTCCCATCGTATCCTCCGCACTCACAAACTAAGGATGCCAACATCTTCCTTATTTTTATAGTAATATAGAAATGTATAATTTTTCTATATATTTTTAAAAATTTTCATAAAAAAGCCCGGGGTTCCCCCGAGCTTTATGACGCCTTCGCAGATTTATTTTTTCCAAACTTCGGCTGCAGACTAACCATAAGCTTCGTCTTCGCGAACGAAAACGTCACAAGCGCCATCCAAATAAAGAAGAACGCGGTCAAATGGGCTTTTGTGAAATGCTCGTTATATAAGAATATACCTAAGCATAAGCTGATGGTCGGGGCGATATATTGCAAAAAGCCTACCATAGACAAAGGAATGAGCTTCGTTCCCTTCGCAAAGTAGAGAAGCGGCAATGCAGTTGCGACGCCGCTGCCCACCAATAAGAGACTTTCAGAAAAGGAACCCGTTCCAAATGAAATATTTCCGTTTACTTGCAAATACACTAAGTAGATAAAAGCAACCGGCGTAATAACAAGCGTCTCTAATGTCAAACCAATCATAGAATCGAAATTTGTAAGCTTTTTCGCCAAACCGTATATACCGAAGCTGACTGCAAGGCTTACCGCAATCCATGGGAACGAACCGTACTGAACAGTCAGCACTGTTACGCCAACAGCCGCTAACGCCACCGATAAAAGCTGCCAAAAGTTTAGCCGCTCCTTCAATACGACCATGCCAAGCAAAATGCTGACGAGCGGGTTGATGTAATAACCAAGACTTGCTTCAATAATATGATCATGGTTCACCGCCCATATGTAAATGAACCAGTTCACACTAATTAATAAAGATGCAATAATTAACATGATGAAGGATTTCGGATTGCGAAGCAGCCTCTTCCATTCCGTCCGAAATTGACCCATTCGTTTACTAATGCTTAATATGATCAGCATAAATACAAATGACCACACAACGCGGTGCGCTAGTATTTCTTCAGCCGAAACGCCTTGCACGAGCTTCCAATAGAGCGGAAGTATCCCCCACATCACATAAGCGCCACCAGCATAGATTATGCCTTTTTTTTGCTGCGATGACTGATTCTCCATGCTATTCCTCCTACTCTCTTTACCTAACATTCATTATATAAGCGCCGCTCTCTTTCATACAACAGCTTCTTTTCTCATTTTCCCGACAAAGCAGCAAGCAGGCTTTCCTTACTTTGCAAACAACTTCACGTATTCGCCGTAGCCTTCCTTCTCCAGCTCTTCTTTTGGAATGAAACGAAGCGCCGCGGAGTTGATACAATAGCGAAGGCCCCCTCGGTCGCGCGGTCCGTCGGTGAAGACGTGGCCCAAGTGCGAGTCCGCATCCTTGCTGCGCACTTCTGTGCGAATCATGCCGTGCGTCAAATCACGCAGTTCCTTCACTTGCTCATCTTTTAACGGCTTTGTAAAGCTTGGCCAGCCGCAGCCGGAATCGTATTTATCAAGCGAGCTGAACAGCGGCTCTCCGGAGACGATATCCACATATAATCCCTCACCCTTATAATCGTGAAATTCGTTTCGAAACGGTGGCTCCGTTCCGTTTTCTTGCGTGACCCGATATTGAATCGGCGTCAGCTTGCGAAGCGCCTCTTGCTTTTTAGATTGGTCCATATGTATCCCTCCTCTTATATGGCACTCATTATACCGAAAGAAGCTGGAAAAGAAAAACAATGCGCCTTAGCGCATTGTCCATAACGCAGCGGCCGTAAGCAGTGCCAAAAGCGGAATGCCGACCACAAATTGCATCTTTTGTGTTTTATGGCGAAACGTATACATGCCGAGCCATGCGCCGAACGCTCCGCCGATGGCCGCTGCAAAAAACAGCATGCTTTCGGAAATACGCCACTCTTTCCGTTTTGCTTTTTGTTTATCGTTGCCCATTAGGTAAAAAGCCCATATGTTCACAAGTAATATGTATATCCACTTCATCCCTATCTCTCCTCTGCTTCCTTCATTGTATCATAAAAAGAAGCATGCAGGGATTTGCATGCTAGCAGTTGTTTAAGTACAAAAACACCCTCCCATAATCTATGGTAAGGGTGCCTGATATACCGCTTATACGTTCGCCTTCGTTTCCTCATGCACCTCTTGGACGCCGAGCATATGCAGCCATTTTTTGTAGGAGGCACTGTTTTCGTCCACATAGCCTTTTGCATACGAACGATTCCACAAATGCTCGATAAAAATAGCCGCTTCCTTCCGTGCGATGCCTTCCGCTCCTGCTCCGTAGTAACTTTTAAAATAGCTCTCTATTTCATCAAGCAAAAGACGAAGCAATTCATCGGACGTTTCTTCAAGCGTCGCATCCCGCTTCGCTTCGCTGCCGTACATGAGGACAACGTCTAAAATATTGTGAATGAACTCTTTGCGCAGCCATTTTAAATCCTGAGCGCCCGTTACAAACGGATGCGTATATAAATGTCCGCCTGCCTGCAGCGCCGCTTCCTGCTCCTGCTCGAAGCGGGAAATGATGTTTTCATAAATGAACGGGTTATGCAACAGTCCTCTGTGCAATTTATAGCCCTCGCACGTCACATTCTTGCCTCTGGACTGAATAAGCGAGCTTCGTCCGATACCGTTATATTGGTACACGAACTGCTCATCTACCCTGACAAGGCTGATCCAGCGGTACATGTACGCATATAAAAATGCACGGTTGCATTTTTCATAATCAAGCTTCGTTTGCGTAGCATTCAAGTCAGGCATAAATGCCGGCAAATGCCAATATTTATCAAGATGCGGCGTTAAGTTGGACTTGCGGACGTTCAGCTTGTGAACGCGCCGGTAATATGCTTGGAAGTAATCTCCCTTGCCGTCGTTATAGCCGTTTGCCGCATGACCGGCGGAAAGCTTCGGAAAATCCTGAAGCGACAAGCCATAATGCGCCCGATAGCACACCACTTCAAACGGTGAAAACGCCGTATCGACCGTTTCCTTTTCCCTGAACACCTCTTGCACCAATTCCTCGTTCAGCTCGCGATACACGTTCGGGTGAATCCCCCAATACTGCAGCTCGCGGTGATGCGCTACTTTCGGAATGAACGGACTCGCTAAATGAATGAGATTGTCAATGCGCTCTTTCACATATTCGCTGCGGTCGCAGCTTTTAAAATCAGCTTCTTTGCGCAGTGCATCAATTACGTTCAGTTCGAGTTTATCGCGATACCGCGACTGCAATTCTTTACGGCAATACGCAAGAATATGCGAGCGGTAAAAATCCTCTACCTTTTGCGACCTCCCTTCTTCTGCTCCGCTGTCCTTGCAGTACTCCCGATATAAGCTTAAATAAATCTCCGAAGAAATTTCAGGCGGCAATATGCCGTTATCTACACTTTGATAAAGTTGCTTCCACAGCTTTTCCTGCATCTCTTCGCTTGCGAGCACGTACACGCTCGTCGGATTCGTTTTTCCTTCGAATTCCTTGGCGCGCTTTTGGATCTCAAGCAGCAGGTTTTCCCGCGTTTCCTGCAGGTTATCAAAGAACCGCTCCCAATGCTTAATCATTTGTTCAACCGCTTGGTAAATGGATTGATACACAAGCTCAAGCAGCATTTCCTTGCGATAATCCGTCAGTTTATTCACATACTGCGCGATAATATCCTGAAACTCTTTACGGAACGCGCGCTGCATATTATGAAACATTTTTCCGAACCAGCCCTGCTGCTCCGAAAGCTCGACGCGGCGCACCGCCGTTACCGTGCCGTCCACATTGCCGAGATTGAATTTTTTATCGTAATTTTGGATGAGATTGCGCTTTTGTTCATTGCTTTCCTGCAAGCGCTTCATGCGCTCTGCCAACAGCTTTCGAACTTCATACAGCATATACCGCGATGTCACAGGATGAATCGGAGACGGTTTTTTCAAAAACCACGTGTTGAGCTGATACGATTGCCCCTCAGCGCCGCTCGGCGAAAACTGATCCGCTTCAATAATGTCATACACAAGCGTTGTGACGTGCTCGTGTACGCGGCTTGGAATGCTGTAGGCATATAGACGCACCGCATGATCGACACGTCCTACCTCTCCCTTCATTTGCTCCGGCACCTTCAGCTTCGCGCTCATCACTTTGCATTCACGCTGCAGGCGATTCAACTCCTCATCCTTTTGCACCGTGCGCTGCACGTAGCTGTCCACTGCTTCTAAAAACTGACGTGCCTTGGGCATGCCCGTTTTACCGCCTTCCGCTCCTTCGCGCGTTTCCATATAAATTTGCTTGTAAAACGGATGCGCCCGCTCCGGCCGCGTGGCGAGGTGCTCCAAATCCTCCAAAAAGCTGCGGCCTCGCTCCGGCTTTTCCCGCTGCACGCCGCGGCGTACATCCTGCTCGTAACGGTTTTTCTTCTCCTCATACAATTTGTCTAAATGCAGCCACGACTCATCCAAGCCCTGCACCGCCCACTTAAGGGCCGAATATTCCAAAACATGCCCGTACGGATAAATGAGTTTTGCCGCACCGGCTCCGCAATAGCGCGCTTTTCCGTTCGAATCGGCAAGCTGCTGAATTTGGTTATCCTCCTGTGCAAAATGATTGGCGGAAATCGGACTGAACAGCTGCAGATAAATCGTATTCGTCATCTGCTCCATATAATCGGACAAATTCTGCAAATGATGACCGTGCAAATTTTCATAGTCATACAGGAAGCAATAGTTATAAGGCAAATGCTTCTGCATGATCGTATGATTCGTCCGGCCGTCTTCGTCTACTTGATCCGGACGGTATTCCAGCTCAATTGTCGCACCGCCGCGGCGGGACAGCTCGCCGGAAGAGCCGAGCGTAATCGCATGCAGCTCTTTTAAAGAAGCATAGCCGTTCGCCTGAACAGTCTCAAACTCTTTCGCGCTGATTGTTCGTGTTTTGACGAGAGCGTCAGGAAGGAGAAATGCCCCTCGTATGATAATGTTATTATGCTGTAATTTTTTTCGGAGCATTTCCCGCAAATACAGCGCAATTTGGAGATACATTCCCGATCCGGTTCCGCCTGCGAGCGACGTAATGATGATGACGCGCACGCCGTACTCCGTCGTATCGCTTGTGACCGGAAAGATTCTTTCAATCTCCTGCCAAAATGCTGTCAGCTTATCATCCTTCATCGCCGCCCGCAATGCCAGGCGGGAAATAACGCGAAGCTGCCCTGCGCCTTCTGTAAGCGGCTTGTCGAGAATCGTCGGATCCTCTGGAAACCAATCCGTAATCGTCGCATCCTCCGCAAGATATTCACGCGGCGTTTTGCTGGAACTTGTTTGTGTCATGAATTTTTTATTTCCAAATCGGCTCACCGTGTTAATATCCGTATCAAACACATGCATCGCCACCTTCTTGCGGCGCTCCTTCGGTATTTTGCTGTACACATTATACGTAATCGTACTTCCGATCCCCCCAAGACCAATTAAAATCGTCGGAACTTGTGAATTCACCCGTACCATCCCCCTAGTCGCACTCGTATCGATACGTTTCCTTGCCATAGCCGCGGTCAATCCTAACCGCTTCATTCGGGTAAAGCGTACGATGCTCGAAGCCTATTTCATCTTCTTGCAAAAATGAACCGTCAATAATCATGCCTTCCACCTGTGATTCCTTCGCGACAAACACAGCTTTCGTCCCCTTTTTCGCAATGAACGTTACAGACTGCACGGTCCGCCGCTCTGCCCTGTACGGAATGCCGAGATAATGCTTCCACCATGCATTGCGAAGCAGCTCGGGCTCTCCTTTATGAATCCATTCATCCGATAACGACTGATCTAATTCATAAGAAATAAAGGCTCTTCGGTGAAAGCGCGGGCGTATAATCCAGCCGATGACTAAAACCGCAAGCATGATGATAACAATGCCAATCGGCAATACATACTGAAAAATTACATTATACCGTTCCCAAAACGATACATCTGCAACAGTAAGAACAACAACTTGTGATGCTTTTCCGAATTCTTGACTTTCCATTGTGATGGCGGCTTCTATGGTGCCGGTTTCTGTAAAGTTAAATGTGTCGGAGTAATAAGGGCGAGGATATAAATAGAGTTTCGTACCTTGTTGCGACAGTTCATAGCTGATTCGTTTGTTGAACGTGACGCGGAACGAGGTGTTTTTGATTTCTTCCGCTGTCATCGGCTTCCCGTCAAGAAGCGGCTGCAATACAATGGGAGAGCTTTCGGAAAGATCGGTAACCTTCTCCCGCCAATCCTTTGTTTCTACTTGAAGAGACAGCTTCGGCTTTGGAACGGGACTTATGCGAAACTCTTTCGTCTGCTGGTAAAACCCTTTAATATTCATGCTGACATTCCCGCGAATCGGCTCTGTCCCGACCTTCATTTCATATTGAAACGTCTTGCGCAAGTCATCCCATTTCATCGGCTCGGATTTGCCGTTTTGCACAATCGATGCTGCAAAATAAGAAGAATTCACCGGGAGCTCATTCGGCTTCGCCTCAACAATCACCGTGCTACCCTCATACATCTTCTCGCTTGCTTCCGTCAGCTGCTTGCCCTCTTTTTTATATACCTTTACCGTGTAATCGAGCGCAGGCTCGACAAGCACCTTTATGCTGCCGGAAGAAATGTCCCGATCCAGCTGCAATTCATATTTCCCGGCCTTCAGCACTGCGCCGTCTGATCGGGCAAGGTGCGTAATGCTTCCATTTAAAATCGCTCGCTGCGGCGTTTGTGTTTTGTACGGTCCTTCTGTCACAAGCGTTGCGTCCGATGTTTTCACAACACGCGCATTCTCTGCGCTTCCCTGCTGCACAACCGTTATTCTTCGAAGCGGAAACGGTGATGTAACGGTTACCTTATTTCCTTTCACTTCCGTTTTTACCACATCTTCTACATTGGAAAACGGATCGCGGTTCGCAATAAGCCCCGCCGCTTGATTAACGCTATTCACAACGCCGTCCTCGCCGTCTGTCGGAAGAAGAATGCCGTTTATCGTCTCTTGCCAAATCTCTTTAAACGTATTCACCTGCTGCCGTTCATCCTCAGTCAACTGGGACTCCATCGTAATTAAAACAGAATGAACAGAAAGCTTTCTCTCGTCCATCCAAGCTTTAAAATTCCGGAGCGTATCTGTAATATGCTTTTTATTTCCTTCATACTGCGCACCGTTTGAAGATTCCAGCTCATTAAACGCGCCGTCGGTCAGCATGATAAGCCAAAACTCATCCTTCCCGTTGCTCGATTGTCGCTTTAAAGCCTCAATCGCCGTCTCCACCGATTGAAACGGTGTATTTTTATAGCTGTTCCAGTTCCGTATTCCGTCTATCTCCGCCTGACGTTTTCCAAGCGTAACCGCTATCTCCTGTGCAGGATTGCTCATCAGCACGTACGAAAAGCGGTCTCCTCCGTCAAGCAGCCCGACAAAGCTCTGCAGCGCATAGCTTGCATACATCCAGCGGTTCACCGCCTTTTTTCCGCTCGATCGCATACTGCCGGAATCATCATATACGAGCACGACCGTCCTTCGCTTCGCCTCACCGTCCTTTGCCCCGGAGACAGGCATCCAAACCATAAGCAGCAAAAGAAGCACGCATGTGGCCATCAAATGTTTTCTCATAAGCTGACGCCACCTTTTCAATGGGATAACCATAGACAAATTCCTATGGTTAAGCTTATGAAAAAAATAGCGGGATATGACTTGTATTTTCAGAGGGACAGATCGCACAGATAATAATATTATGTAAAAAAAAGAGGAGTGTTTTAGGGTGAGGATAGTGCGCCTGCCGAGTTTTGTAACAGTCCAATCCTTTAACAACACCTCCCTGCGTTTTTATTAGGCACGCAGGTTTGTTTCTTTGTTTACCGCATACTACGAGCATTTTGGGGTTTAAAGGCAGGGGAGAAATGAGAAGGATTGCCGGACGATTTTTTGATTTTATCCTAAATAAAAAGAGATGCTTCCTAATTATAAGCATCTCTCTTTGTTTGTAAAACCTTATAAATATGACTTTGGTTCTTCTAAGATCCATTCGCGATATCGGATTGCTTGCTGAGAAAGAGCTATTCCAGCAAGCCCATATCTGTCTCTTCTACGTTTGGCGCAGCACCCATTAATCTGCGGGCTTCCGCAGTAAGCGTACCATCAAACGCAAACTCCGCGTCTCTGCCTGTACCGGCATGCGCTGTGCGTCCGTCGAAAAAAACAGGGAATTGACCGTATTCCATTTTCATACCCCCTTCGTTTCCATGTCTATATTTAGAGGTTGTTCAAAACGCATTTCATTATGCAAAGTTTGCCGCTATTTTGTCATCAACAAATTTAAAATGACAGATTTATGTTCCGGAATACTTAAAGGTCAGATGGATGAAAATCCTCTCTCTTTGCAGTTAAAACAGCATGATTTCAAAAGTAATGTAATAGGCTATGACAAGACATTTACACACTTAGCTATTTACAGTGACGATATAAGCTTACTCTCTCCAAAATTCCAATCACCTCACCCAATGCGTCAGCGCAATCATCGTAAGCAATCCAATAATAAACGAAAACGTTGCCGATCGTTCATTCCCGTCCCCGTGACTTTCCGGAATCAGCTCCTTATACACTACAAACAGCATCGCCCCCGCCGCAAACGCCAGTCCGTACGGTACGACTCCCGCAAACTGGCCGGCAAACGATAATCCGAGCATACCTGATGCCAACTCCAGCAAACCTGTAAGCGAAGTATAAAAAAGCGCCTTTAAAGGTTTTATCCCATGAGAAACTAAAAATAACGCAACCAAAAATCCTTCCGGTATATTCTGCAGTCCGATCGCAAAGGAGACGAGCGGTCCCAAATCTTCAAAATGACTGCCGTAACTGACGCCGACGGAAAGGCCTTCGGGTATGTTATGGAACGCCATCGCAATCAATAACAGCGGCGTTCCTTCTTGAAATATACCGGAAGCGGACCGCTCCAATTCAATATGGGGAAGGCAGCTGTCCAGGAATGTCAAAGCGACTGCCCCCAATAAGATTCCTATTGTTAATACGTATATGTTGGATAGTTTTATAGCGGACGGAATTAATCCATATGTAGAAGCGGCCACCATGATGCCCGCGGTGTAAGCCAGTAAAATGTCTCTTCCTCTATGTGATACGTTTTTTAAAAACATGGCAGGGACGGCACCCAGCATGGTGCATAGTGAAGATATGATACTACCTGTATACATCGGATCCATGGTTTCCTCCTCGATGACGTCTACTAAAATATATGTACAAGCTGGAAGAAAAAGACATGTAAAGGAAAACACCCGCTTTTCCGTAAGCAGGTGTTCGAGAATTGTTTCGCGGCAATACCTCCAAGTATTTCCATTCATTTAAAAACCATAATTCTTACTGTATACGACATACCAAAAATAAACCTGCATGCTTATATAAGTCCACTTTGTTATTCCGACATATCTTTATGCTTTGTCCGTATACATTTGTCAGTTCCTGACCAAGAAACTTCGCGACCTCAAGCATCTCGTATTCTTGTTATCTCTCTTCCGCTTGTTTCGCAACCTCAAACTCCGCGCGTATTTTTTGCAGTACATCATAATCCGTCAGCAAGCGGTACCCCGTAAAAGCAAGCGCCTTTGCGGCGATAATAAGCGCTTTGTCCCCTTGCTTGGAGCCTGCCGCTTCCCGAAATTCATCCGTGTGGGCGATTAAATCGTCTGGACCGATTTTAATGTACGGATGAATGGTCGGCACGACTTGACTGACGTTTCCTGCATCCGTCGATCCAATTCCTGAACGTCCTTCATAATGTACAATTTCGCCAAGCTGCTCCAGCTCTTCTGCTGCAACGGCGTCGAAGGTACGATTCAATAACAGGTTATCAATTTTATTTTGGAACTGCTCAATCTTGATCGTTGCTCCCGTTGCTAAAGCAGCTCCTTCCGCCACTTTTTTCACTTTTTCCGTTACTTCCTCACAGCGTTTTCTCGTTTTCGCACGAATGAAAAAGCGGGCTGACGCATATTCCGGTATGATATTTGGTGCGTCTCCGCCGTGTGTGATAATACCGTGAATTTTCACATCGGACGGAAGCTGCTGGCGCAAGGCGTTAATGCCGTTGAACAATTGAATGACCGCATCAAGCGCATTGATTCCTTTTTCAGGAGAAGCCGCCGCATGTGCTGGCTTGCCGTAAAAATGAAAGTCAAACGGGTCGACTGCAAGAGAAGGACTTGTGACCGAGGTTTTTCCGCTTGGATGAATCATGAGACACGCATCTACCTCTTCCAAAATGCCATAATCCACAAAACTCCCTTTTGCACTTCCGTTCGGACCGCCCTCTTCAGCCGGTGTTCCGAACACGATCACTTCTCCGCCTGTCTCCGCAATCACCTCTGCTAAGGCGATGCCAGCCGCTGTGCTCGCAGTGCCGATAATATTATGTCCGCACGCATGACCAAGACCCGGAAGCGCATCATACTCTGCCAGAAAACCAATTGTTGGACCAGGCTTTCCGGAATGCTTCTTGGCGACGAAGCCTGTTTCATGCCCCGCAATATTGCGTGTAACCCGGAATCCCGCACCTTCTAGTAAATCAACTAATGTTTGTGACGCAAAATACTCTCGGTTGCCGATTTCAGGCTTTTCATGAATCGCATGGCTCGTTTCAATATATACATGCTTCGCATTCTCAATACTTTCTGTAATTATTTTGCGCTGTGCATCGGTTTGAACAAATGTCATGCTTCTCTCTCCCTTATTTATAGATGTTCGCAGGGGGGAAATTTCCTGAAGATTTACCCCATCGATAAGAACCTGTCCTAATGTCAGCTCTTCCAGCAAATTCACACAGCGGATCAAAGAGCTTTTTCCGGCACCGCATCGACAACTCCGAAAATCTCTGCTACTAAAAATACAGACAAATGTACATTTTTAGAGTGTTCCTGCTTCTTCGAACCCCATTTTGCCACTTGCTCGCTACTTTGGTTTGTATAGCTCTCCACAGGCGTAAATTCCGATGTAGCCCACCGTACACATATACCATCTATTTAGGTTAGAATGATATATTCTTTTGCTTGTAAAAGGTTAATAGACGCATTCAAATCTCTATCTATTACAAGACCACACTCACATACATACACTCGGTCAGATAGTTTTAAATCAACTTTTTTTGACCGCAACATGAGCATGTTTTTGATGATGGATAAAATCTGTCTACTTGGCGTAATTCAATTCCGTATTTCTTACACTTGGCAATTAACCAGGTTTTAAATGTATAGAAACACTGCTGTGCCACTGCTTTGGATAGATGTTTATTCTTCATCATACCTTTTACATTTAAATCCTCTATTGTGATAAAAGCTGGCTTGGTTGTCACCATATCATCCACAACAGACTTTACGTACTCTAATCTGATATTTGCTAATCGAGCATGTAGCTTTTGTACCCTAAAAATATTTTTGTTCATATTCGCTCTTAATTTAGTAGCAGATTTTTCACCTCTCTTTTTTAGATTTTCATATTTTCGTGATAAAGAGCGTTGTTCACGTCTTAATTTCTTTTCTAGCTTTCTTACGTTTTCCGTTTTGTTCACGTTTTTGTGAACTTCACCATCGCTACGAACAGCAAATTCTTTTATGCCTAAATCAATTCCTAGCCCTGACTCATTTCGTTTTATCTTCGTGTTCGTGTTTTCTATTTCACAAAGTATAGATACGAAATATCTTCCTGCTCTTTGAGATATGGTTCCACTTTTTACTGTTGCATTTTTAGGAATATATCCATATTCTTTTAATTTCACCCAACCAATAGTAGGGATCTTTACTTTGTGACGTTCAATAGTCCAATCCGTTTTGTTATTCTTGGGAAAGTAACATTTTACATCTTGTTTTTTCTTTTTCTTGAATCTAGGGAATCTAGATAATCCGTTGAAAAATCGCTTGAAAGCTCTTTCTCCGTTCATTATCGCTTGTTTTACTGCTTTACTTGAAACTTCTTTTATCCACTGGTCACTGACTTTTGTGTGTTCATTATTCAGCCATTTGGAAAAATCATATCCAGTTATAAATTTACCTTCTTTTTCGTACGTCTCTTTATTTTTAGAAAGGTATAAGTTATAAACGTATCTGCACACTCCAATAGTTTGATTGATTTTGGTTACTTGTTCATTTGTCGGTTTAATCTCGGTCAGGTATGCTTTTTTCATAACTCTTTATCCTCCGACATTTTCTTTTTGTATTTTCTCAATCCATATATCCTGCAGCTAAATACATGAATTATGGATATTAAGTCTTGAACCAGTTCCTCTTGAGGGGACAACTTCTCATTATTCACAACAATGATTTCTATCCCCATTTTACGAAGAAACTTTTCGAACCAATCATAACCAAAGCGAACAAATCTATCTTTGTGTGCAATGATAATGGCTGAAATGTCACCCTCAATACAGCCATCAATCAATTTGTTCCACTGTTTTCTGTTGTAGTTTAATCCACTACCAATATCAGTAATTACTTCATTGACGATGATTCCTTTTGCATTAGCGAATGTTTTTAAAAACTCAATCTGATTCTCTAAGTCATCTTTTTGCCCTTGATTAGACACCCTCGTGTAAATAACGGTCTTACCTACTTTATTTTCTTCTCGAATCCCCATGTACTCTCTATACTGTTTATCCGTGTAGTATCTTCTTCCTTTTGGGTTTCGGTAAGCAGTTAATACACCTTGGTTATCCCATCTTTGCAGTGTTCGGACAGACACATTAATCATTTCTGAAAATTCTTTTGGTTTATATTGTTTCATAAGTATACTTCACTACTTATGACTACATTTGTCTATGATTTTAACTACTGTTTGCAATCTCCTTTGTTCCCCGTGTAAATCAATGCCCTTTAAAGCCTCTGCTTTCTGCTTAGATCCATATACCTTATGTACATCTTCAAGCACAATCGCATACAATGCCCCCTTTTTCTCCATATAAAAAGCCTCTTTCCGGAAAACAGAAAGAGGCTGAAAATGCATATGCATACGCAATTATACATCATCGTCTTTCCCTATCTCCCAAGCTTGCTGCTTGCTGGAATTGGCACAGTACTCTACAAAGAATCCGCTGCCGAGGCTTCAAAGGGCCAGTCCCTCCACCTCTCTGGATAAGAAATTACAAATATTGGATTACACTTCATTAATTGATCTTAATTCTAAATAGTCTGAATTAAAAAGTCAATAATTTATTGATTTTTTTATAGGGTACATAAAAACACTATATATACAAGTGAATAAAAAAACCGTCTTTTTATAGTGGGGAAAGATCATCCGGCGACGTGCAGAAGCGGTCAAACCTTTGTAGTGGTTCATGCAAGGGTAAACCAGAGAGAAGGAGCATACAATATCCCCTTTTGGTTGCACATGGCACATGGAAATGTCGAATTTATCATTCACTCATATATAGCCTAATGGTTTCCAAGCAAAAAACCAACCCCTTTAATACTATACGAGGAGTTGGTTTCACTAAGACGCTTTTTTGTCTTTATTCTTTTTCCGCTTCTTCCACCACACAATGATAACAACAAGCATGAGAGCAAGTCCGATTGCTGCCGCTATTATGATATTGCGTATATTTGGCACTTTCACTTGCATACTCAATGTATTTACTTGCGCCGGGTTCAGCTTCCACTCCAACTGCTTCCCTCCGTTATACTTCTTTGTCGCATTAGATTTCTTCGCTTTGACCGGAAGCGAAACCTTCACTCTTAGATCCATTTGCTTTCTCAGTTCGTTGCCGACAAATCCAGACGTCATATCCGCAGCGCTGAATTCGCGGCTGAACGAGCGTAAAAAATCATCGTACAACGGAGAAAAGTTGATTTTACTAGTAACATTATAAACGGTAAAAAACATCTGCTTTTTTGTGTCGTAATTAACGGAAACAATATCATTTCCTTTACTGCCCCCGCTCACAGGCTGCGCTTCCGGTACTCCTGCCGTTTCGAATTCCTTCAGCGAATCATAATGCCTCGTCGCTTCAAATCCAAAGTCCTGTTTTCCGTCAAACTCTTTCACTTTAAATCCGTAATTTTTCAGAATAGATTCCATAGAAGTGAAAGGATCCATGCCGGCTAAATATTTTTTAGCTTGCTGCTTTAGCACAAAGCGAATTTTTGCATCTGCACTGCCATTCTTATTTATTTTTATATCTGCCGTGCCTGATACACAGCCGGTTAAAAGGATGATGGCCATTAAAACGAAAATCAATCGCTTATATTTTACCATGGAATTCATAAGGTCCTCTCTTTGTACATTTCCCTACCTATTTTATCCATTTACGGCTGTTTTATCATGAATTAGGCGAAAATATCCCCACTTCAAGTGTATGAAAAGCGTAGGCTCACAGCAAGCGGGGAGATTCATAGCTGATTGCTTGGAAAATCCTACTGGAGTAGGGATAAAGTTTTCTGTAAGCGGTTACATTCTTTGCTAAAAAAAGCACCTCCTTGTCCTGCATAGAACAATAAGAGATGCTTTACTGCGCACGGCGCATTCGTTTTTCTTCTTTTACAGGCAGGCAAATTACGGCTTCTGTGCCGACACTTGGTTCGCTCGTGTATGAGAGCTTGCCGTTCATCGCTTCTATGATGCGCAAGGATACCATCGTGCCCAGGCCTGTTCCCTTTTCTTTTGTCGTGTAGAATAATGTGCCGATGCGGGCGAGCTGTTCTTTTGTCATGCCTTTTCCTGTGTCGGCGATGATAATTTGCGCTTCCCCTTTTCCGGCATCCGTTCTGATTGCGACTGTCCCGCCTTGTGAGGTTGCTTCAATCGCGTTTTTTATGATATTGATAAGCGCCTGTTTCAGCTGGTCGCTGTCTGTTTCTAAAAGCGGATTCACATGTATTTCGCTTTTCAGCTGTATATATTTATTAGCGGCAAGCGGCTCGAGAAGCATGATCACATCCGAAATTACATTGCTAAGGTAAAAGCTCTCTATTTTTCTGAACTGCGGCTTTGCGAAGTTCAGATAGTCGCTGATAATCTTCTCTGCCCGTTCGACTTCAGTCAAGATGAGCGGCACGTATTGATAGTTTTGCTCCTGCTGCATGAGCTGAAGGAAGCCTTTGACGACAGTGAGCGGATTACGGACCTCGTGAGCGATAGAGGCCGCCAATTCTCCGAGCGTATTCATTTTTTCAGCTCGCTCCATTTCTTTTCGCATGGCCTTTCTTTCAATAATTCTTTCATACATGAGCGCTGACACTGTCATACCCATAATTTGAATAATTCCAATCCAGACGAGATCGTACATCGGCTTCGCGTTAATACGGTCTGCATTCACTACAAATACGTATACCGTAACTGTGCAAAATGCGGTAAATGCAGACCATACTGCCGTCATTATACTAATCATGACTCTTTGTTTTGGCATATATCTATAGAAACGTCCCGAGAAAAGCAATGGAACGAAAGCACATGCAGAAACGATAGCGATGCCGTATAAAAGCACTGGACCGCCAATGGCAATACGCATCGCAATAATAATTACATACACGATCCCTCCTGCGACGGGGCCGCCGTATAAGAAGGATATTACTAACGGAACATAGCGCAAATCCCAATGGAAGCCGTAGCTGACAAAAGGAAAGCACATACAAAGAAAAGCCGCTGCCCCGTGCAAAAGCCCGGTCATGATTCGTGATTTTCCTAAGCGGCGATTTTCTAGAAAAACGCTATATAGAAACATTGGTGCAAGAATAATTAATATGTGCAAAAGTAATTTTTCAGCCAGCATTACATTTCCCCTATGCATTGATATGATCGTCTATAATACTACGGATTTTGACAGATAATTGCAATACTTATATTATTTTGGTATATGAAATTTTCTATATATTCCATTCGTTAAACAGCAAAAAAGTTCACCTCAACAGGTGAACTCATTGTTTTACATACACTTGTACTATTGGATCTTCTTTATTATCCGCGTGCAGCCGTATATTCTCTTCCTTTGTGTTATAAATAGACGCCAGCAGCACAATCGTCAAGATGTTCGGCAGCTTCGCATCTGTGCCGTATTTCCGTTCCAGCGCTTCTTTGTATTCAAAATCAATATCGCCTTGGATGTATGTATATACTTCAAATCCATCCTTCAGGTCGCAGACGATGCTATCGATAATATCCGCCCCGACTTGCTTTTTCATTTCCTCCCTCAGCGCTCCTATAAAATCTTCCCATGGCACTTCATATGTTTGAATTTGATCTGATTGGTTCATGCTGCTCATCCTTTTCTCCGATTTGTACAAAGGTTATAATTTCCTGTTTTAAGACAGATATGCATCAGCCCGGCCGTTTGAAAATATGACAGCAGATTATGCCATGAAGCTGTATATCACATATGGAAATGAGAAGCAGCGCAACTCATTCCCGCCGAGACTGCTTCTTCAGCGTATCCGTTAGTATGGTGGTATATACATTCCTCCTTTTCCCTATCCGCTTCCGCCATATTCGTACGCATGAAATGAACGAAATATTTACAGCCAAAAGACAAGCTATAGATACATACACAAGCATGAATTGTCCAAGCTTCATACAGTAGTAGTAACTGGCAGGAAAGGAGGCAGAAATGGATGCGTCGTTATGAATGCTATAATTTATGCAGAAAATATCATGGGCAAGTTGTCCGCATTCAAGATAGATCCGATATGTATCATCTCGGACGAGTTATCGATGTAACAGAGGATTCCGTTTGGATTGAGCCTGTACAGCGCCGCAGACAGCGCGGGTTTAACGGTGGTTTTGGATACAGCCCTCTCTATGATGATGAGTTTTACGGCTACGATGACTATGGCTATAACAATTCCTGGGATGATGATTGCTGTTTTGCAGGAGCAGCGGTTGAGCTTGCATTTGGGTTTATTGTCGGCATTTCAATAGCTTCTTTGTTTTTCTTCTAAGAAAAAAGCCAACCACGGTTGGCTTTTACTTTTGGCATATAAATACGCGGTGGCCAAGGAGATGGCCATACTTAGCGAGAATAGTTTCGTGATGGGCCCATACGCTGTACACGGAGGCATCTATTTGAGATGACAGGTCCCAATCAGGCTGTTCAGCCGTATATTGCGAAGCTGCAGCTGTGCTGCCGTGCACGATTTGTACGTTTGAAAAGCCGGCATGCTGCAATCGATTGTACCACTCTGCCTCAGTCAAATATTCATTTGCTCCGTACAGTCTTTGAATTTCTGCTTTTTCATCAGGACGAAGCGTGCGTTCCACTGTCATTTCTATTCCAGCTAAATAGCCGTTGGGCTTTAGGACTCGGTTCATTTCCTTCAGCGTTTTTTGGATATGTGTAAAAGCAGCAACGGATTCTGTGAGAACGAGGTCAAACGAGCTGTCCGGAAATGGAAGCTGCTCAACGTTTCCTTGCATAAGCGTTACGGCCGCTTTTTCCCGCTGCATTCTTTTCTTTGCTTTTTCCAGCATCATAGGATTTAAATCCAGAGCTGTGACAGGACAGCGGTATTCGTTTGCGATATAGGCAGCCGTTCTTCCCGTTCCGCAGCCAGCATCAAATACGCTCGTTTTAGATGTAATCGGCAAAGAGCGCAGCAATTGCTTCGTCTGCGAAAATCCGCCGGGATGCGCACTGCCAACGCCGAGCAAGGCAAGCAAGTCAATATAGGAATACGTCATGATAGTCTCCTAACATTTAAGATTCATGTTGCATATGTATTCGATTTCCACGAAAAAAGTGCAATAAAAAACAGAGGGCACGCACCCTCTGTTTTTCTATTATTTTTTGCTGTCGTGCTCTTCCACGTAAGCCCATTTGTAAGAATAGCTGCCACCAAAATTGTGTCTTACGATACCTTGAACAAACGGACGCTGGATGTTAGCGTCTCCGCGTTGGAAAATTGGCGCGATTGCGGCATCATCGAGCAAGATTTTTTCAGCTTTTGCTAACTGATCCAAGCGCTCTTTCGGATTTGTTAGCAATGTAGTCTTACCAGCTTTAATGATTTTGTCGTATTCTGGGTTAGAGTAGTTCATTTCGTTATGGGAATTTCCAGTTTCAAACATATCCAAGAATGTCATTGGATCTGGATAGTCCGGACCCCAACCAGCGAAGGAGAAGTCATAATCCATTTTTGTTTCTAATTCAAGCTTTTGCTTGAACGGCTGTTGCTTAATGTTAACCGTTAAGCCAGGAAGATTTTTCTCTAACTGGTCTTTGAGATATTCACCAGTCTTCTTAGATGTACTAGTATCGTAGTTCAAAAGTTCAATAGTGACTTTATCTGTACCAAGTTCTTTCTTCGCTTTGTCCCAATAGTCCTTTGCTTTCTTTGTATCTGTGGTCAATAAATCCCCATATTTCGCACGGAAATCTTTGCCGTCAGAACCTTTTACGAAATTTTTTCCTACAAGGTAGTCCGCAGCGGTAGAACCATCATTTAAAATAACGTTTGCTAATGCTTTCTTATCAAACGCTTTAGCAATCGCTAAACGAGCATTTTTGTTCGCAAACACTGTGTCTTTGCCATTTCGCTTTTGGTTTAAACGCAAAAAGTATGTGCCTGCGTCTTGCTCTGGGACGAATATTTCTTTATTTCCTTTATATTTATCCACGAATTCAGATGATATCCGGTTTACACGGTCTACATCCCCTGCTTCGAATAAGTTTACGGAAGTTCCTACATCTTTCACAACACTAAAGTTGACTTCACTCAGTTTAACGTTTTTGTTATCCCAGTACTTTTCGTTCTTTTTGTATTTCCAGCCTTGCTCGTGCTTCCAATCAGACAATGTAAACGGTCCGTTATAAAGCGTGGTACTTGCTTCTAGACCGAATTTATCACCTTGCTCTTTCACAAATTTCTCGTTTAACGGATAGAACGTTGCGAAAGAAGTTAGATCAAGGAAGTAAGGAACCGCCTGCTCTAATTGCACTTCCAATGTATAATCATCAACAGCTTTTACACCTAACGTATCAGGTGCCGCTTTTCCTTCATTGATTGCATTTGCGTTCTTCACATCGTACATGATATACGCATACTCAGACTTTGTAGCTGGATCTACAGCACGTTTCCATGCGAACACGAAATCTTTCGCTGTTACAGGGTCGCCGTTAGACCATTTAGCGTCCTTACGCAACTTGAATGTATATGTTTTGCCATCGTCACTTTTTGTATAAGAATCAGCAACACCAGGAACTGGTTTTTGATTTTTGTCTAGACGATACAAGCCTTCCATTACGTTATTCAATACGATGAAAGAAACTTCGTCCTTTGCAAGAGAAGAGTCCATAGAAGGAATTTCTTGGAGTTCAAGTAAGTTGATTACTTGTTTCGCGGCTAATTTTGCCTCACCTTTGTTTCCATCCTTCGTTTCAGTGTTGGCCTTTTGGTCGCTGCCGCATGCAGTCAAAGCCATACTTACAGCTAAAACCGGAGCAACAACAGCTGCTAGTTTTGTTTTCTTTTTCATACTTATGTACCCTCCTTAAAAATATATATATCCTTTGACTTAATAGAAATCTTCTGACAATTCTATAAATACAGCATTTATAGAATTGTCAGAAGATTTCTATCACTTATTATTCTACTAAATTTTTAAATTTTGTAAAGTATTGTTAGTGAAAAATTAAAAATTTATTTTATTACAGTAACATTCATCGCAATTATGTAAAATATTAGTAAAGAAAAGAAGCATTCTTTGCTTCTTTTCCCTAATTTTGTATAAATTTGCAACATGCAGCATATCTCATCAGGAGCTGGAATGTTTCTGCATGACTTTCAAGAGGTCAGGAAGTTGTAGCCGCCACGCATGAATACATCACGTTTTATAACCAGGAGCGAATCCAAATAAAATTACAAAACCTAAGCCCTGTACAATACAGGACTCAAGTTGGTGCATAGCTCAATAAGGCTTTTTTAACACTGTCTACTTGACAGGGATATGTTCAAATTATAATTTTGATATTTCCATGTGCGATGTGCAACCAAAAGGGAGTATGGCATGCTTCTTCTCTCTAGTTTACCTTTGCATAAACCAAAGGTTTGAGCACTTCTGCACGTCTTTTAATCTCTCCCCACTATCAACGTTTTTTTATTCACTTGTATATAGTGAACTTTAATATTAAAAATGTTAATTGTAAAAGGCTAAATAATCATCTATCATTTCATTTGTTCGTTTTCTCCTGCATGAGGGTGGGGCGGAAGAACATCCTGTCCGCCAATTTTCCAAAGATGCTCCGGTTCTTGCTTGTCATCGTTGTTATCATCATTTTGATTTCCAGTGTTCCATAATGTATTTTGCATATAAGCTTTGGTTGGGGAACGATCGCCGTTTGAAATATTGCTTCCTTGTGCATGCGTGACAGCGTTTTGCTTACTATGAAACGCAGGTCCAATATTTAAAGAAGCGTTGCTAGCCATCGTATTAATTTTAATGGACTGAATATTAATTACGTATGACACGTTCCTTCACCTCTCCTCACGATAGCTATTTACAGTGTATGTGCTCCGTCTAGAAAACGTTAATAAAGAGGCAGAACTAAACATTCCTTTATCCGCACAAGTTGAGCAATTATTTGAATTCCTCTTCTTCAAAATTCACGACAAATCCTGCAAATCCATTTCCCATCACGACTTCAAAAAAGCTAATGACCGTTTCATATTTTTGCAATGTCATGCAATAAAATAATATACAACACTTATCTAATCACACACCTTTAATTATGTAAAAATAATATCTACATTACTTTAAGAGAAATATAATGCAGGAAAATGATATATAAATACATCTTAATTTTCCGACATATCATGCTCGTTTCTTATGTCGAATTTTCAAATTGAACTTATATATGAGTGAATTATAAATTCGATATGCCCATGTGCTATGTGCAACCAAAAGGGAGTATTGCATGCTTCTTCTCTCTGGTTTACCCTTACATGAACCAAAGGTTTGCCCGCTTCTGCACGTCGCCGGATGATCTTTCCCCACTATAAAAAGATGCTTTTTTCATTCACTTGTATATATAGTTTTCATTCACATTGTCATATATATTAAAAAATTTATATTTTGAACTCTCACTATGCGCATCAATGTATAAAATAAGAGATTTGATTAATCTCTATCATTGCGAATTGCACAGTTCGCTTCCTTTCGTTTCGTTATAGTAAATATGAAAAAGGCGTCCCTCTTAGCCGGAACGCCTTTTCTCTTACTTGCTCACTTCCCCTTGCTGTCTACCAGGGTATGCACCGTTTTCAAATTTGTAAATGTACACTTTTGCGTTCTTATTGTCGCCCTTCTCATCAAAGCTTACTTTTGTAATGACGCCATCATATTCCTTCACGCCGCGTACGGCATCGCGCACTTGCTCGCGCGTCGGCATTTTGCCGCCGTTTTTCTTAACAGCATCTTTAATGCCTTGCAAAATGATGCCCGCAGAATCATAGCCGTATGCAGAGTATGCTTCAGTGTCTTTATTAAACTTTTTCTTGTATTCATCCATGAAGGCTTTGCCTTTATCCGTTGTGCTAGGAGACGTCGCAACTGTTGTATAATACGTATCTTTTAAAGCATCCTTCGCTACTTCAGCCATCGTCGGAGAGTCAATTCCGTCGCCGCCCATAATCGGCACGTTTATGCCTTTTTCACGAGCTTGCTTCACTAAAATGCTGCCTTCTGCATAAAGACCGCCGAAGTATACAAGGTCTGGCTTCTTGGACAACACTTGGTTCAGCACGCCGTTAAAGTCCTTTTCACCGCTCGTAATCCCTTCGTACGCCACTACTTTTGCGCCAATCTTTTCAGCTTCCTTCTTGAAAGCGTCTGCAAGTCCTTGGCCGTAAGCTGTTTTATCTTGAATGACAAAAATATTTTTTGCTTTCAGCGTATCAACCGCATATTTCGCTGCCGCAGGTCCTTGGAAGTCATCGCGCGCTACGAGGCGAGCCACTGACTTTAAGCCGCGCTCTGTTAAATCAACAGCTGTGCTCGACGGAGAAACCATCACCAGACTTTGCTTCTCATACGTTTCAGACGCCGCGATGGACACGCCGGACATTAAGTGGCCGACTACGCCAAGAACAGCTTTATCCGCACCGATTGTTTGTGCATTCGCCACCCCTTTTTTCGGATCCCCTTGATCATCGTAAGGTACAAACTGTAAATCAAAGCCAAGCTTTTTAAACTCTTCTTTTTGTTTCTCAACCGCCAGCTGCGCCCCGAGCTTCATAGATTCACCGAAGGAAGCGGAGCCGCCAGAAAGCGGAGATTGGGAAACAATCTTAATTACTTTGCTATCACTCTTTGGTTCACTTGTAGTCGTTGTGCTCGTTTTTTCACTGCTGCCGCATCCCGCTAACAGACTGCTCATCAGCACCCCTGCCAGAAGCATCGACAACCCTTTTTTCTTCTTCATTTCTGTACCCCCCAATAATCCAAGAATATTATTCTGAATATTTTAAATATTACATTATCGAATCGATTAAGACAAGAGGTAACAAAATCTTATTTTTCGACACATTTGTAAAATAATTCTAAAACCAAAACCGGCTCGTTCAGGCACAGAACCTAAGGTTCTTTCCTCAAGAAAGGAGCTTTTTGCCAATGCATCGGGGAAGGCTATTTTGGCATTGGAAGCTGGCCGGTGGAGCTAGACATCTCGAAAAGCGCAATCCGCTCGCTCAAGTGCAGAAAAAAACAGGAGGGGATATCCCCTCCTGTTTTATGCGTACATTTCCTCTACGCGCTTTTGCAATTCATCGTTTTCAAGATACTCATCGTATGTTGTTTGTTTATCTATTACACCTTTTGGCGTAATTTCGATAATGCGGTTTGCAATCGTTTCTACGAACTGATGGTCATGAGATGTGAACAGAATTGTGCCTTTAAAAGCCATCAAACCGTTGTTCAGCGCTGTAATAGATTCCAAGTCCAAGTGGTTCGTCGGCTCGTCGAACAACAGAACGTTCGCGCCGCTCAGCATCATTTTAGAAAGCATGCAGCGCACTTTTTCGCCTCCGGACAGAACGCTCGCTTTTTTCAATACCTCTTCACCAGAGAACAGCATTCTTCCTAAGAAGCCGCGCAAGAAGCTTTCGGACTCGTCTTGTGGTGAGAATTGACGAAGCCACTCTACAAGCGTAAAATCGCTGTTTTCAAAGTAAGCGGAGTTGTCTTTCGGGAAGTATGCCTGAGACGTCGTTACACCCCATTTATACGTTCCGCTGTCGGGTTCCATTTCACCTGATAAAATTTTAAATAATGTTGTGCTCGCCGCTTCGTTTCGGCCGACAAACGCGATTTTATCGCCTTTGTTTACTGTGAAGCTCACATTATCCAGTACTTTTTCGCCATCGATCGTCTTCGTTAAGCCTTCTACACGAAGCAAGTCGTTGCCTACTTCACGGTTTGGCGTGAAGCCTACGAACGGGTAGCGGCGGGAAGACGGGCGAATATCATCAAGCGTGATTTTATCCAATAGCTTCTTACGAGATGTCGCCTGCTTTGCTTTGGAAGCATTGGAGCTGAATCGCGCGATAAAGCCTTGTAATTCTTTGATTTTCTCTTCTTTCTTCTTGTTCGCGTCCTGCGTCAGCTTTAATGCAAGCTGGCTGGACTCGTACCAGAAGTCATAGTTCCCCACATAAATTTGAATGCGGGCGAAATCAAGATCCGCCATATGCGTACACACTTTATTCAAGAAGTGGCGGTCATGGGATACTACGATAACAGTATTTTCAAAGTTCAATAAGAAGTTTTCTAACCAACGGATGGCTTTAATGTCCAAATGGTTCGTCGGCTCATCTAGAAGAAGGATGTCCGGCTTGCCGAATAGAGCCTGCGCCAAGAGCACCTTCACCTTTTCTCCGCCAGTCAATTCAGACAGCTTCTTATAATGAAGATCTTCCTCAATGCCAAGACCTTTTAAAAGAATCGCCGCATCAGCTTCCGCTTCCCAACCGTTCATTTCCGCGAATTCGCCTTCCAATTCAGCAGCGCGCATGCCGTCTTCATCCGTGAAGTCTTCTTTCATATAAATCGCATCTTTTTCCTGCATGACTTGGTATAAGCGGGCATGCCCCATAATAACAGTCTTTAATACTTCAAACTCTTCATACTCGAAGTGGTTCTGTTTTAATACTGCAAGACGCTCGCCGGGCGTAATGATTACATCACCTGTATTTGGCTCGATTTCACCGGATAAAATCTTCAAAAACGTAGATTTTCCGGCACCGTTCGCACCAATCAAACCGTAGCAGTTACCAGGCGTAAATTTGATATTTACATCTTCAAATAACTTTCGGTCACCATATCTTAAACTTACACTGCTTACTTGAATCAATGTTTATTTCCTCCAAACCTTTTGGTATATACATGCATTTTACTATAACATGTATAGGAGCGAGAAGGAAGTATTAAGGGCGGATATGCCTGCAAGAGCACTCATTATTTTTATGGCGGTGCTAATTACGATCGCCATTCCGCTGTTTACATGAGTACATGAAAAAAGGCATTCATACATGATGTATAAATACCTTTTCAAATCCTATTCACTGTCCAATTCTTCATTCTCCAGCACCTTTGCCAATTCATATGAAACCAACGATCAGAAAAAAAACGATTTACATATTCAAAGATTGAAAAAATTCACCTAAGCTGATTCCCAGTGCCAGGCAAATCTTCTGCAAGGACGTAATTGTGGCGCCCCGCTGCCCGCGTTCTACCATTCCGATAAAGTTTTTATGCAGGTTGGATTGTTCCGCAAGATCAGCCTGCGACAGTCCGTTTCTGATTCTTTTGGTTTTAATCGTACTCCCAATTTTCATCAATAATTGCTCTTCTGTGTGCACTTTGATCACCCGAACATACATATTCTTAAAAGCTGTAAAAGTGTGAAACCCACTGTTTGAACTTCTCCCGGTTTATCCTTTTACATTTTACCCCGGTTACTTCCCCATTTCTGTGAGAAAATGAACTGTCAGAGAAAATTTCGAAGCACTTTCTCCCGCTCTCATTCCATCATTTTCTAAGTTAATAATATATCAAACTCTTTTTTATTTAACAATATATAAGCTTACATTTTATAAAAAATCTGTATTCAAAATATTTCCACACATCCTATTGACGTAATTTCAGAGTAATATCTCCTCCTCTCATCAAAAATGGAAAACCTGCTTCGCAAGCAGTGTATTAATCATTATTATACGTCACTTATAATAAAAAAACCTGCCATTCTTTCACTAAAGAAATAAATTTTTCTTCTGTATCAGAATTATTTGCATTTTTATGGACCTGACTGTTCTTTTGAAAAGAAAAAATTACATACTCATCTTTATTTTTTATACCGCTGCCGACTATATCTGTCAACGGATTTTTTAACATGCCTGCATTCCAATGCTTGCGGCGTCTGTAACAAAAAAAGTCTTCTTTAGGAATATGTTTTAGCTGGAAGCTACTTATTTCATAAACCATTTGGTATAAGTCTACGGTAATGGATGCGTAGGTTCCCTGCTGCTGAATTCCTTTATATATAGGGTCTATGCTGTCATGAAGCTCCAATAGCTCGTCTCATCCTGCCAAACCGCCAAAATACACGCTTCATTCGGATCATGACAATTCCATCCTCCAATTTGCATAAACCGGGCACTTCCGTTAATCTGCTCCAGCCTTGCTGGGCTTGGCTAAATTGTTCCTTTTTCTCCTCTTCCGCCTGACAGATCATCCATTTTAGAAGCAACCCCCTTCCTCCTTCAGCACTCCGTCTCACTATTTTTTAAATATCTCTCTAATATCTACGTCAACCCGTTCGGATACACTGTCTTCCTTTCACTAAAAAACTCCTCCATATGCACCACACCGCTTTTGTGATTTTTTCTTCTCCCGTTACAGTGAATTCTTCTTTTTCATACAATCACTAAAACGCAGCACATATAACTGTGTAATCTCGTGTCCTACCTCCTCTTCCACAGTAAATATATTTTCCACACATGCAAGATAAGAAACAATCTGAACCTCTGCCCGAAGCTTTTCCTGAAATTCTCTTATAATACTATCCTCTGACTTCTCTCCTCTCTGAGACATGGCAAGGAGTCATACTGAAACGACTCCTTGTCATGTCTCTTTAAGAGAAATCGTATTGAAATTATTTTATTTCAACCAGCTTGCTTGCACGTCGCGCGACCTCTCGGATGATTTGCTTAGCAGTCTCTTCCTTGCTTGAACATTCCACAACGTGGCCTTCCCGGTCCATGATGTAGTGTACAGCCGCATGGGTGTATAAAGAATCCGATGAGTTGGCAACCATCATTTCAGCACCTGAGCTTTCCATTCTGACGGCCGCTCTTTGCAACAGCGTTTTCTGATCTACATCGCTTTCCAGCTTAAAACCGACTAACAGTGTGTCAGGGCTCCAGCTTTTAATTTGATTAATGACCTTCGGTGTTTTTTTGAAATGAATGATCGGCGGATTATCGCTTGATATTTTCCCATTATGCGATATAACCTCACCGTCTTGCGTCAGCATCTTGTCCACAATCCAATCTGAACCAGCCGCTGCCATAATCACCACATCAATTTGCTCATTTGTGAGGATTTCTTTCATTTTTTCCTGCAAATCCAAAATTCCTTCAAAGCTGCACAATTGTAAAGCAGAACCTTCTGTGAAAGAAGGCTTCTGTGCAAAATATCCATGTAAATATATAACAGACGCACCTTGAGACAACGCTTCTTCTGCCATAAGGCGGCCGATTGTTCCCTTCGCCATGTTCGTATGCCCTCGGACATTGTCCCATTTTTCCAAGCATCCGCCGCTCGTAATTAACACCTTTTTCCCCTTCATGTTCATCACCCTTTTTCCTTTATTCGTATAGGCTGCATTATGACATATGTATTGCTACCTATATATTACGAGAAAAATCAAAATCTTTGTATATAGTAAGTGAATTTTTATTTGTCATAAATTAGGCGAGAATACCCCCACTTCAGGAGCGGAAGCGAGTAAGTGGGGGAGGTTCATCTGCCCAGGCCTTCTTTCTTCTGTTCAATCATTCTGTTCCGCATTGCTTTGCTTCGTAGCTCCCGCAAAAACCCATCCTTTTTCATGAACAAACTGCGTGAAGGCCAGCAGAAACTCCTCGTGTGCTACTGCGCCGGTTTCCTCATTAGACAGAACCATGCCTTCAATCTCAACACCAGTCTTATTTTGCCTCATGACGTTACGTCCTTTCTGTTTTTTCTTATTATGTGCAAAACTGGACAGAAAACCATCATATACATACGAGATGGCAGTTCAATTCCGCAAGTTTAATCATTTTTTTATGGCAGCACGCTGCTATAATGGAGGAAATGCAGAAAAAAGGGAGTGGCGTTTTTGTTACGTAAAACGGCTGGATTTTTATGTGCAGTATGCTTAGTAACGCAATTTGGTTGTTTTTCCAATACAGTAAATGAAATTAAAACGATGAAAGACGACATTACAAGCAAAGTCCAAGATGTAAAGGATACAGTCGGCAACAGCGTAGGTTCACTGGATCAAGTAAACGGAAAGCTTGTCAATGCAGCAGGGTCAATCATTACTGCCTTAAAAGAAATGAATCTAGATATAAGCTTTAAAGAAAACGGGATTGGCTTTACTAACAATAAAGATATAAGCGGCACAATCGGCCTTAACGGAAACACACTGTTCCTTCAAGTTGATTCCACTTCAAAGGATGCAAAAACGGTGCAAACCATCGCGCGCATTTGTACAGTATTTTCTTCTGAAAACACCATTGAAAGCCGTTTGAATGCGGCAATTGATAAGAATAAAAAGCAATATATACAGCTGTCCAATGGCTATATTCAAACGGACGGGAGTAAAGTTTCCGTTTATTTGGAAAATCCAATACAATAAAAGGCACAGCAGCTCGTTGCTGTGCCTTTCCATTTTTCACCCCATCGGTTCATCGCCATACAGCTCCCAAAGTCTTGGGAATTTCCGCTCCAGACTGTCGTCGTCATCGTCCCAGTCAAATTCTATTTCAGGAAATCCGTATGGTCCATCCTTCAGTTGGCTGTATAAGTTGAAGTATTCATCAGCATCTCCGCCTGTTTTCTCTTCATAAGCCCGGTCCGCTATATAAAGCAATTCTTCTAATTCCGGAACGTCCCCAGGCTCAATTTGTGCAAATACAGGAATGAGCGTTTCAGGATTCGTCAAGGCTGCTTCGAAAATATCTTTCCCTTGGTAGATCAGCCATGCCCGAAAATAGTCAAACGAATCGTCAGAGCAGCCTCCCATTGCAATATACGCCGCTGCCCACAAATCAGAAGCTGCTCCATTCTCTTTTTCCCCTTATCACGAGTGATATGATCCTAAGTATACACATTTGTAAATTGTCTTACAAAACTTTCTCACCCTTCCCTATATTGACTGTTCTAGACGTCTCCCCTATGCAAGAAAGAACATGTTCCCTATGAGAGTCGGTCATTGGAACTGGATAGTACCTGAGTCTTACGGATGATTAGAACGGGATAAATATTCCAGATTTTTATTGACAATGAGAATCATTGTCTTTTATATTATTGATTATGATTCTCATTACCATATAAAGGGGCGTTTTTATGAAATTACGTAAAGGGATTGGAAAAGTTCATTTATGGCTTAGTCTAGTAGGGGGCATATTCATTGCGCTGATTGGATTGACGGGAAGTTTGCTTGTCTTTGAACCAGAATTAAATCACTTGCTGCACCCTAACTTGTATAAAGTGACAGATGGTAAAAAAGTTACGTACCAGCAAGCGCTACAGGCTGTATCGGCATCGCACCCAAAGGGAGCAATCCAACGTGTATACACTCCAGATGAACCAAACTCTCAAGGTGTTTATCTATTTCGTCTTAAAGAAGGAAAAGTGCAACAAGATGTATATGTAGATCCGGGAACAGGGAGCATAAATGGAGAGTTAGGCAATACGACTTTTTTTAATCAGGTAGGAGAGCTTCACAAACATTTGCTTCTAAAGGATTTTAACGGCCAGAAAATTGTTGGTATTATCGGATTCATTTTCTTTTTTATTATTTTATCCGGATTGTATTTATGGTGGCCTGGGATTAAAAAATGGACGCGTGGTTTTGTTATGCGACGCAGTGCAAACCCCTATGTCAAACAATATGATATACATAAAATTATTGGCGGAGCTTCCGTTCCTTTTTTGTTGATCGTTTCGTTGACGGGGGCCCTTTTTGCATATGATGAAACCATTTTTGGCTGGTTTCATGCAAAAGCTAAGATCATGCCGCCAAAAGAGAGCCTTATTTCAAAACCGCTTTCAGAAGGCAAGCTTCCGATCGACCGCTTGTTAAGTACGGCCGAAAAAACAGTGTCGGACGGAACGATTATGCAGCTTAGAATGCCAGAGAAGCCGAAAAAAGGGAAGCCAGAAGGTGTAGTAGAAATCCGCCTAAGCCGCCCGTACGATCCGGGCCACGGAAATGTAAGGTTATGGTTAGACCAGTACAGCGGAAAGGTGTTAGCTAAGTTAGATCCAAAAGTTGATAGCGGACTTACGTATCAAATATGGCATTTCCCATTACATACAGGTGCTTTTGGCGGCTTGTTTACAAAGATTTTGTATGCTATCGGCGGCCTTACCCCATCCGTTCTGATGTTTACGGGTACATATATGTGGTGGTATAAGAAAAAGAAAAAGCATAAGGAAAAACAGAAAAAGGGCTCAGCGGCTGTAGCATAAAGTGAAATTTCATCAGTGGGGGGCATCCTCCCCCACTGATTGTTAGTTGAGCCGCTTAGAATTTATTTTTGTAAAAGGGGCACGTTCGAGTAAATAACTACGTCAAGACATTATTGTGGGTTAAGAAAAGACTGATCAAAAGCTCAGTTTGAGATGAATGTTTTATATCTCATAAAACACAATCGTATCCGTGTCTTTTAGCCATTCAACTGCTTCCGTTCCATCAGAGTTTGCAGTCCAAAGATTCCGTTTTCCCATGAGGGAGTCTGAATGAAACCAAACAACTTTTGTAATCCCCTTTCCCTTTTGGAGAGCTGGTAATTTTGGTTTGTGCTTTATTCTGAATGTTTACTAGGTACAAAGACGGCAATGGGTGCTTGGAAGCATCGTTCGACCATTCGCGATCTTCCATCCTCGAAGTAATAATGGTTCGATCGTCCTTCCATACGAAGCCGAGTTCGGCATAGTGTTCCGGCGTCAGCGAAGCGGAAACTGGAAATTCCCGTACGTTCAGTTCCTTGTTTTTAAATCCGAACACAAAGCATGTTGCTGTCCATAGCTAAAGAAGCAGTCGGGGAAACAATGAAGAAACAGAGATACTTAGCTTTCTGATATGAGTTTACGAACTATAAAAGTGCAGAATGGTCTATTTTAACACCAAAAGGAGCAGCCAAACCATAGGACGGCTGCTCTCTTACTATATATTATTCACATTTTAAAAATACCCTAACGGGTATTTTTAAAATTAAAGTAATGCCTTTTCCGTTACATTTTTCAACTCATAATATTTCTCTAAAATACTAGCAGTAAGGCTTTCGTTTACTGAAATTTCAGAATATTTTTCTAATGCTTCCTCTATGGATTGATTAAAAATTAAATTTCTTAATTCTACAGCTTCAGGATCCTCATCATTTCTGTAAAGCAATACAGCTGCAATACCCGTTATAAGATAATTAGGTTTAATACCTAATTCCATTAACTCTCTCACAGGTTTGACAAATCGATCATTCGTACCCAATTTGCGAATCGGAGACCGTGCAACCCTATCAATATCGTCTGAGATATAATGATTTTCAAATCGTTTTAAAATTTTATTTATATATCTTCCATGTTCCTCTATATCAAAATGATACTTTTGTATAAGCAGCTGACCTGTCTCGAATAAAGCCCCTTCCACTATACTTCGAACCTTAGGATTTATAATTGCATCTTCAATGGTGGACAACCCATAGTAGTGGCCTAAGTACGCTGTAATAGCATGCCCTGTATTTACCGTAAACAGCTTACGCTTAATATAAGGAAGCAAATTGTCTACAAAAGTTACGCCTTTAATAAGTGGAATTTTCCCTTTTACTCCGGAACAATCCACTACCCATTCGTAGAAAGGCTCTACCGTAACTAATAAGGGATCTTCATGATTCTGTACGGGTACAATCCGATCTACTGCCGCATTTGGAAAACCTATATATGGAAGGAATTGTTCTTGTTCATCCGCCGTGAGATGCTTACATACTTCTTGCTGCAGATAATCTCCCCCGCCAATCATATTCTCGCATGCTATAATATTTAATGGCCTTGGATTCTTATAGATTCTTTCCCGGATTCCTTTTGCCAAAAGTTCTGCAATTCTATTTAAAACAGTTGGTCCTACTGCCGTTGTAATAATGTCAGCTTTTATGATCAGTTCGACTACTTCTTCTGGATGTTTAAGACTGTTAACACCTCTTACATTACTAATAGAGATTTCCTCTTGTGAATCATCTGCGAGCAAAATTGTATAGCCGTTTCTATGATTCAATTCATCAATAACCTTTTCATTAACATCCACAAAGCATACTTCATAATCAGAATGATACAGCAATTGTCCTATAAATCCTCTTCCAATATTTCCTGCTCCAAAATGAACTGCCAGCATGTTAGTTCACCTCACTGAACATGGAAAGAATATCTTCTTCTGTCTTACATTCGATAATTCGATGCACATTTTCTTCCTCTGAGCAGACAATCGCTATATTTGAAAGAATGTCAAGATGTTCATTGTCCTTACCTGCTATCCCAAACATAACCTTTACAATGTTCCCATTACCAAAGTCTACTCCATCCGGAATCTGAATGACGCATATACCGGATTGGCGGACATCTTTCTTAGCTTCTTCTGTGCCATGAGGGATTGCGATATAGTTCCCCATATAAGTAGACGTCAACTCTTCCCTCTCTAGCATTCTCTCAATGTAGGTTTCTTCAACATAGCGATTGTTTACTAATATTTTTCCTGCGAGTTTGATTGCCTCTTCTTTTGTATTCACCTTTGCGTTCAATAAAATATTTTCTCTTGTTAGAACAGTTGTAGTAATCAAATTCAACACCTCGTCATCATATTTTTTCCTTCAGTATTTTCTTGAATGCTTTTCCCAACTCAGCATAAATAGCGTTATAATTTTCAGAATCAAACGTATGCAGCGTTTGTTCATTTTCAATAATGGTAGAACTGATTGTACTCAGCACTTCCAGCTGATACTCGCTTACACTTTCCGGAGACAATAATAACAGCACTGTTTTCAAGGTAATTGTTGTATGATCCATTGCTTTTACCGGAATAGATTCCACTAATGTAAAAATTAAAAATGTAGGTTGTTTCACAAATTTTGAACGGCAGTGGAATAATCCCATTGCTGTATTAGGAATTCCAAGCCCTCCCCGTTTTTCACGTTCGAGCAGCTTGTTTGATACTTCAAAATAATTCGTGAGTAACCCCATAAGTTGTGTTTGCTTACACACTTCCGTCAGAACGGTAGAAAGTGTGGGTGAAAAAGGAATTTTTTGAATACGAAAATTTTGCAAAATTTGTACGATAGACTCAGACAACTGCTGTACTTCATTAAACATTTCTGTCATTTGGTCAATGCTATTGATTTGTTCAATTTTAGGTACTGTATACTGCTCGAAAAGATTTTTGTTTCCCTCGTTATCTTGGAGCCTTATCTTTAATTGATTACGAATTTTTTGCACTTCAGCATTTGTAAGCAAAGGATTGACTAAGAGATACTCTCTTGTAAAACCCGGCATTTGGATTGTGGACAAAATAATATCATACTGTGCTAAATCCTTTTTCTTTAACTCACTTAAAGAGGAAACATCTACATAGGTAACTTCCTTTAATTCTTTCCTGATTCTGCTCGCAAGCATCTTTGATGATCCGATACCGCTGGAGCATATGACCAATGCTTTTATCTCTCCGTTATAATAGTGAGTTTCCATAGCAGAACCGAAATGCAGTACAATAAATGCAATTTCGTCTTCCGGAAATACTGTATTTGAAAACACTTCTTTCAGTCCCTCTTCTATCTTGCTATACAATACCTCATAATCTGCTTTAATCTTTTCTGTAAGCGGATTATGTGTTCCTAGCGATTTTCTTATTCGATTTAATGCAGGCCTAATATGGGTCAGCAAACCTTCGAACAAGGATGCGTCCTTTTGAAAATCAATATTCATCGAATGTGAGACGTATCTAATTAACTCTTTCACAGAAACAGCAACTCTTAGGTCTTCCTCTTCTGACCACTCTGTCTTCTCATATCGAAATCTCGCACCTTGCAAATGCATCGTAATATAGCCGCACTCGGCTTCCGGAATGACAATATTGAATACTTCTTCTAATTCTTTTGCAATTTGTTGTGCAATTGGATATTCTTTAGACTCTTTTAGTTCTGCCAGTACTTTATTATCTATTGTTACTTTCTCCTCTTGAATAATCCGTTCAACTGCTAAAGTCAAGTGAACAACAAAAGTTACATAGGCGCTATCTGTCATAGCATAGGTAAGCTTATTATTAATACCGCTGAGAACTTGACTGACCATCGCCATTCTCTCCAGCTTTACAATCTCAAGCAGTTTATTTGTTACTTCGTTATGATAATAGACGTGACCCTGACCCTCGCTTTGGTTAATTGTTTCTAGAAACTCATATTCATTAAGATTACCTACGATAATATTTCCTAGCGCCTTTCGCTTCTCTTTTTCTGAACCCTGGATTTCAATACCATGTCCCTTCCTGCGGACTAACTCCAATTCAAAACCAGCAATCAATTCTTCAGCTTTTCCCAAGTCGTTGCTTATTGTGGCGACTGTAACATGCAGATCTTGAGCTAAAGAAATTAATTTTACAGGCTCCCTCTCTTTTAAAAGAGTACAGAGCAGCAATATTTGACGTTCTTTTGGAGTAAATTCCTGCACTGCCCCTTTTAACAAAGAAATTTGCAAATGATTCTTGTTATGTTCCTCTCCCTCAATATAAACACCTGTCCCTGCTTTCTTAACTAATGCGAGTTGAAAAGAGGACAAAGTATTTTCTATATTCTTTAACTCCCTGTGTATAGTTCGGCTGCTAACTCCAATTGTTTCAGAAATAACTTCAACAGTAAGTCCTTTTGGGTTATTAATCAGCAATTCAATAATTTGTCTTTCTCTGGCTGAAATATACACGTGAAACTCCTCCTCGTTTAGCAGCCTAACTATTCTATAGAAATATCCTTTAACTACCTATGGAATTAAGCAATTCATCATATTTTGGGCTATTTAAGAAATTATCAACAGATATGTGCATAGTATTCGGCACTTTCGCTTTCGCACGATCCGTTAAATCTCGATGCGTAATCACAATGTCCGCATCGGAAGGCAAGTTGTTAATAGCTGTGTTCACTACTTCAATGTTCAAACCTGCCTTTTTTACCTTGTTTCGGAGGATTGAGGCTCCCATCGCACTTGATCCCATACCTGCATCACAAGCAAAGATGATCTTCTGTACATTCTTATCCGCTAGGCTAATGCTGCCTGCTGCATTCTCCACTGTTGCACTTTGTTCCTGAGCAGCAAGGGACATAACTGCCTCACTCTTTTTTCCTTTCATTTGCTGCATTTTGACCGCAGCTTTGCCTAGATCTTCTTCAGACGCTGCAGCTTTTGATAGTTTCAAAATGAAAGACGCTACTCCAAATGATACGGCTGTAGCTACCAATACTCCGGCTAATACAGCTAGATAGCTTCCTCTAGGAGTCATTGCCAATAATGCAAAGATACTGCCCGGTGACGGCGAGGCAACCAATCCCGCATGGAGCACACTAAAAGTTAATGTTCCTGTAATACCGCCTGCAATCACTGCCAGGATCAAGAGCGGCTTCATCAGAATATAAGGAAAATAAATTTCATGAATTCCGCCTAGAAAGTGGATGATAACAGCGCCAGGAGCTGTTTGCTTGGCAGTTCCTTTTCCGAATAGCATATATGCCAATAAGATGCCCAACCCTGGTCCAGGATTTGACTCTAATAAGAATAAAATTGATTTTCCTGCAGATTGTGACTGTTCAATCCCGATTGGGCTTAAAATTCCGTGGTTAATTGCATTGTTTAAGAATAAAACTTTTGCAGGCTCGATAAAGACGTTTGCAAGCGGCAGAAGATTTGCATCAACAATGGTTTGCACCCCTGCTCCTAAAGCTTTATTAAGTCCTAATACAACCGGCCCGATTCCCTTAAATGCTAAGATTGTGAGCAATCCGCCGATAATTCCTGCAGAGAAGTTATTCACCAGCATCTCAAATCCTGATTTAACTTTTCCATGTACGGCTTTATCGAACAATTTAATGGCGAATCCGCCTAATGGACCCATGATCATTGCGCCAAGAAACATTGGAATATCAGCACCGACGATAACTCCCATTGTCGCTGTAGCACCTACTACCCCGCCGCGGATATCATATACGATGCGTCCACCGGTAAATCCAATCAATATTGGAAGCAAAAACATAATCATAGGAGATACTAGCTTAGCCATACTTTCATTAGGCATCCACCCTGTAGGAATGAATAATGCCGTAATAATTCCCCATGCGATGAATGCTCCGATATTCGGCATAATCATTCCGCTCAAATAGCTCCCGAACTTCTGTATTCTAACCTTTACGTTTACATCGGATTGCTGAATATTTGTTTCACCCATAGTCCAAAACCTCCCTTTACACTCTGCTTGTGCTGTTTAACTCGAGTACTAACAGCGCTTACAAATCTATATTAAAACGCTTCCACCTTACTCTCAATGAATAGTAGACATAATTTTGTCACAAGTATTGTTGCCAAAGTTAAAGAACTATCTTATTTTCCCTTTAAATGCATAATAAACTACACAACACGAAAAATACTGCACTCCTATATTTACCACGTAATATAGCAGCTTCCCCTACACACTCTCCCCTCCCCTTTGCTCGAAAATAAGTTTCACTTTTACAAACAATTACATGCTATAATTTTCCATACAGGAACATAGATTATCTTTAATCACAGAGATGAATGAGTACATATGCAAAATAAAATGAATTAAATCGAGGTGCTCATATGGAATTCGCTGCTTTTCTTTATTTAGCTGTTGTAGTATTGCTACTTATCGGCACATCAAAAAAAGCAAAACTTTGGTTCGGCAGCATTTACGGTGCTATGATTACGATTTTTATCGCAGGAACACTGACTATCAAGTATCAAACAGGTTTCTTTGATACTGCCAAATCTGCATGGCGTTCAGGCGAGGCACCTGAAACGCTTGGAAGCTGGGTCGTTCCGTTTTATATTATTGCTGCCATTGCTCTTCTTGTTTTAATTAACTTCAGACTTATTAAAAAAGCGCTGTATTCTGAAGGAGCTGTAAAATGGGTATTTATTATCCTTGCCGGCTTGCTCAGTTTGCTTTATGTTGTGGCTGCTTACCTGGGACTGTTCATCGTCGGTTTTTTGTTTTTCCCGTTTGCGCCTTAAGCCGCCTTCTCGCCAAGGCCTTTTTTCATTTATAAAACCAAGTCCTTCCCCAGCTTCCATCCTTTAAATCTGGAAATATATTACACTATCAATCTTGAAAAATTATATAATGAAGATGCAGCTTTGCTTTTACAAGGTAATCCCATCATATTCGCCGCTGATAACATACTGTAAAAAAGGAGTATTCAATATGATTAAATACATTATTTTCGATTTTGACGGCACTTTGGTTGATTCAAAAGATGTTACGATTGCTGCATTCAATCAGCTTGCCGATAAATATAAGTACAAAAAGATGAAAAAAGAAGATCTGGAATCTTTACGAAAGCTGTCGATTAGAGAAAGATGCAAACTTCTGGACTTCCCAATATATAAAATACCGTTTATGGCGGCAGAGTTTTATAATCTATACAAAGGCTCGATTCACCATGTCGTTTTGTTGGACGGCATTAAAGACGTATTAGAGGAATTGAAAAGCAAAGGATATCATTTGGCGATCATCTCATCGAATTCGGAAAACAATATCCGAGAGTTTCTTCAAAGAAACCATATTTATCACATTGATGAAATTCTTTGCTCAAACAAAATTTTCGGTAAGGACAAAGTCATTAAAAAGTTTTTGAAAACACACAAACTTAAAAATACAGAAGTCATCTATGTAGGCGATGAACAAAGAGATATCGTCGCATGCAAAAAGAGTGACGTAAAGGTCATTTGGGTCGGCTGGGGTTATGATGCGATTGAAGTGGTGGAGCAAGAGAACCCAGACTATATCGTTCATACACCGGAGGAGATTGTACAAATCGTCTAGCTAGTGAGGGTGTTCTCGTCTAATTTATGATAAAAAGAAACCGCCGAAGTTTGGCGGTTTCTCTGCTTTATGTTCTCTTATAAAGAATCCAGTCCCCCGAAGGAATCCTCTTCTTCAGCAAATCCGTCTGATTTCCCGCTACAAACAAAATCGCCTCATAAGAACCGCTCTCAGAAAATACCTCTGCCTCTATCGTTTCATACAAGTTGCTCTCACGTCCCGGCTCGTACCCTTCGAGTCGATACAGTATTTCCAGCATATCATCATCAACCCGGTACAGCTCGCCGTATACTTTTTCATCTTCGTCCAACACCATTGCAGGATAGTGAAAACCCGTATCATACAGCTTACCATGCGTATAAGCATTGCGTTCCACACATTCTGCTTTACGGATTAAATAATGATTTTTCTCTCCCTTGCGCAGCGTTCCATATACGAATACCAAATGCCTCATCATCCAAAGTTTCCCCTAACGTTTAATATTATCAAATCAAAGTAATGACTCTTTGCTCTCTGCTACTATCCAAACACGCCTCAATAATGCAATTCGTCGCTTGTCTAAAGCAGCGGAATACGGAACGTTTCGCTGGAGAAGCAAAAAATTCCTGCTTCTTTAAAAACACTTTACGTTTCCGTTACAGCACACATTAGCACCTTCTTTTCATGATATAACTTTTACTAGATAGCATGAGGAGGATATTTCCGTAATGAAAAACAGAGCAGCTCGTATTGCGTTGCTGACGGGTGTCTTAATGGGCACTTATATGCTTCCTGCATACGCTGAAGTAAACGCAGAAAAGGTAAATTCCGTTCAAAATATAGTAAGCGAAAACAAAGAAGCAGAAAAACAGCAGCTTCAAAAAGAGATTGAACAATTCAAGCAGCAGTTACAGCTGCTTGACCAAGAAATCGCAAAGACGCAAACGGACTTGGAATCCACACAGGAGCAAATTCAGCAAAATAAGGATGCAATTGCTTTAAAGAAGCAAAACATTGAAGCGCTTCAACAAAAGATGCAACAAAGACAAGTTGTCATAAAGAAGAGATTAGTAGCCCTACAATCCCAGCCAAAGGATAATTTAATTACAGACATATTCACGCAATCAAGAAGTATCGCAGACCTTTTGGACAGCATGTACTCCTTAAACCTTATTTTCAAGTCTGATGAAGCAATTTTAAAAGATCAGCAATCAGATGAGGAAATGCTTCAAAAAGAAAAAAACAGCATGGAAGACAAAGAACAAGCTTTGCGTTCATATGAAACCTCTTTGCAAGAAAAGCAACAACAATTGGAGAAAAGCCAGAAAGAAAAAATTGGTGCGATTGCAGCTTTGGAGCAAAAGCTTGGCCGGACGCTGAGCGGAATCATGGATGAAGAGGAAGAAAAACAGCTGTTGGGAGGACAATCCATAGCTGGTTCTGGTGCATCTGGAACTATACAAAGCGGCTCCAAAATTTTCATAAAGCCTGCTGCCGGCACAATTTCATCAAACTTTGGCACGAGAGGGAATGAAAACCACAAAGGTATTGATATTGCGGCTTCCGGCCCAGTCCCAATTGTAGCTGCAGCTTCAGGGACAGTCATTCGCTCGGAATATTCCTCCAGTTACGGAAATGTAGTATACCTTTCTCACAATCTTAACGGAAAAACCTACACTACCGTTTATGCACATATGCGCAGCCGATCTGTACAGCAAGGACAAGTTGTACAGCAGGGGCAACAACTGGGCGTCATGGGCAACACAGGAATGTCTCATGGACAGCACTTGCATTTTGAGCTTCATGTAGGGAGCTGGAATGCAGCGAAGTCTAACGCGGTGAATCCTATTTCATTTTTACAGTAATCGATATACTAGAAGTTTTCATGAATAACAACAAGCCTTACGTACAAGCCCCCTTTGTACGCAAGGCTTTTTTCAGTCTGCCCTTCGTTGCATGAAGCACATCTGCTTTTGTTGTGAACTACACCCTCGCCTACGCTATGCTTAGAGGTGAGGCTTTTCAGATACTCGCATCTAACGGTGAACTACCCGCCACCTACGCTAACGCTTAGAGGTGGGGGCTTCTCAGGTACTCGCACCTAACGATACGAAATGGACTGAGCTATCGAGCCTATTCCGTGCTCTATATGTTTATGCTAACAGGCGTAAGCCCTCTCGTTTGATATTGATAGAAGCATTATGATCTCTATCCGCCATGAATCCACATTCACATTGGAATGTCCGTTCAGAAAGAGACAGTTCTGCTCTTACTTGACCGCAACAGGAACAAGTTTTGGATGAAGGAAACCACTTGTCGATTTTGATCAGCCTCTTCCCCTGTTCCTCTAACTTATATCGCAGGAATGTGGTGAACATGCCCCAAGCATTGTCAGCTACACTCTTTCCAAAATTTAGGTCTTGTGACATTCCTTTCATATTAAGATCTTCCATCAC
>NZ_KE387250.1:0-3243 GCF_000430785.1 Ectobacillus panaciterrae DSM 19096
GATTATCCCGTTATTCTTGTAAGCCTTTTGCCATCTTTTGTTCGCGGAATAAATTCTGTCCATCCCCAAAACCTCTGGATCAAACCCGCAATGTTCAAATATTTCTCTCGCAGCCTTTCCTTTCTCTCTTTCAGAAATAAAAATACGCTTAAATTCATCTGTATAAGTGATTCCTTTTGTACCAACTGCTTTAACATATTTATTAGTTGATAACTGCTTGGTCTCTTTCTCTGTGAAAATCTTTTTACTCATTATTTTCCCGTCTCCATGTTATCTCTAGTTGTGTTTCTTAATTATACAAAAAAGTACCCTATTGGTAGACTTTTTTTGGTGTCTACTTAATAGGGTACATTGTATTGAGAAATTAGGCTTTTTAATATTGAAATTGATCAAGAACAACTAAAGGCCGCAATACAATGATTCTTTAGGAGGGGAAGGGGAGATGACTTATTCTGTTGATCTATTCAATTTCGCATTAAAACCTGATTTAACGCATGTTTCTCTTTTAGCGATATTCAGTCAGGTAGGTGCAAAAACGAGATCTGATACAGATTTCGTTTTTGCTTTGTGTGCTCCTGGGGCCAGACCAGAGCACAATTATACAGTGACACTTTAAATTAAACTCCTAACAATACGAATTCCCTCCAAACCACTTTGCTGGAGGGGATGTTTATAGACTTTTAAATACATTGAGTTCTGATTACTTACGTTATGGAAAGTAAACTATGCATAAATTAAGCGATTTGTAGCAACATAAACGTGTAGAGTTTCTCTACACTTTACAAAAGATTGATGGTGTACAAACAAGAAGGCTTCAACTTCTCCTGAAGCCTTTTTGTCATGCTCAGAGTGTTCTAAAGGTATAGCAGTTCTCGTGAACGTTCGTAAAGAGGTTTTAGACATGATGTACCAACGTGAAAATCACTATCTTTAATTCACTTTAACATTTTTGGTTCTAGCACGAAAATAGTTCTCTAGAAGTATAGGACAATTATATTCCTTTCCATTCAGGGGTTCAGTTCAGTCACATGCTCAGTATCCCAAAAATAAAAAAACGCTATTCTTTCAGCAGAATTCTTAATGAAAGGATGGCGTTTTTTTTATGAATTTTTCCACCTCTGATAAACTTCACCTTTTTTGTGCAGGACTTACACAGATATATGTCACCACAAGCCTAGAATAACTAGCTAAGGAGAAGAACTTCAGAGGGATTTTTACTTACATTTTCCCGAAAAACACTGTGCCGTCATCATAAAATTCTACTACAACCTTTAAATCGGGTGAATAGAGCCACGTTCCGAAGCTGACTGCTGTTACGTAATGGATGGCATTTGCAATTGCATGCATGTTGGATTGGATAATTGGTAAGGTATCACTGTTCCACAATACATAAAAAGGTATATCTCTTTCGAAAAGCGGAGGAAGTGCACCCACATCTGTTATCTCGTACTTCTTCTCAACTGCCTCCCATTCAATCCTTGCATAATTAGTAATCGGGAAGTCAGACGTGAATTTCTGGAAGATTTGTTTCGTTTCGTCCTTGGATAGAGCTTGACCCTCTTGGCCCAACGCCTCTATACATCTCTCAAATGCTGTCATATGAGTCACAACCTTATTATTTATATGTATTTCTATTATACCTTATCGTTCAATCTATAGCTGTATAGAAAAGAGTAAGACCATTTGATGGTTCTGGTACAAGAATATAATAAAAAAGAATTAGAAAGCTATTTATGAAGAAGTTTCGATTTACAAACTCAGTTATGAATATCAAAATAATTTGAAGGAATGTTATTCCTAAATTGATCTTCCTCCATAATGTGTTTATGAATTGCATCAGGTACTTCATGTAGCGAATTTAAAGTAAGAAAAGCACCCTTAGGCTCCACCTCAACTTCAACAACGTTATACTTCCATTCTGTTTCAGCAGGAAGATAAATGGCATTAATCTCCTTCTCTAGTGCGGGCACTATATCCGTTCTTAATGAATTTCCAACCATCCAAGTTATTTTAGGGTCGGCATCAATTGTTTTTAGTATATCCGATAACGCTGTAGTATCTTTATGTTCTGAAATGAATATGCGATGTTCAAAATATGTAATGAGTTCTAACTGAGCTATTTTTCTGCGTTGATTAGATTCATCTCCACCTGTATGCAAATATAACTCGTGTCCTGCCTCTTTTAATTGTTGCAGTGTTTCATTCATATATGGGAGCGGTTCTACAGGAATTTTAAATACCTCAAATCCTAATTCTCTTAAAGATTCGATGTCAGATTTGTTCTGCTTTTTACCTGTTAAATCACAAAAATGTTTGTAAGCACCAACAAAGGACTCAGGAAAACGGTCTGACCTTAAACCATGTTCATTAATAGACTCTAAATCAATTTCAAGTTGTTTTTGTTTGACTTCCTCTTTTGTTAACAAGTCAAACCATGTCGTCATTTGATCGGCAAACTTTTCAATAACTTGGTTAAAATATCTATTACAATGTACTAGTGTATCATCAAGGTTAAATAAAATATTTTGTTTTTGCATCTCTTACTCCTTTTTAAAATATTTTATGATAATAATTATCCTTCCACTGGTCTTAGTCAATATTACATTAAAATTAGATGAATTTGAGATTGATTTCATAGAAATGGGATTTGCACCAGAACCAGAAATTTTAATACATAAAAGCATAAAAGTTAAAAAATAATATTACTAAAAAGCGGTATAAGCAGGGGGAATTTACTATCATGGAACATCGTAGCAAAATTTTAGACTGTACCATTCGTGATGGAGGCTTGGTTAACAATTGGGATTTCAGCGTCGAATTCGTTCAAGACTTGTATAATGGCCTAAGTGCAGCTGGTGTTGAATACATGGAGATCGGCTACAAAAATTCCGCTAAGCTTCTTAAAGCGACTGAGCCCAATCCATGGAGATTTCTTGACGATAACTTCCTGAAAGAAATTATCCCTGAGAAAAAGTTCACGAAGCTATCTGCTCTAGTAGATATTGGACGTGTAGATCCAAATGACATTCTACCACGTGAGCAAAGTGTTTTAGATATGATTCGAGTGGCGTGTTATATCCGCGAAGTGGATAAAGGCTTAGAGCTTGTACAAATGTTTCATGATTTGGGCTATGAGACTTCACTTAACATTATGGCTTTATCTAGTGTACCTGAACATCAGCTTATTAAAGCGTTTGAAATGGTGAAGGAAAGTCCTGTAGATGTTGTATATATCGTTGACTC
>NZ_KE387250.1:3548-43823 GCF_000430785.1 Ectobacillus panaciterrae DSM 19096
CAAAAGTGGGAGTGGGGCTATATCATACCTTACATGATCTCTGGTGTACTTAATGAACATCCACGTGTCGCCATGGCTTACCGTGATAGCGCCGATCGTGACAAATTCGTAGATTTTTATGACAAGGTAACATCACCCGAAGTCGCTCTGGCTCCAGCATCGAAATAGGTTAGATTGCTAAAGGTACCTCTATTGATAGGGGTACTTTTTTGTCTTTACTAAATTGATTATATCTGAAGACAAATTGACTACAAAGTTGAGTAAGAGAAGTAGTGGCGACTTGTTGATTGAGCCATACGCACAAAGATAAAAAATGGTGTCCGTGACATTTTCGTTTTCGTTTCATTCCGCCTGCTTCTATAGCTAGTTGATTAAGTACAGTGGGAGATATATCGATATAACTCTTCGGCAAATAAAGATAACTCTTGTGTTTGATGCATCTTCATTAAAAGCACGTCACCCTTTCTCATTAACATAAAAGAATCGTAACGTGCTTTTAACTTTGAGTATAGTCTAAACTCTTAAGTTGATGGATGTGTGGCGGTACTCTATACTAAGTATCTGTTGCTCTATGTTCGTAGCGAATTATTTTTGTACTTGAATCACTTAATCTCTAAAAATCATTGCTAGATCGATTGCATAATTCGTACGAGTTCTTTTTCTAAAGCAGCGGGCTCGTTTGCATAATTGTAAATCCCTAAAAACTTCTCTATAGCCGCTGGATGGGAACTGATTAGCTTGTTGACAGCACCCTGTTGTTCAGATATGCGTTCATTCTTCGAAATTTGGCATCCCATGTGAAACCGAACCATAAACTCATTTTCTATTGCCTTTTGATATTCTTCAGACATTTGATTTGATTGATCGGATTGTCCCTTATATTTTGATAGAATATTGGATAATATACGTGCTCCACATATAGCATCATAGATACCTTGCGCCATGCCAGGATCTTTAAAACAAACTGCATCTCCAACCAACGCCCATCCTTTTCCCATTCCTTTATACCAGTAATTATCATATCCGAGAATGCCTTTGACTGGTTCTACTAGTTCTGCATTTTTCAAGCGCGCCCCAATTGTTGTATTCGGAAAGTTATCTGTTAAGAAATTGCGTAGACAGCTTTCCGGATTTAATTTCAACCGTTCTATCAATTCCTTATTTTCTAATGGGAAAATGCCGACAATTACATATAAATCATCATTCGTCGGAAAGAGAATGGCTGTGTTATCTTTTATCTTGTATACTTCAAATTTAGGGACATTATCGTGGCGAAATCCAGAGAAATACCCGAAATAGATGCCGACTGTTGCCGGAATACTTATTTTGAGTTCACTTTTTACCAGCTTGCGAATAATAGAGGATCGGCCGTCTGCCCCGACTACTAGGCGAGCTAAAAATTCTTGTTTCTCGTTGTTGCCGTCTAAACCTTTCACGCCTATCACTGTTTCGTCATCACGGATGACATCCGTCACACGAAATCTTTCTAAAACAGTTACATTCATTTGAGATTTGGCTTGTTCAAGTAGAATATGATCGAGATAAGTTCTTCTAATACAATAACAACTGTCCTCTCCGTAAACCTCAGGGATGAGACCTTCTATCACGGTATCCTCAAATTGAAATTTAATATCCCGTACCGGCGGTGCTTTTGTTTCCAATAACTTGTCCAGGACACCGATTTCTCGAAGAAGAGCGACAGTATTATTGAAAAAGGTATGGGTTGATAATGTGTCCCTTGGAAAATTCGATCGGTCCACTAACAACACATGGAAACCTGCCTTAGCAAGATAAATTGCCAGGGTAGAGCCGGCACATCTAGCACCGGTAATGATGACATCATACGTCTTATTCATCGTATCACTCCATTTTCAAGTACAATTATTAACTTGCTTATCCATTAGCAGAGTTCTAAAGTTAATGTTCCTACGAGTTAAAGTAATGGGGAAAATTGATAAGAATATCCTACATACATAAAGTATGGAAGCTAAAACGAAATAAGTACAGAAAATTCCCACCTGCTATACAATTAAAAAGAATTTGTGGTAAAAATCGGAATGATAATTTAAGTATTAAATAAAGGTCCGTTTACAGGAAGGTACGGATGTACTTGTATCTTGATTTTTCATGAGGATTTTAGAGGTATTTTCCAATATTTGTCGTATATTTACTTGTCTCCATATTATTTTAGAGGAGAGTGGGAATGATTAGTATGAAACAGGCACTGGTGGTTCCTTGTCTTGTTACGGTTGCCTCATTCATTATTCTTGTCGTACTGGAAGACTTACTTCCTAATTGGATTTTTGCATCAATATCTCTTTGCTCTATATGGATTTTAGAGTCGATATTAACAAATATCTCACAGATTAAATTTACTAGGTCTTCATCGCTTTTTCCTGATAGAGAATAGCCTGTTGTACGTATCAGACGCGGAGTAAAATAATAGTTAAGAGGTCTCCAATTTGGATGTCTCTTTTTTTGTTCACAAAGACGCAAAAGACGAGGGCCATTCCTCGTCCCTCATGTGCATAGTTATGCTGTTGGTTTATCATTCAATTAGGAAAAGGAAGGAAGAATGATAGTATGCGATATATTCCTTAACTTTTGTTTAAGTCATGTCTTAGATGCTTAATTCTAAAGGTAATATGAAAGAGTTGTCTTAAGAACATGGGTTGATTGCTACTAAATGTATTGTAGATACACTAAGCAAATACAAAGTTTTTAGAGAAGAAGAGTTAGTTGATAAAACTCATCCAGTGAAATACCAGAACATATTCCTAAATGTCCTGTTGGTTTAAAATAAAGTTTAATCAAAACTCGCTCTAAACCGAAGTGAGTCCATAAAATGAGATACAAACAAAACACCTAGGCTACCTGTTCCTCCATAAAATATGGGAAGACGGGTAACCTAGGTGTTTTTTCTAAGTTTCATGTGGAGCAATTTAGGTTTCTTTCAGTGATGTATGGGTTTTTAATCAATTATCTACACAATAGAGATATGTCAATAAAGGCTTTGTTCGTTAAATGTTGATTTTTATCATACAAAACGATAACTATCGTTTAATTGACTTGTCATCGTTTTTCATTTAACTAATGGTTCCGATAGCTTAACAATTATTAAGTCGTGATGAAACCTCATCCTACGTTCTCCTAAAGAGAACAGGAACATGTAGGGAAGGAAAAGGAAGCTATTAAGCCCCTTGTAGATGCGTGTCTAATTCGTATAGATAAAAATTGATTATTCTGCAGAGCTCAATTAATTTACGCTGTTCACTTGTGCATACAAATAGCCCATTATTAAACTCAATTTCACTCGTTTCCAAGTAGAAGATACCGTTTTTGTAGTATGCATTAATCCCGGCTATTTGTTTTAAATCGTGTAATACAATTGGAATTTTGCTTGCATGTAGGCTCATAACTGTATCCCCTTTTCTTTATGTTTTAGTTAATGATAACGCTTACAATATACTTTTGTATATATCTAATATTTGGTTTTGAACACATTTTCATCAGCCAAGCGCTTTTTTAAGAAAGCCTTGGCTTCTTATCATGTCTCCAAACCTCGTGTTATTACAGTCGATAAGAACCTCCTAACATTATCCCTGCTTAGGACATTGCTCCTATGTTAAAATGTAGAAAAAAGAGGAAAGATAATGACAGAAATCCGCATCACACCGCCGCAACTGTGGAACGTTGCATCTGATTTTAGTAGGTGTGCAAAGGAAGCTGCGGAGCTGTTCAAAAATGGCACTTTTATTAAGAAACTAACTATTCCTAAGAACAGTAAATACGGGAGTTGATTCCTCTGCTTGAAAAAATGATACAAACTATTTGTAGCGAGATATTTGAAAGTGATATTTATTTAAGTTTAGTCAACTTTGAACTAAGAGAGGAAATTCTCTTACTGACATTTGATTTAGAGTATGAAGATAATCATAAGATAATTCAAAAGTGGCAAGTCGCTTGTGAAGAATTTAAGGAACATAGATTAGAAGTAAATTACTTTTACTCTGATGATTTTAAGGTTTTAAATGAACACCCTTACTTATGGGACTGCACAAAAGATTTTAGCAGTCTTTATTTTCAAGGGACTGTAGAGGATATCAACAAGGTTATTGGTGACTTATACATAAAGCATAGTGAGGTTACAAAAGGATTAATTCCTTTTGATACTTACATAAATAGTGAAGGTATTGGTTGGATATTGAACGCCAACTTTGGTTTGTTTGCAGAAGCGCCAGAAGATTTAATTCATGAATATGCTAAGGTATTAAACGGTTACGGATTAAAGACTTCAGTTATTCCTTCCAAAAGAAAACGCAAAGATAAAAAGTATAAGGTTTTTCTATTCGGAGATTCGTATGTAGTAGCAAAGAAGTTTGAAGCTGTTCGGCTTGTTTAAAGTGTTTTGACAAGTTGATGGGGGATGCACGGGGGACTAGGAGGAATCCCGAAAAAGTTCTTCAAGAATTTTTGCAGAAAAATTTATATCTTAGAAAATAGTGTTTATCTGTAAGGGGATACCAATGATTTTACTCCTCTTTTTATATTCGAGATACATTGGCTTCCATTTTCGAATTTTATGGGAGCCATTATTGTAACCGCCTTATTAATCGATTCTCGTAAAAACAAAAAATCTTGAGAAGGATAAGGTGGAATAAATAATCTCGTCCAATATTAAAAGTATTGAAAATTTTGGAATATAGCTGTACAATAGCGGTATATAAAGCGCTTTCGATTTGATTGCGATAAAAGGTAGTATAAATTGTTTGCAATATCAATAGTTAAGTATATAAAGGGCTTTCTGATTAACGATTATACAGTCGAATTAGTAATAAGGTTAAGCGTTCATTCCTTGATAAAAAGGCGATTACTATATTAATTAGAAAAAACAAGAATTTTCAAAATTCTTGTGCAAATGTTATAAAGTTGATCAAGTTACTATGAAAGTAATCTAACTGGTGACTCGTACGATAGAAAGAAGGTATGCAACAAATGAAAGCAACTATCTATGATGTAGCAGAAAAAGCAGGAGTTTCAATATCTACGGTTTCAAAGGTTATAAATAATCAACCGGTCGGGAAGAAATCCAAACAAAAAGTTTTAGAAGCAATGCAAGAATTAAATTATAAACCAAGCGTCCTTGCATCTGCCTTAACAGGCAAGCGGACATCTACAATAGGATTCTTGTTGCCGGACATAGCTAACCCTTTGGTTGCGGAAATGGCTCGCAGAGTAGAGGATCGGGCCCATGAATATGGATTTAATGTTGTAATTTGCAGTACCGACTTGAAATTGGAGAAAGAAGAGCGTTACGTATCTTTACTAAGGCAGAAAAGTGTAGATGGATTTATCTTAGCCGGCGGTTTTAGAAACAGAGAGGTAATTTTAGAGCTGTTAAGGGATAATGTTCCAATTATACTTCTTTCTGAGTCCCAGCCGTACTCATCCATTACAACCGTAACAGTCGACAATTTCATGGGAGGCTATGATCTGGCTTCTCATTTGATTTCTCTGGGCCATACAAGGATTGCGGTTATTGCGGAAGACAATTCGAGCAGTCAGGAGCGTATTCGTGGATACAAACAAGCATTAAAAGATAATGATCTTGATATTACTGAAGACTTGATTGTTATAAGTGATTCAAGCCCGGAACATGCCCAACATTTGACAACTTTCTTATTGGATTCTCCAAATCCGCCTACTGCAATCATTTCTTGTAATGATGTGTTGGCGATTGGAGCTCTTCTGGGGGTACGGGAAAAAAATTTAAAGATTCCTGAAGATCTCTCTATTACTGGATTTGATAATACTTTGTTGTCTAAGAGTAGCGATCCTCCTTTGACAACAGTAGAAGTACCTGTTCAAAATATGTGTTCCCGGGCTGTAGATTTACTTATAGAAGAGATAAAAGGGAAAAGCATAGAAAAACAAAAGATTTTAATGTTACCCAAGTTAATTATTCGAAAATCAACGAGTTCATGTCCAGTGCAGCTTAGAAATGTACCTTCTATACAAAACGAATGATGTACTTTTTCTCCCAGTTGCGTGAGATTAACTTCGATGGTATCGCTACCGTGCCGTGTTCGGGGAAGAAGACGGAGCAGCTAGCTGGTTCGATAATTGAATCCTTTATATTGCGGTGATGCTGAACATGTTCTGTGAATATGTTCAGCATCACTTTTAATCATGAGCCAAATGTGCAGGTCAAGGATTCTTTAACATATCTGTTAAGAACGTTTGATTAAAAATATATGCTTTTACACATTCAAGTTGATAATTCGGGGCGTGTTTCTTTATCATATAGGGGATTTGCAAAACATGTTGAGGATTATACAGTTGAATTGCCAAAAATATAAAGTGTTTTCGATAGTATGATTATACAAAGTATTTTATATATAACTGAATAAAAAAATCGTCTTTTTATAGTGGGGCGAGAGCATCCGGCGGCGTGCAGAAGCGGTCAAACCCTTGTAGTGGCCCATGCAAGAGTAAACCAGAGAGAGGAGGTAAGTGCCCATGCCGTTTTGTTCGAAATAGCAAATGAAAACGTCGAAATTATAAATCATTTATATATAGATGTTTTGTAAGATTAACATGTAAAATGTAAAGCGCTTTACATTCGGAGATTATCAATCATACAAATATATAGCGTATTTTATAAACAGATCGTTACCATCGAACTTTTGTAGAATCTGAATTTATTTGAAATATATTTTGTAATGAAGGTGAAATTTTAACTTTAAGAAACCTATTTACAAAATATACTGAATATTATACAATGAATTTACAAAAACATAAAGCGCTTTCGGTATTTGGTTATATAGTACTTTTTAAATAGCCTACAACTTCAATTTATACATAATGTAAAGCGCTTTACATTTTGGGTGTTAGTCATACAAGCATAAGGTGTATTCAAGAAAGGGGGGAATATAGAATGGGAAACAAACTCGAAATAGAACAAATAAGTGAAATGGCAGATGCTGAAGAGACGAAATTGGCTCATGTGGTTCTCGCTTAATTGATTAGTGTAATGTTAGGTTGTTTCAAGTGCTTAAGGCTCAGCTAGAGTAAGCGGTATAGTTTTTAGTTTCCCTTACATCAAGAAATCGTGAAAACGTTATCAACAAACGCTATTCTATATGATTGTTAGTTTTGAAGATAAGGCAAAACGAACGAGTGTATGAATTGGAAGTTAATAAAAAATAACCAATGAGGATGATAACGCATGAGTATTCAAGTAAGTAAGAAACCAAGAAATTATAAAAGTTATTTGCAAATCATTATGATTTCTGCGACATTCGGGGGGCTTCTCTTTGGATATGACACTGGGGTTATTAATGGCGCTTTACCTTTTATGGGAAGGCCTGACCAACTTAATCTAACACCAGTTACAGAAGGTCTTGTTACGAGTTCACTTCTATTGGGAGCGGCATTTGGTGCGTTGATATGCGGTAAACTGGCAGACCGCTATGGTCGTCGTAAAATGCTCCTTAATCTTTCATTGTTATTCTTGTTGGCAACACTTGGAACTACATTTGCCCCCAATGTTTCAATAATGGTTGTCTTTAGGTTTTTACTTGGGATTGCCGTTGGAGGAGCATCATCTATGGTACCGGCTTTTTTAGCGGAAATGGCACCTCATGAGAAAAGAGGGCAAATGGTTACTCAGAATGAACTGATGATTACCGGCGGGCAATTATTAGCCTACGTTTTCAATGCTATTCTTGGTGTTACAATGGCTGATACTGGACATGTTTGGCGATACATGCTCGTCCTTTGCGCAATTCCAGCTTTAGTACTATTTGTAAGTATGCTCATTGTTCCAGAGAGCCCACGGTGGCTAGCTTCAAAAGGGAAAAATAGGGAGGCGTTGCGTGTCCTTGAACAAATACGTGACGAGAAACGGGCTAAAGTTGAATTCAATGAAATTGAAGCAGCAGTAAAAAAAGAGTCAGGGCTTGAAAAGGCATCTATTAAAGACTTTTCTGCACCATGGTTACGCCGCATTTTGTTAATTGGGATTGGAGTTGCCATGGTGAATCAAATTACAGGTGTCAACTCAATTATGTATTATGGAACTCAAATTCTTCAAGAGTCTGGTTTCGGTACGAAAGCTGCATTAATCGCTAACATTGCTAATGGACTTATTTCAGTCATTGCAGTAATATTCGGTATTTGGCTGGTTGGTAAGGTTAACCGTCGTCCAATGTTGATTATTGGTTTGTCTGGAACCACAACAGCACTGTTACTTATCGCAATATTCTCAATGGTATTTAAAGGATCTGCTGCACTCCCGTATATTGTGCTTTCTTTAACAGTTTTATTCCTTGCCTTTATGCAAGGGTGTGTTGGACCGGTAACATGGTTAGTAATTGCGGAAATATTCCCGCAAAGGTTAAGAGGTCTTGGTTCTGGTATAAGTATATTTTTCCTATGGATCTTAAACTTTATCATTGGCTTTACTTTTCCTATCTTGCTAAGCTCTGTGGGTTTATCTACTACATTCTTTGTTTTCGTCGCTGTTGGCTTATTGGGGATCGGTTTCGTGTACAAATTTATGCCAGAAACAAATGGACGTACACTTGAAGAGTTGGAAGAGCATTTCCGTTCACAATACGATAAAGGTGACACAAAGGAATCAGTTATTAAGGCCCAATAAGAACAACTGTCCATTTTAGAACAATAATTGTAAGCGTTTAAAAATTTAATCTTGAATCTGAAGAAGCTTTACTTGCAGCAGAGTTTGAAGTTAAACAATAAATAAACATACGAAAATCGACTGGACTATGTCCGCTGAAAGATAGAAATGAAGAAGATTTATCATAAAAGTAATAGATTGAGGTGTTTGAAATGGGGATTAAAATTGCAGGAGCACCTTGTTGTTGGGGTGTGGATGATCCAAAAAATCCATATCTTCCACCATGGGAGCGGGTGTTACAAGAAGCATCGCAAGCTGGTTATAAAGGTATTGAGCTGGGGCCTTATGGATATATTCCAATGGACATTGAAAGAGTACAAGCGGAGCTCTCGAAAAACGATTTGACGATTATTGCAGGAACAATTTTTGATGATTTGGTAACGGAATCCAATTTGGAAAACTTATTGCATCAGGTGGACGACATCTGTTCTCTCATTACCAAACTTCCACCCTCTTCACAGGAAAAATGGCAACGCTTTCCGACCCCTTATTTGGTACTAATTGATTGGGGACATGACGAAAGGGATTGGAAAGCTGGACATCCTGATGAAGCGAAGCGCTTATCCGCACAGGACTGGAATAACATGATGTCGCACATCCGTACACTCGCGGAGCGGGCTTGGACGAAATATGGAGTACGTGCCGTCATTCATCCTCACGCAGGCGGCTATATCGAATTTGAAGATGAAATCGAAAAACTTTTGCAGGACATTCCATATGAAACTGTGGGACTTTGTCTCGATACGGGGCACCTGTATTACTCAAAAATGGATCCGGTGCAATGGCTTCGAGACTGTGCGGATCGATTGGATTATATCCATTTTAAGGACATTGATCTAGATGTATATCAGCGGGTGATGGGTGAGCATATTCGCTTCTTCGATGCTTGCGCCCAGGGAGTGATGTGTCCGATTGGACAAGGAATCATTGACTATGATTCTATTCATAAATTGCTGAAGGAAATTAATTATCATGGGTACATCACGATCGAACAAGAACGTGACCCTAGAAATTCTGATACTAGTTTAAGAGATGTGAGTCAGAGTATTGCTTATTTAAAAAGTGTTGGTTATTAATTTAAAAAATATAAGAATAGGAGAAATCATTTATGATCAATGGTGAAAAAAAAGTAGAAAATCCGATTCGTTGGGCAATGGTAGGCGGTGGACGAGGAAGTCAGATTGGATACATTCATCGTTCAGCTGCATTGCGTGATCATAATTTTCAATTAGTTGCTGGTACGTTTGATATTGACCCGGAACGCGGCAAAGACTTTGGAATGAATTTACATGTCGCTCCAGAGCGTTGCTATCCCGATTACAAAACCATGTTTGAAGAAGAGGCTAAACGTGAAGATGGCATTCAAGCTGTTTCCGTTGCAACTCCAAATGGTACTCACTATGAAATCTGCAAGGCGGCACTAAACGCTGGTTTGCATGTAGTATGTGAAAAGCCGCTGTGTTTTACTACCGAAGAGGCAAAAGAACTGGAGGCTCTTGCAAAGAAGAAGAATCGTGTTGTCGGAATTACATATGGTTATTCAGGGCATCAGATGATAGAGCAGGCCCGTCAGATGATTGCAAAAGGCGATTTAGGTGAAATACGAATTGTAAATATGCAGTTTGCACACGGTTTTCACTGTGAGGCTGTTGAAGCCGATAATCCTAGTACGAAATGGCGCGTTGATCCAAAAGTTGCAGGGCCGAGCTATGTGCTGGGGGATGTAGGAACACATCCGTTATTCTTGTCTGAAATTATGTTGCCAAATATGAAAATTACAAAACTATTGTGTACTCGCCAGAGCTTTGTCAAGAGCCGTGCTCCACTGGAGGACAATGCTTATACCATAATGGAATACGATAACGGTGCGATTGGGACTGTGTGGTCTTCTTGCGTAAATGCCGGTTCCATGCACGGGCAGAAGATTCGTGTTATCGGTTCTAAAGCTAGTATTGAATGGTGGGATGAGCAGCCTAATCAGCTTCGTTATGAAATACAGGGTAAACCGGCACAAATCTTAGAACGTGGAATGGACTATCTCTATCCAGAAGCATTGGCAGATGACCGCATCGGCGGCGGGCACCCAGAGGGTTTATTTGAAGCATGGTCAAATTTGTATACTCGTTTTGCTATGGCAATGGAAGCTGCCGATTGTGGGGAAACGTTGAAGGATATTTGGTATCCAGGAATTGAAGCTGGTGTCGAAGGCGTCCGTTGGGTAGAGAACTGTGTGCGCTCCGCTGATAACGGGGCCGTATGGGTGGAGTATCAATAATAAAAGAAAAAGAGATTAGTGAAAAAGGTTTCAATTCGTAGTGCTTTTAGGAGTAGAAATGATTGTAACGATGTCGAAGAGGGGGGCTGGAAATATATTATGAATCAAGTGTTTGCTTGATAAGATGTCTTTAAAATATAAAAAGGTGTCTTCATAATAGAAATACGATTATTATGTTTTATTCTATAATCTTAATTATAAATGAGAAATTCACGAGTGATTTTTGATCCGAATGATAACGATTACATTGTGGTTGTTTTAATGAATATCAACTTAGGAGGGGAAAATAATGAAGGTTATGAATCAAGTTTTTATTTGGGATAATATTTCTAAAATGTAAAAATAGATTTTCATAATAGAAATATGATTGATATATGTTGTCTTCTTTTTGTAAAAGATTGTAACGATGTCTCATTATTAATCCACTAGTATTGATAGATTGATAGAAACGAAAATATATTTTTTGAGGAGGAAAAGTACATGCAAGAAACGGTAACGAAAGTAGAAAAGTTGAAAAATTATATAAATGGTGAGTGGGTTGAAAGTAAAACAACAAAATATGAAGATGTCTATAATCCGGCTACAAAAGAAGTTATAGCCCAGGTTCCAATCTCAACAAAAGAAGATATTGACTATGCGATAGAAGTGGCTGCAAAAGCATTTGAAAAATGGAAGAACGTTGCAGTGCCGCGTCGTGCAAGAATTTTATTTAACTACCAGCAATTATTAACAAAGCATAAAGAAGAATTGGCTCACTTGATTACAAAGGAAAACGGAAAAAGCCTTACAGAAGCATTAGGGGAAGTTCAACGCGGAATCGAGAATGTTGAATTTGCAGCAGGAGCACCTTCCTTAATGATGGGCGATTCACTATCCTCAATCGCGACAGACGTTGAAGCGACAAACTATCGTTATCCAATCGGGGTTGTCGGTGGAATTGCCCCGTTTAACTTCCCGATGATGGTACCTTGCTGGATGTTCCCAATGGCGATTGCGCTTGGTAATACATTTATTTTAAAACCATCTGAAAGAACTCCGCTCTTAACAGAAAAATTAGTCGAGCTATTTACAGAAGCGGGACTTCCAAACGGTGTGTTCAACGTCGTTCATGGAGCACATGACGTTGTAAACGGCATCTTAGACCACCCTGAAGTGAAAGCCATTTCCTTCGTTGGATCGAAGCCTGTTGGTGAATATGTATTTAAGCGCGGAAGCGAAAACTTAAAACGCGTTCAAGCGTTAACAGGTGCTAAAAACCATACGATCGTTTTAAATGACGCTGATTTAGAAGATACCATTACAAATATTATTTCTTCCGCATTCGGTTCAGCGGGCGAGCGCTGCATGGCATGCTCAGTTGTAACAGTAGAAGAAGGAATTGCGGATGAATTTTTAGCTAGACTGAAAGAAAGAACAGCCAATATTAAAATTGGTAACGGCTTAGATGACGGAGTATTACTTGGTCCGGTTATCAGAGAAGAAAATCGAAAACGTACAATCGGCTATATCGAAAAAGGAATTGAAGAGGGAGCAACGGTTGTATGCGACGGCCGCGACCGTTCATTGGATGAAGGCTTCTTTATCGGCCCGACAATCTTTGATGATGTAACATCAGACATGACAATCTGGAAAGAAGAAATCTTTGCTCCAGTATTATCTGTAATGCGTGTGAAGAACTTAAAAGAAGCAATTGAAATTGCGAACAAATCAGAATTTGCCAATGGCGCTTGTATCTTTACAACAAATGCTGCATCGATCCGCTACTTCCGTGAAAACATTGATGCAGGTATGTTAGGGGTTAACTTAGGAGTACCAGCTCCTATGGCATTCTTCCCATTCTCTGGCTGGAAGTCATCCTTCTTTGGTACATTACATGCGAACGGAAAAGACAGCGTTGACTTCTATACGCGTAAAAAAGTTGTGACTGCACGCTACGCAGCACCGACATTTGAATAAAAAATGCTTTGTGCATAGTTATTTGAGATTTCACTAGGTTACTAGATTTGACTGTAAATTTCTAAATAGAAATGAGAGGAACCGGCCCCTCATCCTGATCATTAAGAAAGGCGGGGCCGGCTTATACAAAAGACGTTATAAAGGGGAGCCCGATTCTATAGTAGAGCAACTACAGGGTGCTAAATCGGTTTGTTTCTACCCCCACAATAAGGAGGTACATATGAGTAAGTTGCTCCGAAAACCAGAAAAAAGAGAAATTTCCGAAGGCGTTACCGTTGTTCAGGAAGTGACGGCTGGCAACTCGCCATTAGAATATGTCGGATTTAAGATCATTGATTTAGCGTCAGGCGCTAAATACTCTGAATCACTAGAAAAGCAAGAGTGCTGCATCGTGGCTCTAACAGGAAAAATCAATGTGACCAATCATGAAGAAACCTTCACTAATATTGGCACTCGTAAAAGCGTATTTGAACGTATTCCAACAGACAGTGTGTATGTATCAAATGACCGCAGCTTTGAAATAGAGGGAGTCGGAGAGGCTCGTGTGGCATTATGCTATTCACCTTCCCATAAGCAATTGCCTACTAAACTGATTAAAGCTTCCGATAACGGCGTTGAAAATAGAGGGATACTCAACAATAAACGTCTTGTACACAATATTTTGCCGGATTCGGATCCAACTGCCAACAGTCTGCTTGTGGTAGAAGTGTATACAGAAAGTGGAAACTGGTCGAGTTACCCGCCCCATAAGCACGATCAAGATAATCTGCCGGATGAGTCCTTTTTGGAAGAATCCTACTACCATGAAATGAATCCGCTGCAGGGCTTTGTCTTCCAGCGTGTTTACACGGATGATCGCTCACTCGATGAAACGATAACGGTTGAAAACGGAGATGTTGTACTCGTACCGGCAGGATATCATCCAGTTGGTGTACCTGATGGTTATACATCCTATTATTTAAACGTCATGGCAGGACCGACTCGCATTTGGAAATTTTACAACGATCCGGATCACGAATGGATTTTAAAGCGTTAATAAAAATGGAAGGAGCTGTTACCGGAGATGAGATACGAATTTAATGAAGAAAGAACATATGACATTATTGCGGTTGGACGGGCATGCATCGATTTAAATGCAACGGAGTACAACCGTCCAATGGAAGACACGATGACCTTTACAAAGTATGTGGGAGGTTCTCCTGCCAATATTGCCATCGGCAGCTCTAAATTAGGCTTAAAAGCCGGATTTATCGGCAAAATCTCGGATGACCAGCACGGACGCTTTATCGAGCAGTACATGCGCGGTGTCGGCATTGACACGTCCAATATGGTCGTGGACCAAGAAGGGCATAAAACGGGCTTAGCCTTTACAGAGATTAAGAGCCCGGAAGAGTGCAGTATCTTAATGTACCGCCAAGACGTGGCAGACCTTTATCTGTCTCCTTCCGAAGTCAATGAGGAGTACATCAAGCAATCCAAAATTCTGCTTGTTTCAGGAACAGCGTTATCCAAAAGCCCATCTCGTGAAGCGGTGCTAAAAGCAGTTAGCGTGGCGAAGAAACATGACGTAAAAGTAGTGTTTGAATTGGACTACCGCCCGTACTCATGGAATTCCCTTGAGGAAACCGCTGTGTATTGTTCATTGGTGGCAGAACAGGCAGACGTGGTGATCGGAACTCGTGATGAGTACGATGTGATGGAAAGCAAACAAGGCGGGAAAAACGAAGATACCATCCGTTATTTGTTTAACCATTCTCCTGAACTGATTGTCATTAAACATGGGGTAGAAGGTTCATACGCTTATACCAAATCAGGAGAAACATTCAAAGGCCAAGCCTACCGCACAAAAGTATTAAAAACGTTCGGTGCCGGTGATTCCTACGCTTCCGCTTTCTTATACGCCTTAATCAGCGGAAAAGAGGTTGAAATAGCTTTAAAATACGGCAGTGCATCCGCTTCCATCGTTGTCAGCAAACACAGCTCTTCAGAGGCGATGCCAACGGTAGAAGAAATCGAGCAATTAATTGCCGAATGCTCTCAGAATGAAGCAATCGAGGTAGAGGTGAACAGCTAATGGGAACAATCAGATTAACAACGGCCCAGGCCTTAATTAAATTTCTTAACCAGCAGTATGTTCATATTGACGGACAAGAATTTCCTTTCGTTGAGGGGATCTTCAATATCTTTGGCCATGGGAATGTGCTAGGGATTGGCCAGGCGCTTGAACAAGATTCGGGTCATTTAAAAGTCATTCAAGGAAAAAATGAACAAGGGATGACCCATACAGCCATTGCCTACAGTAAACAAATGCTGCGTAAAAAAATCTATGCGGTGACCACTTCGAGCGGACCGGGTTCCGCCAACCTGGTAACGGCAGCGGGTACAGCACTTGCGAATAACATTCCTGTGTTATTACTGCCAGCCGATACATATGCGACACGCCAGCCCGATCCCGTTTTACAACAAATGGAGCAGGAACACAGCATTGCCATTACAACCAATGATGCCTTGCAGCCAGTGTCGAGATATTGGGATCGTGTGACCCGCCCTGAGCAATTGATGTCGGCTTTAATCCGGGCATTTGAAGTGATGACAGATCCAGCGAAAGCGGGTCCCGCTACGATTTGCATTTCGCAGGATGTGGAAGGCGAAGCATTCGATTATGATGAAAAGTTCTTCGAAAAGCGTGTCCATTATATCGATCGTAAATCGGCGAACGACCGGGAACTAAATGGTGCAGCCGAATTAATCAAAGCGAGCAAAAAGCCGGTAGTCGTGGTGGGCGGCGGCGCTAAATATTCAGAAGCGCGTGAAGCTTTAATCGAGTTTTCGGAACGATACAACATTCCGTTAGTAGAGACCCAAGCCGGGAAATCAACGGTTGAGTCTTCCTTCAAAAACAACTTGGGCGGGCTTGGCATCACGGGAACGCAAGCCGCCAATAAAGCCGCACAGCAGGCAGATTTAATTATTGGAGTGGGTACGAGATTTACAGATTTTGCGACATCCTCTAAAACCATTTTTAACTTTGAAACAACGAAGTTCTTAAACATCAATGTGAGCCGTATGCAGGCCTACAAGCTGGATGCATTCCCGGTGGTAGCAGATGCCAAAACAACATTTGAGGCATTGATTTCAATGCTGGAAGGCTACAAAAGTGAGTTTGGCGATACCATTACGGAATTAAAAGAAGAGTGGTTAGCCGAGCGTGATCGTTTAAGCAAAGTTGTATTTAATAGAGAGAACTTTACTCCTGAAATAAAAAATCATTTTTCACAAGAAGTATTAAACGAATATGCGGATGCGTTAAATACGGAATTACCGCAAACCACTGCGTTGATTGCGATCAATGACACGATTGACCCTGACAGCATCATCATTTGTGCAGCCGGTTCGCTTCCGGGGGACCTGCAGCGCTTATGGCATGCAGAGGTGCCAAATACGTATCATCTTGAATACGGCTATTCATGTATGGGATATGAAGTATCCGGTACATTAGGCTTAAAGCTTGCTGACCCGTCCAAAGAAGTATATACCATCGTTGGAGACGGCAGTTTCCTAATGCTGCATTCTGAATTCGTCACAGCGATTCAGTACAATAAAAAGATTAATGTGCTTCTTTTCGATAATTCCGGCTATGGCTGCATTAATAACTTACAAATGGATTTCGGAAACGGCAGCTACTATTGTGAATTCAGAACACATGACAATCAGATTTTAAATATTGATTATGCCAAATTGGCTGAAGCATACGGAGCGAAAGCGTATCGTGCCAATACGGTAGAAGAATTAAAGGCAGCTTTAGAAGATGCGAAAAAACAAGATAAATCCACTTTGATTGAAATGAAGGTACTTCCGAAAACGATGACAGACGGCTACGAGGGCAGCTGGTGGAACCTTGGAGTGCCTGAAGTGTCTAACCAGGAAGGCGTTCAAAAGGCCTATGAATTAAAGCAAGAAAAATTGAAAAAGGCGAAGCGATATTAATAGGCGCTGGAGTTTATGGACAATCAAGGTATTTCATAGACTTAATCAAGAAAACGGACGAGCGACTTCATGGGATGGCTGCATTGTGGCTGTCACAGCAGATGCTTGTGTGAAATCGCAGCAAACAGGAGAGAAAGAGCCTGTTGAATTAGCGGAAAAACCAGACTTTTATAAACGTGAAAAAGAAATAGCTAAAACCATCTGAAAATGATACATGAACAAATTTGATGGTGTTGCAAAACTAAAAAAAATATTCGGAATTGTGTATAAGAACACGAAGCTGAACATGCAGCAGATAACGATTAAATTCAAACAGTCAGAAAAAGGAGATGTTTACATTGCGTTTAGCCTATGATCCGTCACATTATCGTGATAATACAAATTTAAAAGATACGATCGATGCCGTTGCTAGATTAGGGTATGAATATGTGGAGTTATCACCGCGTAAAGATTTTATTTGGTTTTATGAATATCCAAAGGTTGATAAGCAGCTGATAAAAGATTTAAAAAGATATTGTTTAGATGCCGGTGTTAAAATCTCTTCTGTACTTCCTGTTCAACAATGGTCTTCACCAATTGAAGAAGAACGTCAAGCTGCCGTGAGAAATTGGAAACGTTGTATTGAAATCACTTCTGAATTAGGAGTAGATTTAATGAACAGCGAATTTGCCGGCGACAAAAGCCGTCCGGTTGAAAGTGAAGCGGCTTTTGTGAAATCAATGGAAGAGCTCATGCCACTTTTTGAAAAAGAAGGGATTAAACTGAATTTACAATCCCACCCTAACGATTTTATTGAGTTGAATACAGAAGCCATTCGAATGATTCGTGCACTAGATAAAGATTGGATTAAGTTGGTATATTCTGTTGCACATGCTTTCTTTTATGATGATGGTGTTGGCGATGTAGAGAAACACTTAGACGAAGCAGGAGATTTACTCGCTCATGTTCTCATTGCCGATACCCTTAATCATAAAGCAGCATTTGGATTGCGATATATTGTGAATCCTCCTAATGCAAACGTAACCATTCACCAGCATTTGAACCCTGGTGAAGGGGAAGTAAACTTTGAAGCATTATATCGGAAATTAAGAGAAATGAAATTTGATGGAATTGTAACAAATTCAGTCTTCGCTTATCCTGATAAACCAGAATGGTCCAACGAAGTCACGCTAAAATCCATTAGAGAGGGATTAAATATTAAAGAGGGATTAAATATTTAATACATGAGGATCTAACTTTTTATGGTTGATGGTGTTGCAAAACTAAAATAACCATTCCAAATTGTATATAAGAATACTAAGAGCACAATGTTTTTAATTCGGCCTTCCGGTTTTAAAGCCGGAAGGCCGAATTAAAATTAAATGGCAGATTTACAGCTAGCATAAGTAAAATTATGGATATCTTTTCGAAAGGAACCGATATTAATGACTTTAGTATCTATGAAAGATGTGCTGTTTAAAGCGAAGGAAGGCGGCTATGCTGTCGGCCAGTACAACATCAATAACCTCGAATCGGCTCAAGCATTTTTGCAGGCTGCACAAGAGGAACAAGCACCTATCATACTGGCAGCCTCTGACAGGCTTGTTGATTATTTGGGCGGCTTTAAAACGATTGCTGCAATGGTCAAAGCCCTTGTGGAAGAAATGGGGATCACCGTTCCGGTTGTATTGCATTTAGATCACGGCATGAGTTTTGAACGCTGTAAAAAGGCGATTGATGCCGGGTTTACGTCAGTGATGATTGACGGCTCCCATCATCCGATCGATGAGAATATTGCCATGACGAAACAGGTTGTTGAATATGCACACCTAAGAGGAGTATCTGTGGAAGCAGAAGTTGGAACAGTCGGCGGTATGGAAGATGGGCTGGTTGGCGGAATTCAATATGCCGATCCTAAGGAATGCTTGCGAATTGTAAAGGAAGCAGGAGTAGATGCCCTGGCAGCGGCTCTTGGTTCGGTTCATGGACCGTATCAGGGTGAGCCTAAACTTGGTTTTGACGAGATGAAAGAAATCTCTGCACTGACGAACGTCCCGCTTGTTCTTCATGGCGGTTCGGGAATACCTGAGTATCAAATTCAAAAGGCGATTGAACTTGGGCATGCCAAAATCAATGTTAATACAGAAAGCATCCAAGCGTGGGCACAAGCGATTCGTGAGGTTTTGGCTTCTGACGAGAAAGTATATGAGCCCCGGGCTATTATCACGCCAGCTAAAGAGGCGATCAAAGCAGCAGTCAAAAACAAGATGAAAGAATTTAAAACAAGCTATAAAGCATAAGGAAATAGGGTGCCCTAGAAACAATTTCTAGGTAACCCTTTTTGTATAAAAAGAAGAAAACTTTTCTTTCTTATATGTTCGATGGGGGAAACTCCAATTTCCCGAATTAGTATGGATAAAACTAGCAAGGTTTTGAAATAAATTACTTGGACGACAACTAAATGGAAGTGATACTTTGAATACCTTACATGCTACACGAGGCAAATACATCTTTTTAGTAGTTTCCTTTATTTTGTGGTTTTCGCATTTTATCTACGTTCCCATTTTGTCTCCTTATCTTGAATCAATGGGAGGTAAGTATACCTTTGTTGGTCTTGTGTTGAGTAGTTATGGGCTTATGCAGTTTTTATTTCGGCTCCCTATTGGAATCTTTTCGGATCTTATGAAAATAAGAAGACCGTTTATCGTATTTGGAATGATAGTAAGTACGTTTAGCTGTTTTGGGCTTGCTTTAACCGATAGCTTAGGATGGGTTCTTTTATCCCGTTCCCTAGCTGGACTGGCTGCAGCCACTTGGGTTGTTTTTACAATATTATACTCTAGTTATTTTACTGATCGGGAAATTCATCGTGCCATGGGCAGCATTTCATTTGTTGTTGTTTTGGCGCAACTCTTAGGTATGAGTGTAAGTGGATATATTGTAAATGAATGGGGGTGGCACGCTCCATTCTGGATTGGTGGAATACTCAGTACAATCGGTGCGTTGCTTTCTTTGTTTATTTTTGAACCAAAAGAAGGAGTTCAACGCGAGCCTATAGGATTGAAAGATTTGACATCCGTTATGCGAGAACCGTTGCTTCTAAAAATGTCTTTACTTTCTATTTTGGCTCACAGCATTATTTTCACTACCATGTTTGGGTTCATCCCTGCCTATGCATTGAAAATTGGACTGAAGGCCAGTGACATCAGTCTGATTGTATTCTCATTTATGATTCCTCATGCCATTGCTACTCTATTTATTGGAAAACTATTTGTTCCAATGTTTGGCCAGTGGAGATCTTTGAAAATAGCATTTGGATTAACAGCATTTTTTACGCTTTTAACTCCATTAATCAATTCAAAGGTTTTACTCTGTATCGTACAGGGATTTAACGGATTTTCGCTCGGGCTGCTCTTTCCGTTGTTGTTGGGAATGGCGATAGAGTCTATTCCCCATCAAAAAAGGGCCACAGCTATGGGAGTATATCAGGCACTGTACGCAATTGGTATGTTCGCTGGCCCGTTTTTTGCAGGTGTCTTGAATTCATATATGGGAATTGCAGCAGGATTTTACTTTGTAGGTATATTGGGAGTAGCGGCTACCCTTTTAATTATCGTTTGGAATAGGAATGAACAGGAAAATAAAGCAGATTATAAATTATTTAGGATGAGTAGATAAAGCAAAAATAAGAATTTGTTATTTTACTTTAGATAACAAGAAGGAGAGGAATATAATATGGTAAAAAATGTGAAGATCGGAAAAACAGATTTATCTGTAAATCCTATCGGACTTGGAACCAATGCCGTTGGCGGTCATAATCTTTATCCGAACTTGGATGAAGAGGCAGGAAAAGAACTCGTTCGAACAGCATTAAATAATAGCATCAATTTTCTAGATACGGCTTTTATCTATGGACCAGAGCGATCAGAAGAATTAATAGGCGAAGTATTAAAAGAAAGAGGAAATCGTTCAGAGGCAGTCATTGCCACAAAAGGCGCCCACAAATTTATTGGGAAAGACGTTGTGTTTGACAACTCACCTGCTTTTTTAAAGAAAGAAGTTGAAGCCAGTTTAAAACGTCTTCAAACAGATTACATAGACGTATACTATATTCATTTTCCGGATAAAGACACACCAAAAGATGAAGCGGTCGGTGCTTTAAAGCAGCTGAAGGACGAGGGGAAAATCAGGGCGATCGGTGTATCCAACTTTTCAATTGAGCAATTGAAAGAAGCAAACAAAGACGGATACGTTGATGTGTATCAAGGTGAATACAACTTATTGCAACGGGATGCAGAGAAAGAATTGCTGCCATATACAACAGAGCAGAATATTTCCTTTATTCCTTATTTTCCGCTTGCATCTGGATTGTTAGCCGGTAAATATAACAAAAATATGATATTTAATGACTTACGTGCAGACTTACCTTACTTCCAGAAAGAAGTTTTTGCACAAAACTTAGAAAAAGTAGAACAGGTACGTAAAATTGCAGATGCTAAAGATACGGAAGTAGCTCATGTGGTTCTCGCTTGGTACTTAACACATAATTCGGTTGACGTATTAATTCCGGGAGCAAAGAGAGCTGACCAAGTGCTAAATAATTTAAAAACGTTAGATGTTCATTTAACAGATGAAGAGATTCAAGAAATTGATCGTATTTTTCGGTAATAACAAATAAAGGAGATTCACATCGGTTCTGGTGCAAAAAGAATTAGACAGATAAACTATTATGAATATACCCATAATCTATGGGGAATTTTTATTTGTATTTTGACAAAATCCGAGGTTTGCACCAGAACCAAAGTAATGTTACCGATAATATGGAGCATAATTATTTTTTTTGGAAATCATATATTAAGATGAATGTTTTCATTTTCATATTCAAATACTGCTGCTTATGCATAATATTGGATGTTTATTGATGAACATTCTAAGAATTTGATGAATAGTGTCTAATTCTTAAGTTATTAGCTTAACATAACTAAATATTAACTTTGGAGGTTATTTATTATGCCATTAATTAGATTCGATTTAATAGAAGGACGAGATGAGAAATCCTTGAGAAACCTGTTGGACGCTGCTCACCGGGCAATGGTTGAAGCGTTCGATGTACCTGAAAGAGATCGTTATCAAATTGTGCATCAGCATTCCGCTCATGAAATGATTATAGAAGACACCGGCTTAGGCTTTGAGAGAAGCAAGAACTTGGTAGTCATAAGCGTGACCAGCAAGCAAAGAACGGATGAGCAAAAACAGAAGCTCTATCGATTATTGGTTCAAGAGCTGGGAGAAAGCTGCGGAATCGAGCCTAATGATATTATGGTTTCAATCGTTACAAATGGGGATGCGGATTGGAGCTTTGGAATGGGAGAAGCCCAGTTTTTAACTGGAAAATTATAAAGGGAACTTCCGTTAGTGAGGGGCTTACTGCCTGTTAATGCGGGATAAAATAAAATTCCTAAAATGGCTCTTTCCAAGTAAAGGATTTAGGTGTGAAGCCTAAAAGATAGAGAAAGGTTCAAAGATATTTTAATCTTTGAGCCTCTTTTTGATTTGGCGCTAGTAAATAACAATGTTGATTTTCACCGTTTTTTTTGATTTTGCCAATGAAGGTTAATGAGTGGCCCGTTCCGATTGCTGCAGCTTCCAATGGACTTGGAGCGACGTGAACAGAAACGACGAAAAAGGGGGGACTTAGTCGCTTCCTATTTTTTTTAACGAATGAGAATGTGTTCAACCTAGAGAAATTACCAAAGAATTTGATCGTGTTAGGTGCAGGTGCCATTGGCGTAGAATTATCACAAGCATTCAGTCGGATCGGGGTGAGGGTTAAACTTGTAGAGAAAGCTGATAATACCTTATATAGAGAAGATGTTGATATGGCAAATGCATTGAAAAAAATTCTATTAGATGAAGGAGTAGATTATTTAACTTCCCCCATAGTCTTATCTGTGAAGATGAGGCTATTTTTTTATATTACTTTTTTGAGAGTTTTAAGTGCTCAGTCATAAAAATGTCTTTAAAGTATAAAAATAGGTCTTTATAAAACAAATACGATTACTATATCTTATCTTATAATTACAAGTGTAAGTAATTAACTATTAGTTAAATTTCCAACTAAGATAAAGCGTTTACATGTCAGGTTAAATCAATAAGGAACCACTTTAACAGTAATTAATGGGGAGGATAACGAGTCAACTATTTATTTGAAAACATATTTTTAAAGTATAAAAAGGAGTCTTCATAAAATAACATTGGTTAAAATGTATTGTCCTGTAATTACAATGGTAAATGAGTGTTTTTAGGTGGATTTTTAACTAGAAAAACAAATTGATTATGTTCTGATGTTTTTTACTAAATCTTAACCGGGTAGAGGATTCGTTTCTTCTACTTACTGTAATAAATTTTTAGGAGGATACAAGAATGAAATTATCTTATGTAACAGACAGTTTAGGACACTTACCTTTTGAGGAAATGTTAGATGTTATTAGTGAGATGGGAATTGATACCATTGAAATGACGACTGGCGGATGGTCTCCAGCACCACATTTGAGATTAGACGAACTATTAGAAAGTGATCAAAAAAGAAATGAATTTTTAAACGCATTAGAAAAACGCAATATTAAACTGTGTGCTTTAAATTGTTCTGGAAACCCTTTAGATCCAGGTGAACTTGGCAAAGAACATCGGGAAGTTACAAATAAAACATTTGAATTAGCGAAATTATTAGACGTAAAGAAGATTATTATGATGAGTGGACTGCCAGCAGGAAGCCCTGAAGATAAAATTCCTAACTGGATTACCTATACTGTAAGTTGGCCTCCGGTTCTAAAAGATATTTTAGATTATCAATGGAATGAGGTAGCGATTCCATATTGGAAAGAACTAGTTGTTAAAGCTGAAGAGTGTGGTATTGAAAAGATTGCACTTGAAAACTTTAGCTCCCAATTAGTATATAACCCTGAAACATTATTTAGATTACGTAATGCAGTTGGACCTATTGTAGGCTTAAATTTAGATCCAAGCCATCTAATATGGATGGGAGCGGATCCCATTTTGTCAGCTAGAGAATTAGGAGCAGCTATTCATCATGTTCATGGTAAAGATGTTCGCCTTGAGAGACATTTATCAGGTATTAATGGTGTATTGGAAACAAAAGAAGTTACGGATGTAGCGAATAGAGCCTGGAATTATGTAGCGGTAGGTTGTGGACAAGATTTGCAATGGTGGAAAGAGTTTTTCTCCGTGGTTAAGATGATGGGATATGATGGGGAAGTTTCTTTGGAAATGGAAGATCTAACTATGTCAGTAGAAGCAGGGGTAAGAACGTCAATTGATGCTTTAAAACAAACACTTAGCTTTTAGTTTAAACAACTGAATTGCTTAGATATTTTAGTCATTTTATTTTCTGAATACTATGAAATTATTATTTTCTTCCAGCTATTCAAAGCAGGAATATTCTAAATAAAAACTATTTGAAAGAGAGGGATTTTACTATGTTAAATGGAGAGAAAAAAATTGCAAGACCGCTGCGCTGGGGTATGGTTGGCGGAGGAAGACTTGGACAGGTTGGTTATAAACATCGAATCGGGGCACTTAGAGATAACACAGCTTTTCAATTGGTAGCTGGGGCATTTGATATTGATCCTGCTAGAGGGAAGGACTTTGGTGTGAACATTGGTGTCTCTGAAGAACGCTGTTATCCAGATTATAAAACGATGTTTGCAGAGGAAGCAAAGCGAGAAGACGGTCTTGAGGTTGTATCGATTGCAACTCCTAATGGTACTCATTATGAAATCTGTAAGGCGGCATTACATGCTGGTTTACATGTCATTTGTGAAAAACCATTGTTTTTTACGACTGAAGAGGTGCTAGAAATTAAGGCACTAGCTGAGGAAAAAGGCAAAATCGTAGGTGTAACATATGGATTCTCTGGTAATCAGCTGCTGCTTCAAATGCGGGCAATGGTTGAAAAGGGAGAAATCGGTGATGTGCGATTAGTCGAATTACAGTATACGCATGGGTTTAATGCCACTGATGATGGAGACAAAACGAACGCTGCACAAAAGTGGCGCGTGGATCCTAAAGTTGCAGGACCAAGCTATGTATTAGGTGATCTATCTACACACACGTACTATATGTCACAGTTAATTCTGCCGAATATGAAAGTTAAAAAGTTATTATGTGATCGTCAGAGCTTTATCAGCAGTCGTGCGCCTCTAGAGGACAATGCTTACGTTTTAATGCACTATGAAAATGGCGCTGTAGGAAGACTGTGGACATCTTCTGTTGATGCAGGTTGCATGGATGGACATCGCATTCGCATCGTTGGTTCAAAAGCAAGCTTAGAATGGTGGGACAGCAAGCCGAATGAATTACGATATGAAGTGCAAGGGCAACCGATCCAAACGTTGATTCGAGCGATGCCTTACTTAGATGAAAGTTGTAACGCGGATGAGCGTTTAGGTGCTTTACACCAGGAAGGGCTTTCAGAGTCATGGGCAAACATTTATCTGAAATTTGCGATTGCGATTGATGCGAAAATGCGTGGGGATCAAGAAACGTTAGATACACTTGTTTATCCAGATATTAATGCGGGACTAGAAGGCGTTCGCTGGATTGAAAATTGTGTACGCTCTGCAGATCAGGGAGCAGTTTGGGTGGATTTTGAGAGTAACAAAGAAACTTTGTTAGTGGGAAAAACTTTTTAAATTTAGTTAACACCGAAATCGATTGAAAAGTATCAGAAGACTTCATCAAAACCGTGGGGTTGGTTGTGGAGGCCAACTCACGGTTTTTAAATAAAAGGCTGTGTTAAAGAATAGTGTTGATTGTTGGTTGTTAGGCTATTAAAAAGTGGATGCTAAAAGTTTCATGCATCTTTGATGGATTATTAGAAAGTGTAGTTCAAAGAGAAAATAATGTAAGCGTTTTAAAAAAGGCTAAAAACTTGAAATAGAGGCTTTAAATTTATAATAAGCTCCAACACATGATTTTTATGGGGATGTGAGGGTTTATTCTACCCATCTTTATTAAAAGGGAGGTGTTTCCTTCGCAATCATATTTAACAAGGGGCTTAATGGATAGGCACTTTGTTAAAACACATACGATCAATAAAGGGGGAATTTAACATGGAAAATATCAAGTTGCCTGATGATTATTCAGTTCAAACGGAACATGCCAAGAAAAAGGACCCAAAAAAGTTTTTAAAATTAGTCGCCATTGTATCAACTTTTGGAGGGCTATTATTCGGATATGATACAGGAGTTATTAATGGTGCGCTTCCATTTATGGCTCGACCTGACCAATTAAACTTAAATCCTTTCACTGAAGGCTTAGTAGCAAGTTCTTTAGTATTAGGTGCTGCTTTTGGTTCACTATTTGGTGGACGCTTATCGGATACTAAAGGACGTAGGCAGGTTATTTTGTATCTTGCGATGTTATTTTTCTTTTCTGCAGCTGGTTGCGTTATAGCGCCAAATATAACTATAATGGTTGCTTTCCGTTTTCTATTGGGACTTGCTGTCGGCGGTTCTTCTGTAGTCATTCCATCATATCTTGCTGAAATAGCTCCTTCAGACAGGCGCGGTATTTTGGTTACTCAAAATGAATTGATGATTGTTACTGGACAGTTTCTTGCTTATATATGTAATGCAGTTATTGGGAATGTTCTTGGAGATGCAGGACATGTATGGCGTTACATGTTAGTCATTGCGACATTACCAGCTGTAGCGCTTTGGATTGGAGTACTTATTTTACCTGAAAGCCCTCGATGGTTAGCGTCAAAAGGAAAAATGGCTGAAGCATTGAAAATACTTCAACAGATTCGTAATGAAAGTATCGCTCAACAAGAATTGAAGGAAATTAAATCACATATTTCAGAAGAGCAAGAAATCGAAAAAATGAGTTTCAAAGATTTAGGGACACCTTGGATTCGGCGTATTGTGATTCTTGGTATTGCTATTGGATCTATATCCCAATTAGTAGGTATAAACTCTATTATGTACTATGGAACACAAATTCTTGAAAACTCTGGTTTTGGAACAAAAACAGCATTAATTGCAAACGTAGCAAACGGATTAATTGCCGTTATTGCAGTTATTGTTGGTATGTCTCTGCTAAATAAAGTGAATAGAAGGCCAATGTTACTTACAGGCTTAATAGGTGTAACGGTTGCACTTATTTCGATTGGTATTTCTGCTCTAATGCTTACGGGGTCTCCAATGTTGCCATATGTAGTATTATTCATGACAGTAGTATATTTGGCCTTTTTCCAAGGTGCTATTGGCCCGATGGTATGGCTCATACTTGCTGAAATATTCCCTGTTCGTTTACGTGGTCTTGGGATGGGAATGGCTGTTTTGTTTTTATGGCTTTCCAATTTTTTAGTAGGATTATTCTTTCCTGTTCTTATGAATGGAATCGGACTTTCGGGAACATTTTTCCTATTCGCTATATTTGGTATTGTAGGAATAATATTTGTAGCAAAGTTCTTACCAGAGACTAGAGGACTATCATTAGAACAAATAGAAGCTAACTTTAAAAGATAGGCCGGATTCTTATTGATAGTTATCACGCGGGGGATTGAAATATGAAAAGACAGCAAAGTTTTCTTAAAAAAACGCTTTATATCTTGTCTTTTAATTATAATTGCAAAGAGGAAGACCGTGCAGATGAATCTAGCAGATTTATGTTGGAAAAAGTGACTCAAGAGCTAGGGAACCTGGTTCGATAATTGAATTTTTTAACATCTTCGTGATGCTGAACATGTTCTGGAAACATATTCAGCATCACTTTTAATCATAAAGGAATTTATTAGAGAAGAGATGAGTTATACAATCTTATCCGAACCTATGAAAAATATATTTGGTTTTTATGAGAAACTATCTAAGTGGAAAAGAGATAGTTTTTTTGTTCTAGTGCAATAAATCGGTCAATGTTGAACATATTTCCAAAATAATAAAAATAAATGTGGATTATTTGAAGATTTAATGTACACATATCTGGTATTAGCGTTAGCATGTCCCAATGATTTTACAATATCATACAAGAGGGAAGGAAGGCGAAAATTGAAAAAGAAATGGATAGTCTCATTGATTTGCGTCATATCCTATTCTTATGCGGTGAACTAATGTAAAATAAATGTATGTCTATATATTTTTGAATTTTAAGCTAATTCCGATCAATCAGAATTAATTGTCTTTACTATTACGGAATAAAGGTAAATTGAAGTAAATGAATAAAGAGAACAGTAACAAAAAGTATTTTAGATAGTTATCAATCTATAAAAGTCTTTGAATTGTAGCCCAGTATGATGGTAATTGAGGGAATCTCTACATGTACTGCGTTAGGAGAAAAAACTTGTCAAGATATTAATCAGGTAGCAAACAGTCTTATACATTCAATAACCTTTTTCACCTTAGGGCAGGGGGGCTTTTTTTGGATTTAAATGAATTTACATCGGGAAAAATCTCTTTGAATCAATATGTTCATCATTTAGCGCACAACGGAGTTTCATTTTATGTTCACTATTGGGGAGTCATACCAAAGCATTATAATAATCTGCTTCATAAACATTCCTTTTTTGAAGTGTGTTTTGTAGTGGATGGGGAAGGAGAGTATATAGACGATGGCTGTACCTATCCGCTACAAAAAAACACCATGTTTTTTTCCAGACCAGAGGTTTTACACCAAATAAAAAGTAAAAGTGGACTATCTCTTCTTTATGTTGCATTTGAATTAATAGAATCGGAATCAACTGAAGAATGGATAAGGATTATGGAGGAGGCCAAGCAATATTCTGAGGTGATTATTGATGTAAAAGATGATACGACGGCCGCGTTACTTTGGAAATCTCTGCTTATCCAAGCGACAAAGTCTGAGCAAGCTTTTTTTGAAGAAATGCTAACAAATTTAGCGTATTCCCTTATTCTTTCGTTAGTGCAAACTTTTGTTTCTTATTTACATAACGATAATCGCGATACCTCTCCTAAAACCGCTTCTTCACTCTTTAATATAGCGAAATTATATATCAAGGATAATCTATCACAGCCTTTAAAACTTACTGATGCAGCTAGGCATTTGCATATATCTGGTCGGCATTTGTCGCGAATATTTGTCTCGGAATCAGGTATAAGTTACTCAGAGTTTGTTCAAAATGAGAGAATACAGAGAGCTGCGACCTTACTCAAAACAACAGATTTATCCATCAAAGATATTTCAGAGGAAACTGGTTTTAAAAATGTTCACTATTTTACTCGTGTCTTTACTTCTGCGATGGGTTCTTCACCTGGGCGTTTTCGTTCTCTCTATATAGACTTAAAAGCAACTACCTATACAGAGGGAAAGGTGCAAAAACAGTTACTAGAAATATAGAAGTCTTCACTCTTTCGAATTTGGGGGTGAAGAAGCTAATCGAAACAACTTATGTATGAACTTAGTTTCATGTTGGACAGACTTCGCCTGTTGGTGAATTTGTCCTTTTTTATCATATGCATGGCTTCAATGCCACTCAATATAGAATATGATATACTTAATCATATTTATACAAGCAAGAGAGATGTTAGAAGAATATACCAATAACAATATAGACTAGTTGAAAGAGCGTGGTGTAATGAAACCAACAATCTATGATATCGCAAGAGAAGCAGGGGTATCTGCAACTACGGTTTCAAAAGTAATCAATAATAAGGGCCGGATAAGCGAGAAAACCAGAAAAAAAATTATGCAAATCATGGAGGAGCTTCACTATCAACCCAATGTATTGGCTTCAGCAATGAAAGGAAAGTCCACTTATACAATCGCATTGTTGATTCCTGATATGGCTAACCCTATATATGCTCAATACTTGAAGTATATAGAAGAATATGGGCAAGAATTAGGGTTCAATATTGTGATGTGCAGTACTGGAAGCGACCCTGACAAGGAAGCTAAGCATATTGCATTATTAAGACAAAAACGTGTTGATGGATTTATCATAGCTTCCATATTTAAAAATGAAACTGTTCTCAAACAATTGATCCAAGAGAAAGTTCCGATCGCGCTTATGGCCTTTGAAAGATCGGAACTGCCTGTAGCCAGTGTAACCGGTGACGATTATTTAGGCGGCTATCTTGCGACTGAACATTTGCTTTCCCTGGGGCACCGCAGAATCGGAATTATTACGGAGGAAGAAACAATAAGTGGCAAGGAGCGTATAAAGGGATATGAGAAGGCCCTGCTCAACGCGGGAATAGAGGTTGAGCCAAGCTTGATTGTCGCTATCAATGATCCGACCATTGAAGGAGCAGAGAAGCATGCGAGAAAATTGCTTGATAGGGAACAGAGGCCTACGGCGATTTTTGGATATAATGATGTATTGGCCATTGGAGCGATGCAAGCGGCAAAGGAACGCGGCATCATCATACCGGACGAGCTTTCCATTATTGGATTTGACAATACAGTCATGTGCAAAATCGTGGAACCACGGCTATCATCAGTGGCTATGCCCATACAGGAATTGGGAAGAAAAGCAATGGAGCTGCTGGTCCGGCAAATCGAAGGAAATGATAATACGAAACAACGTATTTCTCTGCTTCCGGAACTTGTTATTCGGCAGTCAACTGCAATACTTAATGAAAAATAGCAAAATATAAAATCAAATATTTGTTAAGCCTCATGAGGCTTAACAAACCAAAGCGGCGTAGAGAATCCAGTAAAACTCGGGATTTTCTTGTCGCTTTATTTGATTAAAAACTGTGTTAAAGTTTTTAGTATTGATTTTTGGATCATTCAAATAAAGTGAATCAAAAGGGTAATCGATAACCTTGTTTTTGATTGTTACATTTCTAAAAACCCTAATTAAAGGTTTGGGTGATTCCGTTAGCTTAAAAGAGTAATAAAGAGATGAAGTCGCGATTGATGATGTTGCAGGCGAGCGGGAAATATGCGGTACGGATAAAGAAGTTAAGCGTGTTACCCTGTTGAAGAAAGACATGGATAGGTTTATCATAGCTTCTGAATTTAAAAATAAACCGTTTCCAAGTGACTGATTAAGGAGAAATCCTGATGATGCTGATTGCCCAATAGGTTTTAATCACGTGAATAGTCTGAATATATATTTTTTTCAAAAAAAGCTATTGAAATATCATGGAGTATGGGATAAAATAAAAACAACCTTGAAGGGTAATCGATAACCCTAATTTTACTCCATGTTAGCTGACGGCAAGGTTTTCCCAAAATGAAGGTTTACTTTATTAACACAGGAATCTTTAAAGTGGTAGTAATGAAAGATGGGGGAGGTATGTGCTTGTTTGTGTGAAGGATATTTAAATCTGTTATGTTGATAGATTTGTAAGCGTTATCCTTCTGGATTTATAAGAAAGATGTGAGAGTTACAGTGAAGTTATGAAGTGAAAGCTTGAGGCGAAACCATATTTTTTAAGGAGGCAGGAAACATGACGGGAGTAGTAACGAAAGCAGTAAAGTTGAAAAATTACATAAATGGTGAGTGGGTTGAAAGTAAAACGACAAAATATGAAGATGTCTACAATCCAGCCACAAAAGAAGTCGTTGCCCAAGTTCCGCTATCAACAAAAGAAGATATTGACTATGCGGTAGAAGTTGCTGCAAAAGCGTTTGAAAAATGGCAAAAAGTCGCAGTGCCACGACGTGCAAGAATCTTATTCAACTATCAGCAATTGCTGACAAAGCATAAAGAAGAATTGGCCCACCTCATCACAATAGAAAATGGAAAAAGCCTTTCTGAAGCATTAGGTGAAGTGCAGCGCGGAATAGAAAATGTTGAATTTGCGGCAGGAGCACCTACTTTAATGATGGGAGATTCACTATCTTCGATTGCTACAGATGTCGAAGCGACAAATTATCGCTATCCAATTGGGGTTGTCGGTGGAATTGCACCATTTAACTTCCCGATGATGGTACCGTGCTGGATGTTCCCAATGGCAATAGCGCTGGGGAATACGTTTATTTTAAAACCATCTGAAAGAACACCGCTCTTAACAGAAAAATTAGTCGAGTTATTTACAGAAGCAGGACTTCCAAACGGTGTGTTCAACGTCGTTCACGGCGCACATGACGTCGTTAACGGAATATTAGATCACCCTGAAGTTAAAGCGATTTCTTTTGTCGGTTCTAAGCCTGTTGGTGAATACGTGTTTAAACGAGGCAGTGAGAACCTAAAGCGCGTCCAAGCGTTAACAGGCGCCAAAAACCATAGCATCGTCTTAAATGACGCCGATTTAGAAGATGCAATCACAAACATTATTTCTGCAGCATTTGGCTCAGCAGGTGAACGTTGTATGGCATGCGCAGTTGTAACAGTAGAAGAGGGAATTGCCGATGAATTTTTAGCCAAGCTGAAAGAGAGAACGGCAAATATTAAAATGGGCAATGGCCTGGATGATGGTGTATTTCTGGGGCCAGTCATCAGGGAAGAAAATCAAAAACGTACTATCGATTATATCGAAAAAGGAATTGAAGAAGGAGCAACTGTTGTATGTGACGGCCGCGAACGTTCATTGGATGAAGGATTTTTCATCGGGCCTACTATTTTCGATGATGTCACAACGGACATGACCATCTGGAAAGATGAAATCTTTGCTCCAGTATTATCAATCATGCGTGTGAAGAATTTAAAAGAAGCAATTGAAGTTGCCAATAAATCTGAATTTGCCAATGGTGCATGTATCTTTACAACAAATGCTGCATCCATCCGTTACTTCCGTGAAAATATCGATGCAGGTATGTTAGGGGTTAACCTGGGTGTACCAGCTCCTATGGCGTTCTTCCCATTCTCCGGATGGAAATCGTCATTCTTTGGAACATTGCATGCTAACGGAAAAGATAGCGTTGATTTCTATACACGTAAAAAAGTTGTCACAGCACGCTACACAGCACCTACATTTGAATAAGAAATGTTTTTGTCTTAGTTCTTCAAGATTTTTGTTAGATTAATAGACTTAACTATGAAGTTCGCAATTGGAAGTTTGAGAAACCGGCCCATTATATTTGCTAAGTAATATGATGGGACCTGTTTATAATAAAGACCTTGTAAAGCAGCTCGAACCTATAGAAACCATCATGGCTAAGGGGTGCTAAAATGGTTTGTTTCCAGCGTGACAAAAGGAGGTACATATGAGTAAGTTGCTCCGAAAACCAGAAAAAAACGAAGTTTCCCAAGGAGTTACTATTGTTCAGGAAGTAACAACAGAAAATTCTTCATTAGAATATGTTGGATTCAAAATAGTTGATTTAGCTCCAGGTGCAAAATATTCGGAATTATTAGATAAGGAAGAATGCTGCATCGTGGCCCTAACGGGAAAAATAAATGTCACAGATCATGAAGAAACTTTCCAAAATTTAGGCACTCGTGAAAGCGTATTCGAGCGGATACCGACAGATAGTGTATATGTATCAAACGACCGGAGTTTTGAGGTAGAAGGAGTCAGCCAGGCTCGCGTGGCATTATGCTATTCACCTTCTGAAAAACAATTGCCTACAAAACTGATTAAAGCTGCAGATATTGATATCGAAAATAGAGGAATACTCAACAATAAACGTGTGGTACACAATATTTTGCCTGACTCGGATCCGTCCGCCAATAGTCTGCTGGTCGTTGAAGTGTACACAGAAAGCGGGAACTGGTCAAGCTATCCTCCGCATAAGCACGATCGTGATAACTTGCCGGACGAGTCATTTTTAGAAGAATCTTACTATCATGAAATGAATCCGAAGCAGGGCTTCGTATTCCAGCGAGTCTATACTGATGATCGTTCCCTTGATGAAACCATGACAGTCGAAAACGGCGATGTGGTGCTCGTGCCGGCAGGATATCATCCAGTTGGTGTGCCGGATGGGTATACGTCCTATTATTTAAATGTAATGGCAGGACCGACACGGATTTGGAAATTCTACAATGATCCGGATCACGAATGGATACTAAAGCGTTAACAAAAAATGTAAGGAGCTGTTACCGGGGATGAAATATGAATTCAGTACCGAAAGAGAATATGACATTATTGCAATTGGCCGTGCCTGCATCGATTTAAATGCAACAGAGTACAACCGTCCAATGGAAGAAACAATGACATTTACAAAATATGTGGGAGGTTCGCCTGCAAATATTGTAATTGGAAGCGCCAAACTAGGCTTAAAAGCCGGATTTATCGGTAAAATTTCAGATGACCAGCATGGACGCTTTATCGAGCAGTATATGCGTAGTGTTGGAATTGATACATCAAATATTGTAGTAGATAAAGAGGGACATAAAACAGGACTAGCATTTACAGAGATTAAGAGCCCGGAAGAGTGCAGTATTTTAATGTACCGCCAAGACGTGGCAGACCTTTACCTGGCGCCTTCTGAGGTTAATGAGGATTATATTAAAAAATCAAAAATCCTGCTTGTTTCAGGGACAGCCTTGTCAAAAAGCCCATCCCGCGAAGCGGTGTTGAAAGCCATCAGCCTGGCTAAGAAACATGATGTCAAAGTTGTTTTTGAATTGGATTACCGCCCGTATTCATGGAATTCATCTGAAGAGACAGCTGTTTATTGTTCATTGGTCGCAGAGCAAGCGGATGTTGTGATCGGTACTCGTGATGAATACGATGTGATGGAAAACAAAGCAGAAGGTAAAAACGAAGATACAATCAACTATTTGTTTAACCATTCACCAGAATTAATTGTTATTAAACATGGAGTAGAAGGTTCCTATGCCTATATAAAATCAGGAGAAACATTCAAGGGCCAAGCCTATCTGACAAAAGTATTAAAGACCTTCGGCGCAGGTGATTCATACGCATCAGCTTTCTTATACGCCTTAATCAGCGGCAAAGAAATTGAAACCGCTTTAAAATACGGCAGTGCATCAGCTTCTATTGTTGTAAGCAAACATAGTTCTTCAGAAGCGATGCCGACAGTAGCAGAAATCGAGCAATTAATTGGTGAAAGATCTTTAACTGAAACAATCCAGCTAGAGGTGAGAAACTGATGGGAACAATCAGACTGACAACGGCACAAGCTTTAATCAAATTTCTCAATCAGCAATATGTTCATGTTGATGGACAAGAATTCCCTTTTGTTGAAGGTATCTTCAATATATTTGGACATGGTAATGTTTTGGGGATTGGTCAAGCGCTTGAACAAGACTCTGGTCATTTAAAAGTCATTCAAGGAAAAAATGAACAAGGAATGGCGCATGCAGCCATTGCTTACAGCAAACAAATGCTGCGAAAAAAAATATATGCTATTACAACTTCGAGTGGACCGGGTTCAGCAAATTTGGTAACTGCAGCGGGCACAGCACTTGCTAATAATATTCCTATCTTGTTGTTACCTGCTGATACATATGCTACACGTCAGCCTGATCCAGTTTTACAACAAGTAGAACAGGAACATAGCATTGCGATTACAACAAATGATGCGCTGCAACCAGTGTCAAGATATTGGGATCGGATTACTCGCCCTGAGCAATTGATGTCCAGTTTAATCAGGGCGTTTGAAGTGATGACAGATCCAGCAAAAGCAGGCCCTGCTACGATTTGTATTTCACAAGATGTTGAAGGGGAAGCATTCGATTATGATAAGAAGTTCTTCGAAAAGCGTGTCCATTACATCGATCGTAAATTACCAACTGACCGGGAATTAAAAGGTGCAGCTGAATTAATCAAAGCGAGCAAAAAACCATTAGTGGTTGTTGGCGGTGGAGCTAAATATTCAGAAGCGCGCGAAGTTTTAATTGAATTTTCGGAAAGATATAACATCCCATTAGTAGAAACGCAAGCTGGTAAATCAACTGTTGAGTCCTCGTTCAATAACAATTTAGGCGGGCTAGGAATCACTGGAACATTAGCGGCAAATAAAGCAGCACAACAGGCAGATTTAATTATCGGTGTTGGTACGAGATTTACCGATTTCGCAACCTCCTCTAAAACCATTTTTAATTTTGAAACAACCAAATTCTTAAACATTAACGTTAGTCGCATGCAAGCTTACAAGCTGGATGCATTCCCGGTTGTAGCTGATGCCAAAACTACTTTTGAAGCATTAGTTCTAATGCTGGAAGGGTACGAAAGTGAGTTTGGCGATACGATTACGGAATTAAAGGAAGAATGGTTAGCCGAGCGTGATCGTTTAAGTAAAGTAGTATTTAATAGAGAGAATTTTAATCCTGAAATTAAAAATCATTTTTCACAAGAAGTATTAAACGAATATGCCGATGTGTTAAACACAGAATTAGCACAAACTACAGCGTTGATTGCCATTAATGACACCATCGATCCTGACAGTATCATTATTTGTGCAGCCGGTTCACTTCCAGGAGACCTGCAGCGTTTATGGCATTCAAATGTGCCAAACACATACCATCTTGAATATGGCTATTCGTGTATGGGATATGAAGTGTCAGGAACATTAGGTTTGAAGTTGGCTGACCCGGCAAAAGAAGTATACACAATAGTTGGTGACGGCAGTTTCCTTATGCTGCACTCTGAATTTATTACAGCAATTCAGTACAATAAAAAGATTAATGTGCTCCTTTTCGATAATTCTGGATACGGTTGTATTAATAATTTACAAATGGATTTTGGCAATGGCAGTTATTATTGTGAATTCAGAACAAATGAAAACCAAATTTTAAATATTGATTATGCAAAAGTAGCTGAAGGATATGGGGCTAAAGCATATCGTGCGAATACTGTAGAAGAATTAAAAGCGGCCCTGGAGGATGCGAAAAAACAAGATAAATCTACTTTGATAGAAATGAAAGTGCTTCCAAAAACAATGACAGATGGCTATGAAGGCAGCTGGTGGAATCTTGGAGTGCCTGAAGTGTCTAATCAAGAAGGTGTTCAAAAAGCATATGAATTAAAACAACAAAAGCTTAGAAATGCAAAGCAATATTAATAGGAGGTGAATGATAATGAGCAATCAAGATATTTTGTGGGGAATCGCTCCTATCGGCTGGCGCAATGATGATATACCGGAAATCGGTGCAGAGAATACATTGCAGCACCTATTAAGCGATATTGTTGTAGCAGGTTTTCAAGGGACTGAAGTTGGCGGTTTTTTTCCTGAACCAAAAGTATTAAACAAAGAACTTAAACTTCGAAACTTGAAAATAGCAGGTCAGTGGTTTAGTAGTTTTATCATTCGTGATGGCATTCAAGAGGCAGCTCAAGCCTTCCGCAAACATTGCCAATATTTACGAGAAGTCAATGCAGATGTGGCAGTGGTATCGGAACAGACTTACAGTGTGCAGTGTACAGAGAAAAATGTCTTTTCTGAAAAGCCATACTTCACGGATGCCGAATGGGAAACATTATGCGAGGGACTAAACGAACTGGGGAAAATTGCAAGGCAATACGGCTTGAAATTAGTTTATCACCATCATATGGGGACGGGTGTCCAAACACTGGCCGAAATCGACCGGCTCATGGAAAACACCGATTCAAGCTATGTGCATTTACTTTATGACACAGGCCACATCTACGTTTCCGACGGTGATTATATGACACTATTAAACAAGCACATTGATCGCATTAAACATGTCCATTTTAAAGATGCCAGAAGAAAAGTGCTGGATGAATGCAAGAAAGAAGGTAGATCGTTCCTGCAATCCTTCTTATGCGGCATGTTTACAGTGCCAGGCGACGGGTGCATTGATTTTACAGAACCGTATAAGGCGCTCCTGGATCACAATTACAAGGGATGGATTGTGATTGAAGCTGAACAGGATCCATCTGTAGCTCATCCATTGGAATATGCTTTATTGACTCGGAAGTATATAGATGAAAAATTACTTATCCATTCTTAAAAGGGGAAGGGGAAGAAATTGACATGAATAAACAGGTAAACCAAAATTCGTTTTTGCGTACCATTATTTTAGTCTCGACATTCGGTGGGCTTCTCTTCGGATACGACACTGGTGTCATCAATGGTGCATTGCCTTATATGTCTGAAGCGGGTCAGCTTAATCTCAACTCATTCACTCAAGGTCTCGTTACGAGTTCACTTCTTTTTGGGGCCGCGCTCGGTGCAGTGTTCGGCGGCCGACTATCAGATTATAATGGCCGCCGCACAAACATTCTGTATCTTGCAGTATTGTTCTTTATTGCTACACTTGGATGTGCCCTTGCTCCGAACGTTACTGTTATGGTTATCTGTCGTTTCTTGCTGGGGCTTGCGGTAGGAGGCGCGTCAGTAACGGTCCCAACCTATTTAGCGGAAATGTCACCTGCGGAGAGCCGGGGCCGAATGGTTACCCAAAATGAATTGATGATCGTTACTGGACAACTATTGGCCTTCACCTTCAACGCTATCATTGGCAATACAATGGGTGACAACTCACATGTTTGGCGATACATGCTATCCATCGCGGCACTTCCAGCAGTTTTCCTGTTCTTTGGCATGATTAGAGTACCAGAGAGCCCGCGTTGGCTTGTATCAAAAGGAAAAAATGGGGATGCCCTGCGTGCCCTAGGGCAGATACGTAAGGAGAACCAGGCTAAATCGGAACTCAGCGAAATTGAGGCAGCTTTCGCCAAAGAGTCGGGGATTAAGAAAGCAACCTTTAAGGATCTGACTGTGCCGTGGGTGCGCCGCATCGTATTTCTTGGGATTGGGATTGCCGTCGTGCAGCAAATTACGGGTGTCAACTCGATTATGTACTATGGTACCGAAATCCTTAAAGATGCTGGCTTCCAAACGGAGGCAGCACTTATCGGCAACATTGCCAATGGTGTAATCTCAGTTTTAGCAACTTTCGTCGGCATCTGGCTTCTTGGCAAGGTTGGCCGTCGACCAATGCTAATGACTGGCCTGATAGGAACTACGACGGCACTTCTGCTCATTGGGATATTCTCACGCATACTTGAAGGGTCTGCCGCACTTCCATATGTTGTGCTTGCCCTGACAGTCACATTTCTTGCTTTCCAGCAGGGAGCCATTTCACCGGTAACATGGCTTATGCTCTCAGAAATATTCCCGCTGCGGTTGCGAGGTCTCGGTATGGGCGTCACCGTGTTTTGCCTATGGATCGTGAACTTCGTCATTGGTTTGACGTTTCCGGTATTGCTCGATAAGGTCGGCTTGTCCACAACATTCTTCGTCTTTGTAGCTCTGGGGCTTGCGGCAATCGCATTCGTGAAGAAATACTTGCCGGAAACCAAGGGACTCACACTTGAGCAGCTGGAACATAACTTCCGTACCTATGATGATCAAGAGGACTATTTAGAGAAGGTTGACGCTTAAATAAATGTAAGGACCATACAGCAACAAATAAACAAATCAGGAGGAATATGATCATGACTTTAAAAATTGGTGTAATAGGAACCGGTGCGATTGGCAGGGAGCATATTAAAAGAATTACAAACAATTTATCTGGCGGAGAAATTGTCGCTGTAACCGATGTCAATCAGGATGCGGCAAAAAATGTTGTTGAACAATTCGGTTTGGATGCCGTTGTATATCCGGATGATAAAACGCTTGTAGCTGCTGAAAACGTTGATGCCGTGCTGGTAACAAGCTGGGGTCCTGCTCATGAACAAAGTGTGCTGGCTGCAATCGAGGCTGGAAAGTATGTATTCTGCGAAAAGCCTTTAGCCACAACAGCAGAAGGATGCATGAGAATTGTTGAAGCAGAAATGAAACATGGCAAGCGTTTAGTCCAGGTTGGATTTATGCGTCGTTATGACAGCGGTTACGTGCAATTAAAAGAAGCAATTGACAACAATTATATTGGTGAACCATTAATGATTCGATGTGTACACAGAAACCCAGAAGTTGGTGATAACTACACCACAGATATGGCGATTAACGATACACTGGTTCACGAGATTGATGTTTTGCATTGGCTTATCAACGACGACTATAAATCCGTACAGGTAGCATTTCCGAAGAAAACAAAGCGTGCGGCAGCTCACTTGCAGGATCCGCAACTTATTACGTTAGAAACAAACAGCGGTATTATCATTACTGCAGAAGTATTTGTAAACTGCAAGTACGGCTACGATATTCAATGTGAGGTTATTGGTGAAGAAGGCGTTGTGTATCTTCCGGAATTTTCCGGTATCACCGCTCGTAAGGAAGCGAAGCTCGGGACAACCATCTTGATGGATTGGAAACAGCGTTTTATTGATGCGTATGACAAAGAATTGCAGGATTTCATGGATTCGATCAAAAAAACGGGTGAGCCTGATGGCCCGACTTCATGGGATGGCTATATTGCGGCTGTTACAGCGGATGCTTGTGTGAAAGCACAGCAAACAGGAGAGAAAGAGCCTGTCGAATTAGCGGAAAAACCAGACTTTTATAAACGTGAAAAAGAAATAGCTAAAACCATCTGAAAATGATACATGAACAAATTTGATGGTGTTGCAAA
>NZ_KE387250.1:44203-94439 GCF_000430785.1 Ectobacillus panaciterrae DSM 19096
AAATCAATGGAAGAGCTCATGCCACTTTTTGAAAAAGAAGGGATTAAACTGAATTTACAATCCCATCCTAACGATTTTATTGAGTTGAATACAGAAGCCATTCGAATGATTCGTGCCCTCGATAAAGAGTGGATTAAGCTGGTCTATTCGGTTGCCCATGCGTTCTTTTATGATGATGGTGTTGGCGATGTAGAGAAACACTTAGAAGAAGCAGGGGATTTACTTGCTCATGTTCTAATTGCCGATACTCTGAATCATAAAGCCGCATTTGGATTGCGATATATTGTGAATCCTCCTAATGCAAACGTAACCATTCACCAGCATTTGAACCCTGGTGAAGGGGAAGTAAACTTTGCTGCCTTATATCGGAAATTAAGAGAAATGAACTTTGATGGAATTGTCACCAATTCAGTCTTCGCTTATCCTGATAAACCAGAATGGTCCAATGAAGTCACACTGAAGTCCATTAAAGAGGGATTAAATATATTTAATATGAGGATCTAACTTTTATATTCCAACTGGTGTATAAGAATACTAAGCTGAACATGCAGCAGATAACGGTTAAATCCAATTTTGTTAACGGAAAATGTTTTTGATTTGGCCTTCCGGTTTTAAAACCGGAAGGTCGAATTAAAATTGCGTGGCAGCCTTTCATAGGCTTTATAAAAAATAATGGGAGGAATTACTATGAAACTTTGTTTTAACCAAGCTACGACGTTAGAAAACTCCAATCTAGCCAAAGACTTAGAGTACTGCGATAAACATGGTTATGATTACATTGAAATCCGTACAATGGACAAATTGCCTGAGTATTTGAAGGAGAAGTCCCTTGATGATCTGGCTGAATTTTTCAACACGCATCATATTAAGCCGTTAGCGTTTAATGCGCTAGTGTTTTTTAATAATCGCGATGAAGCCGGATATAAGAAGATCATTAATGAATTCAAAGAGATGATGGAGGCAGCTAAAAAATTAGGCGTGAAATACGTTGTAGCAGTACCGCTCGTAACAGAACAGAAGATATTGAAACAACATATTAAAAACAGCTGTGTAGAGGTGCTAAAAGAGCTATCGAATATTGCAGAGTCGTATGGAGTGAAAATTGCAGTCGAATTCATCGGACATCCGCAGTGCACAGTTAATACATTCGGTCAGGCGTACGAGATTGTGGAAGCCGTTGGCCGCGAGAACGTTGGACTGGTATTTGACTGCTTCCACTTCCATGCAATGGGATCAGACTTGGAGGATCTGAAAAAAGCGGATGCGTCGAAAATCTTTATTTTACATATCGACGACACGGAAGACTTTCCAATCGGTTTCTTGACGGATGAAGATCGAGTATGGCCTGGACTTGGAGCGATTGATTTAGACAGCATTCTATCCACATTGAAGGAAATCGGGTACTCCGATGTTGTTTCCGTTGAATTGTTCCGTCCGGAATACTATAAATTGGATGCAGAAGAAGCCATCAAGACGGCAAAAGAAACAACACTCAAAGTAGTATCGAAATATTACGACTTACAGCCGGTATAATTGGCAGAACAATATCTTTATGAAAGGGGGAGATGCCGGTGCCTTTAGTATCTATGAAAGAGATGCTGCTTAAAGCGAAGGAAGGTCATTACGCTGTCGGACAATACAACATCAATAACCTTGAATCGGCACAAGCTTTTTTACAGGCCGCTCAAGAGGAACAGGCACCTATCATAGTGGCTGCTTCCGATCGGCTTGTTGATCATTTGGGAGGCTTCAAGACCATTGCGGCAATGGTTAAAGGCCTTGTAGAAGAAATGGGGATAACCATTCCGGTTGCGTTGCATTTGGATCATGGGATGAACGTTGAACGCTGCAAAAAGGCGATTGACGCCGGATTTACATCGGTTATGATCGACGGTTCCCATCATCCAATTGATGAGAATATTACGATGACAAAACAAGTCGTTGACTATGCACATCCAAGGCAAGTATCTGTGGAAGCGGAAGTCGGAACAGTGGGCGGTATGGAGGACGGGCTAGTTGGCGGAATTCAATATGCCGATCCCGATGAATGTTTGCGAATCGTAAAAGAAACAGGGATAGATGCATTGGCGGCTGCCCTTGGTTCGGTTCATGGACCGTATCAGGGAGAACCTAAATTGGGCTTTGACGAAATGAAACAAATTTCTGAGTTGACCAATGTGCCGCTTGTCCTGCATGGGGGCTCCGGAATACCTGATTATCAAATCCAGAAGGCGATTGAACTCGGGCACGCCAAGATTAATGTCAATACAGAATGCATCCAAGCATGGGCGCAAGCCATTCGTGAAGTTTTGGCTGCCGACGGGAGAGTATATGAGCCCCGGTCTATTATCACACCAGCTAAAGAGGCGATCGTAGCCACGGTCAAAAGCAAAATGAGAGAGTTTAAAACAAGCCATAAAGCATAAGGCAAGAGGGCGTCCCCAAAGTAACTTTTGGGTGCCCTTTTTCCACTTGAACTCTCCACCGTTTAGCTACGCTTGAAAGTGGAGGATTCCTGTGAATGAGCTATCGCCCAGTTCTACGGATAATTTCCCGCCCCAACTGAGTTGCATCCTTCACATTACTTAAGGATGGGGCTTCTCGAATAAAAATGATAAATTGCTTAGACGGCAAATAAATTGGGAAGTGATGCTTTGAATACCTTACATGCTGCTCGAGACAAACACATTTTTTTGGTTGTTTCCTTTATTTTTTGGTTTTCGCATTTTATCTACATTCCCATTTTATCTCCTTACATCGAATCAATGGGAGGTAAGTATGCCTTTACTGGTCTTGTGTTGAGCAGCTATGGATTTATGCAGTTTCTATTTCGGCTGCCTTTTGGGATTTTTTCGGATCTTATAAAGTTAAGAAGACCGTTCATTATATTTGGAATGTTAGTAAGTGCATTTAGTTGTTTGGCGTTCGCATTAACCGATGGTTTAGGATGGATACTTTTATCCCGCTCCTTGGCTGGGCTGGCTGCGGCAACTTGGGTCGCTTTTACGGTATTGTACTCCAGTTATTTTACTGACAAGGAAATCCATCGTGCAATGGGCAGCATTTCCTTTGTTGTTGTTTTAGCGCAACTCTTAGGTATGAGCGTAAGCGGTTATATTGTGGATGAATGGGGGTGGCACGCTCCATTTTGGATTGGCGGAATGATTGGTATACTGGGTTCGGTACTGTCCCTTTTTATTTTCGAACCTAAAGAAGGGATTCAAAGGGAGCCTGTAAAACTGATAGATTTGACATCTGTCATGCGAGAATCGCTGCTGCTGAAAACTTCTTTATTGTCTATTTTGGCGCACAGCATTATCTTTACGACCATGTTCGGGTTCATTCCTGCCTATGCGCTGAAAATCGGGTTAGAGGCCGGTGATATCAGCCTGATCGTATTTTCGTTCATGATCCCTCACGCTATCGCCACTCTTTTTGCGGGTAAAGTATTTGTTCCGATGTTTGGCCAGTGGGGATCTTTAAAACTAGCCTTTTTATTAACCGCGTCTTTTACGCTTTTAACCCCATTTGTCCATACAAAAGGATTGCTCTGCACCATACAAGGGTTTAATGGGTTTTCGCTCGGGCTCCTTTTTCCATTGTTGTTGGGGATGGCGATAGAATCTATTCCTCGCCAAAAAAGGGCCACGGCAATGGGGGCATATCAGGCTTTGTATGCAATCGGTATGTTCGCCGGACCGTTTTTGGCAGGTGTCTTGAACTCATATATGGGGATCGCAGCGGGGTTTTATTTTGCAGGTATATTAGGTGTAGTCGCTGCGTCTCTAACTATCGTTTGGAATAGAAATGAAACTGGGTCACGTTAATACTATCTACAATTATCCGTACGAGAAGAAGGTGGGGAAGAGATGAATTACTTTTTGACTACACGCGCGCAATTTTTAGATTTTATCTACATTTGTCGTGTGATTTTTCATGTCGCAGCTGTTAACGGGATCAGTCTGTCTTTTAACAAACATACATCTGCTGTAAAAAAGTAAGTATTCTCTTCGCCCGTAAAGAACGCTCCGTCCAGCTGACGGTTCAACACTTTCTCGTAATTCTGCGGCGACGTTCCAGTGATCAGTGATAACGCAACATTCGGACAGGAAATAAAGCCAGACAGTATTTAAGTCTAAAATCTTTCTACCTAAAATCTATTTTTCTAAAACCTTCTGAAAAATAGGTTGGAGCTCTATTATCTTAAAAAGACCAGGAAACATTGGGAATTTTTATTTTTTAAACTTAATGACTTTTCAGAAAATATTGACAAGTGTATCCGCTTCCCATTAAAATAGCCTTATAAACTTATGGGGAGGGGACATGCAAGTGGTTTATATGTAGATTAAAGGTATATATTGGTATGACCATATTATATTTATAAGTGTATTTTTGTATTAAAAAGAATGGTAAGACCTTTATTAACTGTAACTGACTTAGGTGAAAAATCAATAAATACTAATTCTCTAAGCTTGGGTATTTTATACTATACCTGGGGATGTCATGATTAATATGATTGCTTATTGGGAGTACAACATCCTAGATTAGTATAAAAAATTTTGTGTAGTTAGATGAAATATCCTATTATTAATTACGACGAATTGTAAGCGCATCCATTAGAGGTCAAGTGTGCATTGTAAGAGACCCAATGTGTAGTTTATCTTTATCACTTAAAATAGGAGTATTTTAATACAAATTATAATCATTAATATATTCTTATCAGTCTAAAGGTTAGGATCACAAACTGTAAGAAACCTATCAGAATTTTTTAATCAAAATTGGTATGACCATAATATATGAATAACTCTATTAGTATCCTTGGTATGACTTACTTTTCGTTTTCGTAGATCAATATTTAAATAAAATCTATTATTTAAGGAAGGTGTATCATGAAACGTATACCAATTGGTTTGCAAGTGTTGATAGCAGCTATTTTGGGTGGGATTGTAGGGGTAACAAGTAAAACGATCGGCATTGAATTAAAAGTACTTGGGGATGCTTTTATTCGAATGATTCAAATGACTATTGTGCCTTTAGTCTTCCCATTGATTGTAATTGGCGTAGCTCAAATGAAATCGGTTAAAACCCTAGGGCGACTAGCTGGAAAAGCCATCTTGTATTTCGAAGTTGTAACAACCATAATAATTGTTTTCTCTGTATGGTTGGCTTCAATCACCAATATTGGGGCTGGAGCCAATCTTACAGGCGGAGACACTAGTAAGATAGCTAATCTTTCTAAAGGAATTGATTTCAAAACGTTTTTGCTTGAAATTATACCTAAAAATATATTTGATGCTTTTGCTCAAGGTAAGTTACTACCAATCATATTCTTTGGTATTTTCTTTGGTTTAGGACTGGCATCGCTAGCTGGACGAGCCAAGATTGTGGAAGACTTCCTAGAGGCAGTTTCTCAAATAATGTTTAAAGTACTTAATTTCGTCGTTAAATTTTCACCAATTGGTGTTTTTGGTTATATCGCTTACAGTATGGCTAATTATGGATGGGGCACCTTAAAGATGGTGGGAAGTTTAGTTTTGGTTACCTATGTTGGTTTGTTGGTTGTAGTACTTGTTATATTCCCTATAATAGCAAGAATCTTTGGAATTAAATATGTTGCGATGATACGAGAAATATGGGATTTATTATTAATCGCATTCACTACTCGAAGTTCAGAAGTTGTGTTTGCTCCCTTGACGGAACGCTTGCAACGCTATGGTGCCAATAATTCCGTTGTTTCATTAGTGCTTCCCCTTGGATATACTTTCAATTTAGATGGAGGAACGCTCTATATTGCACCAGCCATTTTATTTATTGCTCATGCTTATGGTCTTGATTTAACGTTTGTTCAACAATTAGAAATCATCGGTCTGGTTATGATGCTGTCAAAAGGTATGGCTGCAGTACCTTCTGCAGTTATGGTATGTATTATGAGTGCTTTAACGGCGTTGGGGTTACCACTTGAAGGAATAGCAATATTAATGGCAGTTGATTTTATTATGGACATGGCAAGAACCGCAACCAATGTTATTGGAAATTCACTAGCAACTCTTGTGATGGCAAAATCTGAAGGATTGCTTGATGAAAAAAAACAAGAAGATGTTAAAGTCTCTCAGTACACCGCTCGATATAAGAGCTTAGATTGAGCAATGCTACTGTCTAGAGCGGTGAACTCCGTATTAATTCGTTATAAATTGGAAGACGTCTGGCTAATTTAATAACTTGAGTTCATAAAGTGTAGTTAAAAATTAGATAAATCAACAAAAAAAGTATTTGCAAAATTTTTTTTTAAAAGGGTATAATAAGTTCAAAGTTTATAAAATAATCACATTAAATTGGTATGACCATAATAACAACACAATGGTGTTATTGTTAGAATCAGTATCTCTGCAGAGTTTATTGACAAGGATCTAGCAAAAAAAGGTTGAAAGTGGAATGAGAAATGTTAGTGCAGGTACCGTTGTTACCGTGAGTTTCTTCCTTCCACAGGTAGCAGTTCCAGTAGTCGTTTGCATGCTGTTTCAACAAATACTCGCTGCATCACATGGTCATTTAATCAACCATTACTATGCGAAAGGCTCTTTATTAAAAAGAGCAAAGGTGAAAGTTTTCCAAAAATAATTTTGATATATTGATAAGGAGTTTTGAAAGAAGGGGATTTCTATGCAGAAGAAAATCATATTAACTGGGTATGGTACCGTTGCAAAAGAGCTAATCAAACTGATTATTCACAACGGAGCTTTGATAAAAGAAAAATACGGCTTTGACTTACTCGTAACCGGAATCGTTAGCAGTAAAGGAATGATTTATGAAGAAAAAGGAATCGAGCTCTCAAGCTTGATCGATTTCGGAACGGGTTCGGAAGCACTTTCAAGATATTCGGAATGTTTCCAGCTTCCTTTTACCGAACCAATTTTTCAAGGAGATGTCCTGATCGAATGCACCCCGACAAATATAGAAACGGGAGAACCAGCACTTGGCTATATTCAGAAAGCTATGGCGAATGGGATGGATATCGTCTCTGTTTCAAAAGGAGCACTTGTGAAGTCATTCGATAAAATCAAAACACAAGCAGCCAAGCATGGCAGCCGATTAAAATACAGCGGTGCAACCGCGGCAGCCCTGCCAACGCTTGATATCGGAGAATACAGTTTAGCAGGATGCACGATTACTCGTATTGAAGGCATTTTAAATGGAACCTCCAATTTCATTTTAGCAAGCATGAGCGAGCACAACTTATCTTTTGAAGAAGCGCTAAAAATTGCACAGGAAAAAGGAATTGCGGAAGCAAACCCTGCTTTAGATGTGCAAGGATTTGATACGGCTTGCAAAATTCTCCTCCTCGCTAATGGATTTTTCGGAAGTAGCTTATTAATGGGCGATGTAAAAATTAAAGGGATTGAACAAGTCACTAAAGGAGACATTCAGGAGGCTAAACAAAATGGCCGTACGCTTAAGCTTCTAGCTAGTGCTTACAAAGAAGCTGAGAATGTGATCGTAGAAGTAAAACCATGTGAGCTTGAAAGCGAGCATCCTTTAGCTCATGTCAATGGAACTAATAAGGGTATCGTTTTTGAAACGATCGAAATGGGAACTGTTTGTGCAACAGGAGGCGCATCACATCCGAGAGGAGCTGCAGCCGCTGCATTAAAGGATGTCATCAATTTATATAGAGGAACGCTCCTTTAATATATAAAAAAAGGGAAAAGTGAAATGGCTTTTGAATCGAGTGAACTACCCGCCACCTACGCTAACGCTTAGAGGTGGCGGGTAGTTCACTGTTACTGAAAATAGACGGCGAATGGAAAGTTGTAGCAAAAGTATATAATCAGAATTCCAAGTAATCCTGATGTAACTTAATAGGGGCTGGATGCATGCGTCAGGCCCCCTAATTTAACAACTTAGTCTAAAACGCTTTACAAGTCAAAAAATTCTGGTTATTATATAAAATATATTATGGTCAGACCATAATAATATAATAAGTTTAGGACGAGGAGGACTACTATATGAGACTAGCAACGGTTCAAAGAGACGGAAGAGAAACGGCTGCACTTATTGCCCGTGATGGGGTTTTATTGCTTGAAGATTTAAATCAGGAACTTAATCAGGAATGGTCAACGAATTTATTTGAAATCATTCGTTCCGGACAATTAGATAGAATGAAGCAGTGGTATAAAACAGAAGGTAAAAATAGAGTGGAAGAACTCGGAGCTATTAAGATCCCCTTTCAAGAAATAAAGTATGGACCTCTATATCGTCATCCAAGGAAGATCTGGGGAATCGGTTTGAATTATGTGGAGCATGCAGCTGATTTAAGCGAAAAGGCACCCAGCACAGAACCTGCTAGCTTTATGAAGCCGGACACCACTATTATAGGACCTCATGATACCATTGAGATTCCTTTGCAATCTGACAGAACTACCGCGGAAGCAGAACTGGGAATCATTATTGGAAAAGAGTGCAAAGATGTATCAGAAGAGGATGCGCCTAATGTGATTGCGGGCTTTACAACGATTATCGATATGACAGCAGAGGATATTTTGCAGGTAAATCCTAGATATTTGACTCGCTCCAAAAGTTTCGATACGTTCTTTAGTTTTGGGCCTCACTTGGTTACTCCTGATGAAGTTAATGATGTATTAGATTTGAATGTATCTACCGTAATCAATGGTAATATTCATCGGAAAAATGTTGTTTCCAATATGACATTCCGCCCATGGTACCTCGTATCCTTCCATTCTAAGGTAATGAAATTGTTGCCTGGTGATATTATCTCTACCGGTACGCCAGGAGCTGTCGTCATCCGTAATGGGGATATTGTAGAATGTCACATTGATGGATTTGAGAAATTAGTGAATCCAGTAAAAGATTTAAAAGCTTAGTAGAAATCTAATAGAGGTGAATAGATATGGAACTGAATCTAACCCATAAGGTTGCACTTGTTGTCGCATCAAGTCAGGGACTTGGAAAAGCTATAGCATCGCAGTTAGTTAAAGAAGGGGTACATGTGATGTTAACGAGCCGCGACGGTACAAAATTGGAGAGTGTGCAAAAAGAGTTACAGGAATTACAGGGTGGAAGGGTCGCTTATCATCAGGCTGATATTACCAAAGCGGAAGACATACGATTGTTAGTGCAAGCAACACGAGAGGTGTTTGGTAGGATCGATATTGTAGTGAATAATGCGGGTGGACCTCCCGGAGGAACGTTTGAACAGTTCACCGATGAGGATTGGCAAAAAGCATTCGAACTGAACTTGTTGAGTTATATTCGAGTCATTCGAGAAGTTCTGCCTGAATTAAAAAAAGTGGGCGGTCGAATTATTAACCTGGCCTCCTCATCGATTAGACAACCGATTCCAGGACTGATCTTATCCAATACCTTCCGTTTGGGAATTGTAGGGCTCACCAAAACTATAGCAGAAGAATTGGCACCTTATAATATCTTAGTCAATACCGTTGCTCCAGGGAAAATTAGTACTGATAGGACAGCGTTCATTGATCAAATGAAAGCCAGTAAAATAGGTGTGACTAAAGAAGATATTGAAGAAGAAACGAAGAAATCCATACCTCTTAAACGTTATGGAACTCCGGAAGAGTTTGCCAATGTGGTGACATTTCTGGTGTCCGATGCCAACACCTATATGACTGGGAGTTCCTTCTTGGTTGATGGTGGCATGATAAAATCCATCTAAAAAATAAGGGTGAAAATAAAAGAAAGGATAGGCTGAGGGAAAAATACCATGATAAAAAAAGTGGAGCATGTTGCACTAATTGTTCGTGATATGAATCAGTCAATAGATTTTTATACGACAATGTTTGGGTTTAAGGTAAGAACAAGAGGAGAAAGCAAAGTAAGAGAAATATGTTTTTTATTCCACGAAAATCAGTCTGGATTTGAAATTGAACTGATCCGTGATCTCGTTCCACAGGAATACGCTGAAAAAGGAATCGTTAATCATTTGGCTTTTACAGTAGAAAGTATTGAGACAGCGATGGCTTATTATAAGGAAAAGGGAATTTCTTTCCTTTCAGAAACACCCAACATTGCTATCGATGGGGCAAAGACGATATTTTTTTCAGGTCTAAATCAAGAACTGCTTCAATTAGTTGAGCCGAATCTGAAAAACAAGTAATCGAACATGGTGACAAGGTTATTTGTTAGAAGGTTATGACAAATGAATTTGACGATGAGGGAATGTGATTTTATCACAAATATATGATCGCAATAAAGGTCTGACCATAATATTAACGTAATAGATTTTGTTGGCGATCTCCTAATATAAAGTTTATTAATATGGATTAAATCCTATTTGCAAATTAATCTAAAGGAGGAATTTTAAAAAATGTCTCTTACAATTGCTGAAAGAATCAAAGATATTCCATTTTCTAGCATACGGAAAATTTTCGAAGAAGCTGGATGGATGGAAAAAAAAGGGGTAAAAGTGACGCATATGGAGATTGGACGTCCTGACTTCGATACTCCAGAACATATTAAAGAGGCCGCTAATTTGGCCTTACAGCAAGGACATGTGCACTATACATCAAATAGTGGTATTCAGGAGCTGCGAGCTGCTATAGCAGGAAAGTTGCAACGAGAGAACAATATTGAGGTTGATCCTGATGAGGGTGTCGTAGTAACTATTGGTTGTAAAGAAGCAATTGTAGACATTCTCCTGGCATACGTGAATCCAGGTGATGAGGTTTTAATTCCAGATCCTTCTTGGTTAGAGTATCAGCACAATGTTAAACTGGTGGGCGGGATCCCTGTACTGGTTCCGCTTCATGAAGATAAGGACTTTTTATTGGATCCTGAAGAAGTAGCCTCCAGAATAACCAGTAAGACCAAGATGCTGATTTTATGTTCGCCGCACAATCCAACGGGAGCAGTACTTCCTGAAAGCTATTTAAAAGAGCTAGCGGCTTTAGCGATTAAACATGATCTCTTGGTCCTATCAGATGAAATCTATGAAAAGATCATTTACGATGAAGCTAAACATATAAGTATAGCTAGTTTACCAGGAATGTTTGAGCGGACAGTTACAGTCAATGGTTTTTCGAAGGCTTATGCAATGGATGGTTGGAGATTAGGGTATGTGGCTGGCCCTCCTTCGTTAATTCAACCAATTTTAAAAGTGCATCAGTACAATACAACAAGTGCAACCTCTTTCGCGCAGTACGGTGCTGTGGCGGCCTATAATGGATCACAAGAACCTGTTGAAGACATGGTGAAGGAATTTGACCGTCGCCGGCGACTTCTAGTGGAAGCATTGAATCAGATTCCCGGTGTACACTGTGTCTTACCTAAAGGAGCGTTTTACGTTTTTCCATCTTTTAAAGGTTTTGGAAGGAGTTCTAAGGACCTGGCGACATACCTACTAAGAGAAGCACGTATTGCTTGTGTTCCGGGATCCGCTTTTGGTGAGGTGGGTGAAGGTCATATACGAATGGCTTTTTCGACGGATTACAATGACATCGAAGCTGCTATAGGACGGCTAAATGAATCTCTAATGCAAATTAAAGGGTGATTGAAAAGAGAAGATGAGTAAGACGTATGTGAAAGTCAAAGGTCAATGGATGTACCTATATCGTGCGTTGATTCAGAAGGAAATACGATTGATTTTTATTTAAGTAAAGCAAGAGATCATAAGGCTGCAAAGCGCTTTTTTTAAAAGGCTTTGCGGTCTTTTCATATTTCAAAGCCATGTGTTGTCACAATGGACAAGAACCTAACCTATGAAGCGTTATGGAGATCCTGAAGAATTTGCTAATGTAATGACGTTCTTAGTATCCGATGCAAATACATATATGATAGGAAGTTCCTTCTTAGTTGATGGAGGTATGTTAAAGTCATCTGATTGGTCCTAAAAACTTATGTACAACCGCTTGCTACTAATATTGTAAACTCGTGCTTGAGGTACCATTGACTTTCGACCTCAATTCGCAGACAACTTCTGTTTTATCAATATAGTTTATCTAATTCACGTATAATGAGAAATTAAAGCACTGGATGATAGTAGGAAAGGAGATCTGCATGATGTCTATACGAACTACCAAGACGATAAAGGTACCACAAGACTTGACAAGTGCTTCGTACAAGCACAAGCAGAAAAGCTTAAAAATACTGGGATTTTCCGTGATCGAATTCTGCTTGCACACACAAGACAGAATGGGGACGATGTTCCTAAAGGACCATCTTTTGCTGTTCGTTCTTAAGGGAGTTTATACTGTGCGGTTTGGTAATCAGGTGCACACGGTCCGCAGTAAAGAAATGGTGTTTCTGCAAAACTCGATTGCAATCGAGTATGAAAAATCGGTTGAAGCAGAGTCTGGGTATGTAGGTTTAATGTTTTTCCTAAAGGAAGAGATGCTTGATGAATCCCGTTTCTCTTAACGAGTTGGCTTATTTATCTGGACGAAGCTTGTCAACGTTCAAGCGTGACTTTCGAAAAATCTACAATACATCTCCGATGAAATGGATTCGTAACCGCAGACTGGATAAAGCCAAAGAACTTCTGACACATACGTCATTATCCGTATCCGATGTTTGTTTCTCAACTGGCTTCGAAAACATAGCTCATTTTTCCTAAATCCTCCTTAAGTGTCGATGTTACGTTTTAATTGCATATTTGTTACACCAATAAATATGTGCTGGTAATAGAGTCGGGTCACTCTTCGATTTCTCCATTGAAAAGGCAGTTGTTTTCGCCTTATAACGGGAAATCGTGTCCTTTCTCAGTGGTAATAGGTGATACGTTTTGACTTGACCTTCCTAATCATTCCTTTCGTTTATTGTGATGTATTTCATGTGTTAAGAATATCAGGGATATAGGATCGTTGCTTTGCTTAGAAGCTCAATAAATTTGTTAATTTAGCCCATTTTTTGAATTTTTCTTAACGCTCGAATGATGACGAAAAACTGGTGTAAGACCATTTACATGAAGAAAAAGCGGAAAATTCCCTCGGGAGGATGCGGTGATCGGGGCGTACCGTATTGGACAAGAGAATCAGTTGAAAAATTTATGGAAGAGAAACTTATAGAAAAGACTTTAAAAGAATAAGAGCAAACTGCTGATATCCTCTTTACAGTCGGATGGCCAACTCTCCCTAATCGTTTACACGAAATGGGGAGTAAACCCTCGCTGCACCCTAAAATTGCCGATAACTTGTTGCTGTCAATTCCTTAGCGGGAAGCTCCTGAAATTTTGGAATAGTCTTTTTTTTACAAAAATTTAATCTGTTTAATGGGAATGTTTGGTACAATTATAGGTGTGGAGGTGTTTTTTTTGAGACCTGGTGAGAGAATTAGACAGCTTAGAATACACAAAAATATGACACAAGGAGAGCTTGTAGAAGGAGTTTGTTCAATTACATATCTAAGTAGGATTGAAAATGGTCAGACTAGTCCTTCTAAATCTTTTTTAATAGCTGTGGCAAATAAGTTAGGAATTGATCCAGAAGATTTGACGGATGGTGATCGAAAGAGTCGCTTAAAACGGATTTCGCAAATTATTCAGCAGTATAGGAAGAATAGGGAAATTTGTGAAGAGGATGAATATTTTCTTAGAATTAGTTCGTTGGAAACTTACTCTCATGAAGTATATCTTCAAATTTATGCTACATTAATAAGCCTTTATCTTGATAAAAATAAGATGAAAGAAGCAAATTCTATCTATGACTTATCTATTAAATTTATACCAGAAACGACTTCTGACGAAGAGAGTATCGATTTCTACTATTATTACGTCAGCTGCGGGAATCTTTATTATTACAAACAAGATTATATCAAATCAAATGAGTTGTATGAAAAAGCGGAAAATTTCGTAAAGGAAATAGAGGGCCTAGAGTTAGGTAAACTATATTATAATATTAGTTTGGTGAAACAAAAGCTGATTATAGATCAAAATATCAGCTTGTATTACTCTAAAAAAGCGTACGAGATTTTTAGTGAATGTGGCCAGGATATAGATATAACAAAAGTGTTGATCACACAAGCTGTTCAATACAATCTAGCAAAGAAGTATAGCAAATCAGTGGATTGTTTACAAATAGCAAACCAAAGGATTAAAGAAAATCCAAATGAGCATCTTCAAGCTATGGTTGAATATAACTTTGGACGAGTATATCAAGAACAGGGAGAATATGATAAAGCGATTATCCACTATGAACGCTGTATTGAATTACGGGATAGTATGTCATTAGAGAGAGAGAAAATCCATTCCTACCAACGGCTGGTACAAATTTATCACAATCTAAAAGATTGGATTAAGGTAAATGAATTTCTTGAAGAAGCCATTCGAATCGCGAAAGAACATGAATTGACATATAGTTATATTCAATTCCATATGATGAAAGCCACTATCTATAAAGACCGCTTTGATGAGGCAAAATATGAGAAAGAAACTCAAAGAATAATAGATCTGGCTATCGAGACTAATCAGATTAGATTGGCAAAAGAAATGGCTAGTAATTTAGGAGATCATTTTGTTGAAAAAAGAGCATACAAGAAAGCTGCTGAATACTACAAATTATCTTTAGCTTATGAAGTATAGATGAATTACACGTCATCTACAATAGATTTGGAGTAAACATATATATTAAGTTTGTTTAATGCAGACTGAAAAAATTGATTTAAATGAAGAAAAAAATCGATATATTTTACTTCTTATTTTTAACAGTCCACCTAATATAAATTATATTTAACAGATTACGAAGGGATAGAGGAATATGAAAAAACTATTTTTAGTTCTTATGTTATTTAGTCTGTTAAGTGGAGCTGTTTTAGATTCGAGTGGAAATGAAATGGTTAATGAGGTAGCTAGAACATTTGATGATCAACCTGGACCTTATTAACAGATTTAAAGGTTTTATAATTTACAATTAAATTTTAATGTATGAAAACCTTGGTGGATTGCGAAATCCGTTAAGGTTTTTTTATATTTTTATCATGTAATTGTAGAGAGTGTGAATAAAGACTATATTCTTTTGTTAAATCGGAAGGGAAAACTCACATTACGAAATCATTTATTATCATATTAATTTTACTAATTGAACTAAACTTTCGATTACATGTACTGTTAGATTAAAGAAAATAAATTGGTTTGAGGTGGTGGGTATTGATATCTGAATTGAATCTAGAATCTGTTTTAAATGATCTAAAGCAAAGTGGAACGCTTGGAGCCATAGGGGATGACTCGCATCTATTAAAGCCAGTACAGCTTCCGGAGGTATCTTGTTTTATCAATAAATATAAGGATGATCAATCAGAATCGAAAGAATGGATTCCATATTATTTAATTCATAAAAACACTTTAGGGCAAATGATTTATGAAGCTTTTGTCTATAAACAAGAGGAATTTAAACAATTTTTCACGCCTGCTATTCTTATTCTTTCGAATAAAGCGGTGGAGGGATTTAAAACTCCGGGAATTTATTTATTTCATGCTGATGAGGAAAAATATACTTGGCAGGGCGGGATTCCAGATGAATTATCATATTATTTTAAACTCTTACAAGCCAAATACGATTTAAACCTAGATTTAGCCATAGGCTACTTTGCGAAAAGCCCATGTTTAGGATCTACTACAGCTGAAATGGCAAGTACGTTGTTGGCTAGTATGGATCGACTCGCTCAGTTACTCTTACTGCATGGCGGATTGAAAGAATTGAAAACAATCGATTTTTTTCATCATGACTCTCAGGAAATATCACCTTCTTCAAATCTTTCTAACCTGATGTGTGTATTTCAATGGATCCAAGAAATAACAAAGAATCACACGGAGTTGGATGCAGTAACAGACGAATAACGACAATTCCATTTTTTAAGTAAAGACTATATGTGTTTGTTTTCCTTATTTCTTTACTTCGTTTAGATCTCATTTAAATTCATAGTTTTTCAATGAGAAAACTGTTATTTAGAAAGAGTGTTTCTCCACAGAAAATAGAACTTAAAAATGGCTCCACGAATCTAGAAAAAATACATGTAATTTTACTTCTTTAATTAAACATTTACATGTATGTATTTTATACTTAGCAGTTTTGATTATGCTTGAGTTTAACAAAATTTGGATTTTTTTCGCGCTTGTGAGCAAAAAATTAATTTTTCAGGAGGATATCCCATTGATTGCTCTATTATTTCCTGGTCAAGGTTCTCAATACATAGGGATGGGCAAAAGTCTTGCCGACGAATTTCCTATTGCTAGAAGGACCTTTGAAGAAGCAGATGATGTATTGAAGATCAATCTATCTTCATTGTGTTTTGAGGGGGAGTTGTCCCAATTAACAAGAACAGAGTATACACAGCCAGCTTTATTGACAGCAAGTGTAGCTGCTTATCGTGTTTATATGGACGAGATTGGGCTTAAACCAAGCTTTGCTGTTGGGCATAGTTTAGGAGAATTTTCTGCATTAACCTGTAGTGGTGCGATTTCATTTGCCGATACTCTAAAAATCGTGTGTCAGCGCGGCATATTGATGCAAGAAGCTGTTACAAACGGTTTGGGTATAATGACAGCGGTTGGTCAGGTAGATCGTAAACGGGTTGAGGAATTGTGTGTGCGAATCTCAACAAAGGAGAAGCCGGTCGTGATCGGATGTTACAATGCACCGGAACAACTCGTACTTTCAGGCCATCAAGAGGCTGTTAGTAAGGTGGCTGAACTGTTAGAGATAGAGGGAGCAACGGTTACTCCTTTAAAAGTGAGTGCATCTTTCCATAGTCCAATGATGGAGCCAGCTGCCGACCAGTTTAAACATATGCTTTCTCAGTATAACTTTTGCTTAGGAGACTATCCTGTGATTTCCAATGTGACTGCTCTTCCGCATGAATCGGATCATTTGAGGGATCTCTTGACTCGACAAATGACAGAACCGGTTAGATGGCAGGAATCAATGGAGTATTTACAGCTTCAAAATGTGAAGATAGCCATTGAACTCGGGCCTAAGCAAGTACTGCAAAATTTAATGAAAAAAAATGCACCTTCCATTCAAACAGTATCATTAGGAGAGACTGGAGATATTCCAAAGACAAAGGGAGTGTTCAATCGAGAGAATATCGAACCTTCTTTTATCGGAAAGTGCCTAGCGATCGCAGTAGCGACAAAAAATCGCAATTGGGATAATGAGGCATATGTGAAAGGTGTAATTGAACCTTACCAAAAGGTGAAGCAAATATCTATGCTATTGGATCAAACCAAGCAAGAACCAACCAGAGAGCAGATGGTAGAAGCTCTATTGATGCTACGTTCTGTATTTGAAACAAAAAAGGTACCGCACAGCGAGCAGCAAAAACGGCTAAAACAATTACTCCGTAAGCCGGCCGTACATGAGTTTGCACTGTCAGAACAGGGGGATTTCACATGGCCAAACTTCTGAATTTTGATAAAAAAAGCAATACAAGCAAAATAGAATCATCCACAACAGCCATTAATGAAGTATCGACGAAAGAAATTGCGATCATTGGTATGGCAATGCATTATCCTAAAGCGGCAAATCAAAATGAGTTTTGGAGCAATTTGATTCATGAAATGGACTGTTCAGGTGATTTTCCAAAAGGGCGTAGAGGAGACATCGAAGCCTACTTACGCTTTAAAAACTCTTTGAATGATACTATCAAGTATTTTCGAGGATCTTATTTAGAGAAAATTGACGAATTTGATTATTCTTTTTTTGGGATAACACCGAAAGAAGCCGAACTGATGGATCCAAACCAACGGTTGTTTTTGCAAACTGTTTGGAAAGCGATAGAAGACGCTGGTTATGGTGGCAAAAAATTGGTCGGATCAAAAACAGGTGTGATTGTGAGCAGTGAAGGTGCCAAACCTTTAAGCTACCAAACGATAGTCCAGGATGTAGAACCAGAATCGACTTATCTAGCCTATCCAGGGAATTCGGGACCGATGACAGCAAGCCGCATTTCTTATTTACTAGATCTGCATGGGCCTACGATGTTGATTGATACGTCTTGTTCTTCTTCACTTAGTGCGGTTAATGTGGCGGTTCAAATGTTGCGTAATGGTCAGATGGATCAGGCGATTGTGGGGGCAATTAAGATTAATTTGCTTCCAATCGACATTGGATCTCGCGTGGGCATGGAATCATCCGATGGCCGGACGCGAACCTTTGCGGATAACTCAGACGGAACCACAATGGGTGAAGGTTCTGCAGCCTTAATCCTTAAACCGTTAAGTAAGGCGATTCGAGACCATGATCATATTTATGCGGTGATTAAAGGAAGTGCATCCAATAATGATGGGCGTGCAATCAGCGTAACGGCTCCTAATCCAATCGCACAGGAAGCCGTTATTGTAGAAGCATGGAAGGATGCAGGTATCAATCCAGAGCACATCTCTTATATTGAGACGCATGGGACAGCAACTCAATTGGGTGATCCAATTGAGATTTCGGGAATTACTAATGCATTTCAGCGTTACACAGATAAGAAACAATTTTGTGCAATTGGCTCAGTAAAATCTAACTATGCCCATACTTATTGTTTGGCTGGTATTACAGGGGTGATTAAAGCAGCGTTAAGCTTACGGTATAAGCAAATTCCTGCTAGCTTACATTTTCATAAACCGAATCAAAATATTTCCTTTGAAGAATCACCTCTTTATATCAATGATCAATTGGCAGATTGGGAAACGGATGAAAAGCCTCGTCTTTGTGGAGTAAGTTCTTTTGGGATGAGTGGGACCAACTGTCACATTGTGTTGGAAGAGGCTCCACAAAAGAAAGAGGACCAGGCAGTACAAAAAGGGCCTCATTTATTTATGCTCTCTGCCAAAACAGAAACAGCCTTACGCCAGTTGTTGATTGACTATCTGCGTGATCTTGCCCAGAAACAGAACGAACAGGTAAGTCTTGAGGATATTTGTTATACAGCTAGTACAGGAAGAGGGCATTATCCATATCGTATTGCTATGGTTGTAAATGATTTACGGGACCTTCAATGTAAACTATTGAAATTAGCTCAGGATGGTTGTGAAGAAACGGAACAAAATGTGTATTACCAACATACAACTCAGTCATTTGAGAGTGAAGAAGCGAATCAGCATGTCGAACAAGTTCTTGGAACCGGCAGTGGAAATGTGAGCTTGCTTATAATGATTGCAGACCTATATGTAAAAGGAGCTGATATTGATTGGGGCAAGCTATATAGTAAGAGGTCCCCACGCAAAGTATCACTTCCAGCTTATCCATTTGATCGTGTTCAATGCTGGATTGATATTCCTGAAACACCTGCAATCAATATGGCAAATCCGGAGCTGCTACAAACCTATCAAGAGGTAGCAGGCTACTTAGAAGAACAAGTAAGCCTTGATTCAACAACGAAGATGAAGGTGGAGAAGTGGTTAGATACATTTAAGAAGTTTCTGCCAAATGAGTGTGAATCGCCTTCACAAATCATTGAAATGACTGGTAGAGAAGATAACAACTATAGTAAAAAGGAGCAGGAGATCGCAGTTGTTTGGCAAAAGGTTTTGGGTCTAAAAGTTGTGAATATCCATGAAGATTTCTTTGATCTAGGTGGAGACTCATTTATTGCAATTCAATTTGTTTCGAAACTCCATAAAAAATATCAAGTGGCTCTAAACGATATATTCACCCATCGAACGATCTGCCAGCTTGCTAAAAACATCAAAGAACAATCAGATAGTCCTGAAGTAAAGTTAGAGAAATTAAAGAAGAGTTCACAGTCACGACCTGCGATTTTTACAGAAATGCAACGGTTTATTCAAGAAGCAACTCATAAATATGAGGCGCGATATAAGGAATTAGAACGTTTAGAGCTTACAAAGGTGAAAAATTATTCCAATATTTTCTTGACAGGTGTAACTGGTTACTTAGGTATTCATTTGTTACACGATTTACTAAAGGAAACAAGCAGCCATTTTTACGTCCTTGTTAGAGGAAAGACACAAGCAGAGGCTGAAGCGCGGTTGGCAGAAAAATGGGAGTATTATTTTGGATTCAACTCATTTGATCGAACTCGAGTCACCATTGTAAATGGAGATCTAGTACATGACAAGTTTGATTTGGCAGATGGAGTATATAATTCTCTCGCTCGGATTGTAGATTGTATCGTCCACTCTGCGGCGACAGTGAAACATTTTGGTGATTACTCAGAATTTGAAGAGTTAAATGTAAATGGTACGAAGCGAATCATCCGATTTGCCCATGAACAAAAACCAAAAGATATCAACTTCATTTCGACTACAGCTGTTTCCAAAGGAAAAGTACAAGATCGCAAATGTGTTGTGTTTACTGAATACGATCATGACATTGGCCAAGAAGTGGGTCATCCGTATGGTGAGAGTAAATTAGAAGCAGAAAAACTAATTGTGGAAGCAAGAAAACAAGGATTAAACTGCAATATTTACCGGGTTGGAAATATTATGTGTCACTCCGAAACGGGTAAATTCCAAGAAAACATAGAAGAAAACGGGTTGTATACCATTATCCGATCTATGATCAAAATGAATATGTTCCCTGATAGCAGCCATGGTGAGATTGATTTTACCTACATTGACTATGTCAGCCGCAGTATATGTCTACTATTTAATAGGGCACATTTAAGCAATGAAACGTATCATCTGATGAACTTAGATAAAACCAGCTTCTATGAACTGGGGGAAGCGGCAAAATCATCTGGTTTATCCGTGAAAGTGGCTCCTTACGGTGAATTTATTGACTTTATGAGCGATAACTATACAGATGAGTATTTTGGTCCTTATATTCATAATCTATTACTTCATTTCGGTTTCTTTGAGGAACTAGAAGAGGAAGAGCGTGCACACTTTGTTATGCTCTCAGATAAAACAGAATGGTTATTGAAGCAATTTGGGCTGGTTTGGAGAAGGCCAAATCAAGAACAATTGAAAAAAATGCTAGATCATTGTATAGAGGTTCAATTCATCTGAGTAATTGTAACCGGAGGAGAATATAAGAGATGTTAGAAGATCTAATGAAAATCATACGTGACCCTAAACGAATCAGCACTAGTGTGGCTATTCGTCAGCAACACAGCCAGGATCTTACCTCTTATCATGCACAGCATTTGCCTGATGTGGTTCTTTACCCTAGGGATAAAGAAGAATTAAGAGAGATTGTAGCTTATGCCAATCGTATAGGCTGTCCTATCGTACCTTTTGGATTGGGAACAAGTGTAGAAGGGCAAGTGGTTCCCATCCAAGGAGGGATAAGCTTAGATTTCACCCACATGAGCCGAATCTTAGAGATTAGAGAAGAAGATTTTGCTGTACGGGTAGAACCGGGTGTGACGCGAGTACAACTAAATCAAGAACTGAAGAAATATGGCCTCTTCTTTCCAATCGATCCGGGGGTGGATGCAACATTGGGAGGCATGGCAGCTACCAATGCCAGCGGCTGTAGTGCAGTCCGTTATGGGACGACGAGAGAACAAATTTTAGGAATGGAAGCCATCTTAGCGGATGGCTCACTCATTCACACTGGAAGCTTGGCCAAAAAATCTTCAGCAGGCTATAACTTAACCCATCTACTAACGGGATCAGAAGGAACGCTCGCAGTATTTACGGAGCTCACTTTGCGCGTATATGGGCTACCAGAGGCATTTCTTTATGCAAAAGTGGTTTTTCCTGATTTACAAAAAGCTTGTAAGGCTGCGAACCGAATGCTATATCGTTCGATTCAACCCAGTAAGATCGAGTTAGTAGATGAATATACGATTCAGGCGATCAATTCATACAAACAGACGAAATATGAGGCAAAACCTACTTTATTTTTAGAGTTAAGCGGATGGAAAAGCACTGTTCTTGATGAATGGGATCGAGTCAAAGAAATAATACAAGATGAGAGCGCTAGTGAATGGAACTATACGTTTGATGAGGAATTTGGTGATCAGCTGTGGGATGCCAGGCGACATGCGGCCCTTGCCATAGCAGCATCTGCACCAGAGAAGAAACTGATGACAACGGATGTATGTGTTCCCTTATCAATTTTGCCAGAAGCAGTAATCTTTGCTAGGGGAGTGATGCAAGCGGAAGACCTGCAAGGTGCTATTCTTGGACATATTGGTGATGGTAATTATCATGCGGTATTTCCGATTGATATGTCTCTTCCAGAGGAAGTGGCGAAAGCGGAAAAAGTAAATGAACTGATTGTTCGCTTTGCACTAGAGCGTGGGGGAACTTGTACTGGAGAACACGGTGTTGGACTTGGGAAAAAAAGCTATCTAACAGAAGAGCATGGAGATGCTGTGTTATGGATGAAAAAAATAAAAGAAGTGCTTGATCCGAACAATATTTTAAATCCAGGGAAGATCTTTCAATGAGAAAAAATAAACAGTGTGGAGGAGGAGAAATATGAGTACTACAAAGCTAGAGTTGAAACCAGAGCAGTTTGTGAGTGATGTATTTCCTATCGAGGATATAGATTATGTGGAAATTTTAGTGGGGAATGCAAGACAAGCAGTCTTCTATTATAGTAAGTTATTTGGCTTTCGAATCGCTGCCTATAAAGGGCTAGAAACGGGTTCACGTGATGTTTGTTCCTATTTGTTGCAGCAGGGTGAAATTAATCTCGTACTTACTTCTGCATATGAACCAGAACATCCAATAGCAAAGTTTGTTCATATACATGGGGACGGTGTAAAAGATATTGCCTTCCGTGTCAAACAGATCGATAAGCTCTATCAAACTGCGATTGAAAATGGTGGAATTCCACTCCAACCGCCACAAATGATGGAAGATGAGTATGGAAAAGTGAAAATTGCACGGATTGGTACTTATGGGGACATGGTTCATACGTTGGTGGAACGTACTGAATATACGGGATTATTTTTACCTGGCTTTGAAGAAGTAGATCAAAGCGTTTCTTCCTATGATACATGCTTAACTCGCTTTGACCATCTTGCCATCAATGTAGAAAACATGGACAAATGGGTTAAGTATTATGAAAAAATATTTGGTTTTCATTTATTAAATTCATTTGATAAAGACGAAGTAAGCTCTGATACTTCCTCTTTGATGACAAAGGCGATGCAAAATGATACTGAACGAGTGAAATTTCCAATCGTAGAACCTGCACCAGGTAAAAAGAAATCCCAAGTGCGTGAGTTTATTGATTACAACCGAGGAGAAGGGGTAGGGCATATCGCGCTTGCAACAGACGATATTATCAAGTCTGTAGAGAACTTAGAAAAAAATGGACTGAAATTCCTCTATACGCCTGATGCTTATTATGAATTGTTGCCTGAACGTGTTGGCGAGATTGATGAATCCGTCGATATGTTGAATCAACTTAATATTTTGGTTGATCGGGATGAAGAAGGTTATCTCTTGCAGATTTTTGCTCATCCAATGGAAGATCGTCCAACTCTCTTCTTTGAGGTGATTCAACGAAAAGGTTCAAGAGGTTTTGGGAATGGAAATATTCGAGCTTTATTTGAAGCAGTAGAGCGTGAGCAATTAAAAAGAGGAAATTTATAAAAATAGGGAGAGATTCATGTGACTCAGCAGTTAGCAACTTGGACACAATTTACGAAGCGTTCTGCATTACAAGATATGCTTGAGCTAACAAGTGGTCCGGAGTATATCTCTTTTGGTTTGGGATTACCCAATGCAGAGTATTTTCCGGCGGAACATCTGGCACGTTCAGCCAATGAAGTGTTACTCCAACAATCGAAGCTTCTACAGTATGCTCCTCCGACTGAACTGTTGAAGCAGCAAATTCAACTGTTGATGAGTCAACGTGGTGTCCAATGTAGTACATCACAAATCTTTCTCACTGCAGGGGCGCAGCAAGGAATTAATTTATTGGCACGGCTCTTACTTGATCCTGGCAAGACTGTGTTATCCGAAGAAGTAACCTATACTGGGTTTCTGCAAGTGTTAGAACCTTTTCAATCCCGGATGTTAACTGTGCCAACTGATCCGGTAAAGGGGATTGATGTGGAACAGGTAGAAAAGGTATTGCAGACAGAAGAACGTCCGGCTTGTATGTATGTGGTTCCTAATGGTCATAATCCACTCAGTTATACATTGAATAGAGAAAAACGCCAAAGGTTGGCTCAACTGGCAGCGGAATATGAAGTGCCCATTATCGAGGACGATCCATATGGTTTTTTAACATATGAAGATACTGAGATTCCAGCGATCAAGTCCTTTCAATCCGATTGGGTATTTTATGTTGGATCATTTTCCAAGATTCTTGCACCTGGTTTGAGATTGGGATGGATCATTGCGAACGAGGAAGTCATTGAAAAGCTGTCGATTGTTAAGGAAGCAACTGATATTAATACCTCAACGCTAACTCAACAGATTGCCGCTAACTTTCTGCAAAAAGACGAGTTTGCTAATCATCTTCTTCGTTTACGCCAGGAATACCGTTCACGGAGAAATTGTATGTTAGAACATTTATCTGCCCAACTGGGGGAGCTTGGATCATGGACGGCTCCTGCAAGCGGGATGTTTATCTGGGTTCGTTTTCCTGAATATATCAACACGATGGAACTATTCAGAGAATCGATCTCTACAGAGAAAGTGACCTTTTTCCCTGGCAATGTCTTTGCCGTGAATCAAAAACAAATTGCTTCTTCATCAATCCGTTTGAATTTTTCATTTAACAATCATGACAAGATTGAAGAAGGGATTACTCGTTTATCCCGATTGGTGAAAAGGCATATCTAGAAAAAATGATTAGTAATCTTGTCCAAATAGGAAGTGACTGAACATGGAGCGGAAAATAAGGCTTTATTGCTTTCCTTCTGCTGGGGGAACAGCACAAATCTATCATAGTTGGTCTAAGTATGTGGATGCAGCTATCGAACTCGTTCCAATTGAGCTTTCGGGGCGAGGGAAGCGGTTCACTCAGCCTTTATTAACTAATTTAGCAGATATGGTAGAAGATGTATTTTCAATGATTCAGCATGACATTGATCAAAAGCCTTATATGATGTTTGGCCATAGTATGGGGAGTTTGATTGCATATGAACTTTCAAAAAAGTTAATGCAAAATGGAAATCAAAGTCCATCGCATATTTTTTTCTCAGGGAGATCTAGTCCGAATCAGCCGACGAAAAAAATGCGATATCAATTGTCTGATGAGGAGTTAAAGAAAGAGATTTTGCAATTTGGAGGAACTCCTAAGGAATTATTAAATGATCCAGGTTTTATCAGCTTGTTTCTACCAATCATCCGGGCTGATATAAAAGCGGTAGAAACTTATCCAACAGAAGATGAAATAATTCCGTTAAACTGCGATATATCAATATTGAACGGAGAACAGGATCATTTGGTTACCAATCTAGAAGAATGGAATCGATATACAACCAAAAAAATTGATTATCAATTTTTTAAAGGAGGTCACTTCTACCTTAATGATTGTGCAAAAGAAGTGGTGGATATAGTGAATCAAAAAGCGCATGAATATGTAGGTATAAATATGATTTGACAGTCTGTATGAATCATTAGCTTTGAGGTTGGGAGATTACCTGCCGTACCGAAACAGTAGCAATTTACTACAGGTAATTCTCTCAGCTTCCCTGCTTATTTTCATCGTGGCTGGCAATGTCATGATTATAAAAATTCTATACGAAACCCGATCGGAGGAGAGAGATTATGTTAACGAAATGCCAATACCAGTCATTTCGTTTTTCAAATGAGCTTGTTGATAAGCTTATTTCGTTTAGCCATAAAGAACAAATAGAGATTCAAGTTACTTTGTTGGCGACTTGGGTCAGCTTATTCTATCGATATACGGGACTGGAACAGGTTATTGTTGGAATTGAGATGGAAGGACATCAGGGCAAGGTGATTCCGTTATCCATTGATTTTCCAGAGATGAATTCTTTTCGTGACCAAGTCAAAGTGATTCATAAGTTGTTACAAAAGCAACTGGATGGATCAACTTCTTTACAAGCAAATGAAATGAGCATAATTGAACCAGACGTTCTTCATGCTGGATTTTTTATGCGGGATGAAGCTGCTTCTGCGTTTACTGGTTCCACTCTTACTTCTCTTGGCAATCTACGAGAAGAAAAAATAGTTACGCTAGAAATTGTGCGAACTGGGACAGAATGGACAGCATCGTTACTCTATCATGAAGATTCTTTTGAAGAAACCGCGATTACACGCATGTTAGGACACTTGCAACAGTTATTCGTAGGTTATATGGACCAACCACAAGCCAAAATCGACAAAATTCCACTGCTTACCGAGCAAGAATTTACGCAGATGCTATTTGAATGGAACAGTGCAAGTACGAAGCCGGCACAAAATCCATGCATTCCACATTGGTTTGAAGCACAAGTAAAGCGGACTCCAGATGCAGTAGCTGTCGTTTATGGTAAAGAAAGGCTAACGTATGCTGAACTGGATCAACGCGCGAACCAAGTAGCAAATTATTTATTACAAAAAGAGATTGGTTCTGAGGCCCTGATTGGGGTTCATATGAATCGATCGATTGACATGGCGGTCGCAATCTTAGGGATTTTGAAGGCTGGGGGGGCCTATGTTCCATTGGATCCTACATATGCGACGGAGCGGCTTTCCTATATTTTAGAAGATACGAAAGCTCCAGTACTATTAACACAAGAGTCATTGGCAGCATCTTTTGTTGGGCATGAAATAGAAGTTGTTTACATGGATCGAGATTGGGATGCAATTATGGAGGCAGGTAGCCATACTCCTCGTACTTTGGTTCCTATTACAGGAAATCATTTGGCGTATGTTGTTTATACTTCCGGCTCTACTGGTAAGCCGAAGGGAGTTGCTGTAGAGCATGGCAGTGTCATCGCTCTCATTCAATGGGCCCAAGAAGTATATACAGCGGAGGAAATCGCTGGTGTATTAGGTTCTACTTCAATCAATTTTGATCTATCTGTTTTTGAAATGTTTGTCACCTGGAGTATGGGCGGAAAATTGATTTTAGCTGAGAATGCCTTACAGCTCCCTCATCTGCCAGCAGCTAGTGAGGTAACATTAATCAATACAGTACCTTCAGCAATCAGAGAATTGGTGAGGATGAAGGGAATTCCTGCTACAGTGCGTACGGTGAATTTATGTGGTGAACCATTAAAGCGTGCACTTGTTGAACAAATCTATGAAGTAGAAACGGTTGAGAAGGTAATCAATCTATATGGGCCTTCAGAAGATACAACGTATTCTACATACATTTGTGTAGAACGAGGGCTGGATCTACCTGTTTTTATCGGTCGTCCAATTCATAATACACAAGCTTATGTACTGGATCAACACTTGCAGCCTGTTCCGATTGGAGTGCCAGGAGAGTTGTATTTGGGTGGAGCTGGCTTAGCGCGTGGATATTTAAATCGAGAAGAACTTACGAAAGAAAAATTTATTCCCAATGTATTTAGCGACCAACCAAATGAACGATTATATCGTACAGGTGACTTGGTTCGATATGTGGAAGATGGCAACCTAGAGTACTTGGGTCGAATGGATCACCAAGTAAAAATAAGAGGATTTCGGGTTGAGCTAGGGGATATTGAATCAACTTTAATGAAACATCCTGATGTGTATGAAGCCGTAGTAGTTGTTAAGGAATTTAACTCGACTGATGTACGATTAGTCGCATACTTTACGACGCAAAGCGAAATAGAATTTGATAAGTCGGAATATTCGAAAATCATAAGGGGTTTAAGGGTGTATTTACAGCAAAAACTACCTGAATATATGGTTCCGTCAATTTTTATGCCACTCGAACAAATCCCATTAACGGCTAATGGAAAAATCGATCGTCAAGCCCTACCTCAGCCAGAGATTATGCAAGGATCTTATGTTGCTCCACGAAATGAAATTGAAGAGAAATTGGTCATGATTTGGTGTGACATTTTACAGTTAGAATCTGTGGGAGTAGCGGATCATTTCTTGGATGTAGGTGGTCAATCGATTTTAGCAGCACAAATCCTTGTGAGGATGCGTTCGGAGTTTCAAGTTGATTTGACTCAGAGAAAGGTATTTGAAGCAACAACTATTGCCGAGCAGGCACAAGTAATTACAGAAGCACAGAAGCAAGGAATGATCAAAACAACTTCTAATATCATCGCCCCTCGAAAACGAGTGGCGCGTAATCTTCAAGGATAAGGAGTAGCAAAAAATGAGCGAACAAAACCAACAAATGAAACAGCAGGATGTAACGGATCCTGAACAATATTATGTTTTTCCAGCATCGTATGCCCAACAAAGCCAATGGTTTTTCTATGAAATGGCTCCTGATAGTCCATTATACAATCTACCGTATCTGATTCATATGCAAGGTACTTTAGATAGAAATGCATTGGAAAAAAGTCTGCAGGTCATTGTTAATCGGCATGAATCACTTAGAACTTCATTTCGTATGGAACAGAATCAACTGGTTCAAGTGATTGCTCCCGAACGAACGATTTCTCTGCCAGTCGCTCTCATCGATCCTTCATCCGGCATTGATCAAGAAAGTTGGATTCAAGAATGGGCTAGGGCAGAATCCAGCCGGTTGTTTGATTTACAAAACGATTCTTTGCTTCGTGGATACCTCCTGCAAGTATCAGAGGATGAGCATTTCTTAGTAATTACCATGCATCATAGTATTACAGATGGCTGGTCAATGGCTATTTTTATAAAAGAATGGCTGGAATTGTATCGTGATTTTGTTGAAAACCAACCTATGAGTATATCTGAACCATCGATTCAATATGCAGATTTTGCAGAATGGCAAAGAGATAGATTTGAGTCAGGTGAAATGGCCGATCAGATCGCTTACTGGAAGCAGCAATTGCAAGGCAGCCCAGCAATCTTGCAATTGCCAACAGATAGACCTCGACCAGCAGTGCAATCCTATCGAGGAGCTTCTTATTTCTTTTCTATTTGTCAGGAGCTGACAGAGACCGTATCAAGTTTTAGTAAAGATGAAGGTGTTACGTTATTCATGACTTTATTCGCGGCGTATCAAACGCTGCTGTATCGCTACTCAGGGCAGGATGATCTCGTGGTTGGGACTCCAATCGCCAACCGTAATCAAGCTGGAATGGAAGATTTGATTGGTTTTGTGGCTAATACGTTAGCGCTGCGGAGCCAAATTGGAGAAGGGTGGTCATTTAGACAATTAGTGAATCATATTCGTCATGTGACGTTAGATGCATACGATCATCAAGATGTCCCGTTGGACAAAGTGGTCGATGAATTGCAGGTTGAGCGGAGTGTGGCACATCCACCTCTATTTCAAGTGATGTTTGTCCTACAAAATACTCCTGTTACGGCATGGGAATTCCCAGGTGTTACCTGCACCCCGGTTCCACTTCATAATCACACGGCGAAGTTTGATTTGACTTTGACCATAGTAGAAGAGGCGAATGGATTAGCATGCTCTTTTGAATATAATACAGATTTATATCATAAAGAAACAATTCAGCGTATGGCTCGTCATTTTGAACAATTGCTTCAGCATGGAACGGAAACTCCAGATCAATTGCTAACTTGTTTACAGATGGTCACAGCGGAGGAAAAAGCACAAGACATCGCCCAAATGAAGCAAAATACGCGTTGTTTTGATACAGAACATGCGATTCATCAATTATTTGAACAACAAGTGGCCAGTACCCCTCATGCAGTTGCTGTTGTCTGTGAGGAAAAACAATATACCTATCAAGAACTCAATGAAAGAGCGAATCAATTGGCCCATGAGTTGGTACAACGAGGGATAAATGCAGATTCCCTTGTGGGGATTTGTGTGGAACGTTCTTTGGATATGATTGTTGCGATTATAGGTACTTTAAAAGCAGGGGGAGCTTACGTTCCACTAGATCCGAAAATTCCATCTGATCGATTACAATTTATCTTAGAGGATTCACAGGTCAAAGTATTATTGACCCAGAGCGAAGTGAGTCAAAGTTTTCCCTCGCTGGCAGTGACACAGGTTCATCTTGATACGGATTGGGAGAAGATTAGTCAGCAAAGCAAGTGTAATCTAGAGCTGCCGGTGTCTGCACGCCAATTAGCCTATGTCATCTACACTTCAGGGACAACAGGTAAGCCTAAAGGCGTATTGGTAGACCATGGAAATGTAACGCGCCTGTTTACCGCTACGGGAGATTGGTATGATTTTACAGAACATGATGTGTGGACACTTTATCATTCGTATGCATTTGATTTTTCAGTGTGGGAGATCTGGGGAGCTCTGTTGTACGGTGGAAAATTAGTTGTTGTTCCATTCTGGATCAGTCGTTCACCGGAAGATTTTTATCAATTACTTCAACGGGAACAGGTGACAATATTAAACCAAACGCCATCCGCTTTCCGACAATTGATTGAAATGGCCAAAACAGATCCATCGGGCCGGAAGTTAGCATTACGCTATGTAATCTTTGGTGGTGAAGCACTAGAACTGCAGTGCCTGCGCCCTTGGTTTGAGTTATATGGGGATCAAACGCCGCAGCTGGTTAATATGTACGGGATCACTGAAACCACGGTCCATGTTACCTATCGTCCGATTACCTCAGCGGATCTTGAAGCAGGAAAAGGAAGTGTAATTGGTATCCCGATTCCTGATTTACAAGTTTACGTATTGGATAAGCATTTACAGTCTGTACCGACGGGTGTAGTAGGTGAAATGTATGTAAGTGGAGCAGGTGTCACACGTGGGTACTTGCTGCGACCTGAGTTAACAGCAGAGCGATTTATCACTAATGAAGCTGGGGATCGGCTATATAAGACAGGGGATTTAGCCCGTTACTTGCCTGGGGGTGAGCTAGAATACCATGGACGAATTGATCATCAAGTGAAAATTCGCGGTTTCCGGATCGAGCTGGGAGAAATTGAGTCGACCTTGGTACAACATCCAAGTATTCGTGAGACAGTTGCAACAGTGAAAGAGGATAAACAGGCTGGGAAACGGATAGTAGCTTATGTGGTATTAGAAAAGGATGAATCATCTGATCTGACGGATAGTCTGCGTAGTTATTTACATGAGCGATTGCCTGATTATATGATTCCAGCGGCCTTTGTCGAAGTAAGCATTATCCCACTCAACCATAATGGAAAAGTGGATTATCCTGCTTTACCAGCACCTAATTTTACGAATGCTTCAAGAATCCACGTTGCTCCTCGCACTGATATAGAAGAGAAATTAGTTTTGATCTGGGAGCATGTGCTACAGGTTCAAACGGTTGGAGTAGATGATAATTTCTTTGAAGTAGGTGGAGACTCAATTTTAAGCATTCGAATTTTGGGTGAAGTACGTAAACTGGGTTATCCATTGACGGTGCAAGATCTATTCCGTTTCCAGACAATTAGAGAATTGGCTCAGATGATTGAAGATTCCAAAGTTACTGAAGATCATCTACCTGTAACTGCGCCATTCCAGCTGATTACGGATGAGGATCGCACCAGTTTGCCTTCGGGGGTTGTTGATGCATATCCGCTGACCAAACTCCAAGAGGGGATGCTATTTCACAGTAATTATCATCAAGATTCCATGACTTATCTCAATGTTTCTTCGTACCATCTAAAGGCTCTATTCCATCCACAAGCATGGGAGCAAGCAGTTGCTAGTTTAATGAACGATCATCCAGTATTACGGACATCGTTTGATTTAACCAGCTATAGCCAGCCTTTACAGTTGGTACATGAAAATGTGGCCATTCCTTTTGAAGTGATTGATCTACGTCATTTGTCTTCATCGCAACAAGAAAAATGGTTGGCCGACTGGAAGGAAAAGAAAGAAATTGCTTATTTTGATTGGACAAATGCTCCGTTGTTTAAAATCGTTATTCATCTTCGTACTAAGGATACATTTCAGTTCACCTGTATTGAACACCATGCGATTTTAGATGGATGGAGTGTGGCATCCTTATTTGCTGAGGTATTCCGCCTTTATGTTACTTTCATGAATCACGAGGAGAAAAATTGGCAGGCACCACAAGCCGAATTCCGTGATTATGTTGCTATGGAAGGAGAGGCATTGCAGTCTGAGGAACACCAACGATTTTGGAAAGAACAATTATCATCATACTCATTCCATGAGATTCCTCGTTGGCATAATTCTAAAACGGAGCAGCAACACCAAGTACGTGAAAAGAGAGTTGAGATTCCGGTAGCTGTATCTGACTCGTTAAAACAGCTTGCTAGTCAGATGAAAGTACCATTGAAAAGCATTTTGCTTGCTGCTCATTTCCGTGTGCTACAGATGGTGAACGGACAGTCGGAGGTCATTACGGGTGTGCCGTTCAATGGACGAACGGAAGGTCATGATGGCGAAAGAACGCTGGGGCTTTTTCTCAATGCGTTGCCGTTTGGGGTTAAATTGTCCGGTGAAACTTGGACTGATTTCATCTATCAAATTTTTAAACAAGAACAATCCTATTTACAATATCGCCGTTATCCTTTGGCACAAATTCAGCAAGACTTGGGTGGGAAACCATTATATGAAGTAATTTTTAACTTTACCCATTTCCATGTGCTTGATTCATTACAGGAATTGGATGATTTCCAAGTACTGGAGTTCACAGAGAGAACCTATAACAACTTTGCGTTGTCAACTGAGTTTATGTTAGATCAGTTAGATCATCTGCAATTTTTAATTCAATGGGATCAGACACAGTTCTGTGAAGAACAAATTGCTTTGATGTCCAGCTATTATCAGAAGGCATTGGAGTCTATCATCCAAAATTCTATGGCACGTTATGAAGAACAGGACTTATTGACGGAGGTGGAAAGAAATCAGATTGTAACTATATTTAACCAACCAGAGTCAGAGAATGAGTTGGCTGTATTACGATCCAAAACCATCCATCAATGGTTTGAGGAACAAGCAGCAAAAACTCCTGATCAAATCGCAGTTGTTTACGAAGGAAAACAACTGACTTACCAAGAGTTAAATGAAGAAGCAAATCGAATTGCCCATATGTTACGTGCAAAAGGGGTTGTACGAGAATCCATTGTAGGGATTATGGTGGAACGCTCAATTGAGATGGCTGTTGGGACGCTAGCCATTTTAAAAGCAGGGGGGACTTACCTGCCAATCGATCCAGAGTACCCGGCAGAGAGGATTGAATATTTACTTGAGGATAGTAAAGCATCCTTGCTATTAACAAAGCAAGAATGGATCGAGAGCTTCCAAGTCTTCCATTATACAGGTGAAGTCATTGATTTGTGTCATATATCAGGAGAGAATGGGAATCCGCATAATTTGGCAGATGTGAATGATCCATCAGATTTGGCGTATATCATTTATACATCGGGTTCGACAGGAAAGCCAAAAGGTGTGATGGTTGAGCATAGCAACGTGGTTCGACTCGTCATCAATCAAGACTTTATTGACTTTTTGCCAGGTTATCGTTTGCTGATGACAGGAAACTTTGCCTTTGATATCTCTACATTAGAAATTTGGGGATCACTATTAAATGGGTTAACTCTACATTTGCTAGATAAAGAGAAACTGCTTGATCCCAAAAAGCTCGAGCGTGAGTTAGTGGACAATCAAATTGACATCGTTCATCTAGTATCTCCTTTGTTTAGTCAATTGTCACAAGAGAATCCAGAGATGTTCTCCGCTGTACAGACGTTATTGGTAGGTGGAGATGTTGTATCCACAAGTCATGTGAATTTAGTAAGAAAACATTGTCCACAACTTAAGGTGATCCATTCTTATGGACCAACCGAAAATACGACGTTTTCTACAACATATCATGTGAATCGCGATTTTGATTCATCCCTTCCAATTGGTAAGCCACTGCGCCACTCGACGGCTTATGTCGTTGATCCAAAGACAGAATTACTGCGTCCGGTTGGAGTACCTGGTGAACTATGGGTTGGAGGAGAAGGTGTTGCGAGAGGATATTTCAATCAACCTGAAATGACGAAAGAGAAGTTTATTGAGAGCCCGTTCCAAACAGGCGAAAAAATATATAAAACAGGTGATCTAGTTCGATGGCTCCCTGATGGTACTCTGGAGTTTCTTGGACGAATCGATCAGCAGGTAAAAATCCGCGGTTATCGAGTAGAGGTTAGCGAGATCGAGTACAAATTATTACAACTAGAGAAAGTAAAAGAAGCCGTAGTCATCGCGAGAGAAGATCAACATGAGAAATACCTGTGTGCCTATGTGATTGGATCGGAACCATTATCTGTGTCTGAGCTGCGTGAGTATGTAGCTGAATCATTACCTGATTTTATGATTCCAAGCTATTTCATACAACTTGAACAAATCCCGCTGACAGCGCATGGCAAAGTGGATCGAAAACAATTACCAGCACCGCAAGATGGGGATTATCTTGAAGAGGAGTTTATCGCACCACGTAATGAGTGGGAAACCAAAATAGCTAAGGTATGGCAAAAAGTATTGGGCCTGGAACATGTTAGTATTCGAGAATCGTTCTTTTCATTGGGTGGCCATTCATTGAAAGCAACCATTCTTGTCAGTAAGTTGCGCCAAGAATTACAAGTGGAAATCGAGATTAAAGATATCTTTACGTATCAAACAGTGGAGAGATTAGCCCAGTTTGTGATGCAAGCGGAAAAACTGCAGCACCAGTCAATTCCAGTAGTCGAGCAACAGGAGTACTACATAGCATCTTCTGCACAGAGACGAATGTTTACTTTGGATAAGATTGTAGATAACAAACTGCTGTATAACATTCCTATTGCCATTCGGATCATGGGGAATTTAGATCAGAAGCGATTCCAAGAAAGTTGGAACATGTTGATAGAACGACATGAATCCTTACGCACCAGCTTCGAGCTAGTCAAGGGGGAAGTTGTGCAGAAGGTCCATCCGCCTGTTCCACGCACAGTCGATTTCATTCCAGTTTCATCTGAAGCTGAAGTGGGTTGGTTACAACAGCTGGTAAGCAAATCGTTTGACTTGAAACATGCTCCGCTCTTTCAAGCAACAGTTTTGGAACGTACGAAAAAGGATTTCATCCTGGTAATGAATATGCATCATATTATTTCGGATGAAGCCTCGATTGGAGTAATCCTTCGTGAGCTTATGGATTTATATGAAGGACGAGAGTTAAAGGAGCAAAGAATACAATATAAAGATTATGCATCCTGGCATAATCAGTTATTGCAATCAGAAACGATGAAGCAGCAAGAAAACTATTGGGTGAACCAATTTGCAGGAGAGATTCCAATTCTCCAATTGCCAACAGATTTCCAGCGTCCTACAGTAAAAAAATACGATGGGGATTCAGTATCGTTTGTTGTAGATTCTTCTGTGATTGCTGGTTTAAGGAAACTAACCGAATATACTGGTACGACGAACTATATGGTACTATTGGCAGCTTTTAAAGTGCTACTGGCAAAATATAGCCGCCAAGACGATGTGGTCATTGGCACGCCAATCGCTGGCCGAACACACGCAGATGTAGAGAATGTGGTTGGAATGCTTATTAATACCTTGGCTATTCGTACGAATCCTCGCAGTGATAAGACCTTTTTACAGTATGTAGAAGAGGTGAAATCGAAAGCATTAGAGGCGTATAGCCATCAGGATTACCCATTCGAGTATTTGGTTGATCAATTAAAAGTAAAAAGGGATCTCAGTAGAAATCCGTTATTTGATGTAATGTTTTCGATGGAGTACCCTGATATTCCACAAAGCAGCACATGTGAAATCAGTTTTATGCCTTATGAGACACCTTATCCGTTAGCTAAGTTCGATCTTAGTTTATATGCACAAGAAATCGATGAACAGCTCCAGTTTACTTTCCAATATTCAACTGGGTTGTTTACAAAAGAAACTATGGAACAGATGGCTTCGCACTACCAGCGAATTCTTCAATCCATCATAGCCCAGCCGGAGAAGAGCTTGGCGGGTATCGAAATGTTAACGGAAATAGAGAGACAACAGATTCTCTTCGACTTCAATAAAACTGAGGCAGTGGCGCCGACTGATCGGACCATTCATCAGTTATTCGAAGAACAGGTGCGTAAAACACCAAATAAGATCGCTGTTGTTCATCGTGAAGTTAGCTTAACATACCTTCAAGTAAATGAACGAGCTAATCAGTTGGCTTGGCAACTTCGTCACCAGGGTGTAACTGCCAATACAATCGTGGGACTGATGGTAGAGAGATCTGTTGAAGTGATTGTCGGAATTCTAGGAATCTTAAAAGCGGGCGGGGCTTATGTCCCAGTGGACCCGGAGCTCCCATCGGAACGAGTCAGCTATTTATTAGACAATAGCGGTGCACATGTGTTGATTACACAAACCGGGTTGCTAGATCAAGTCGATTACAAAGGTAAGGTTGTAGATATCCATGATCATTCGCTAACGAAACAGCCAAAAACGAATCCGGAGAGTGTGAATCAGCCAGATGATTTGATGTATGTAATTTATACATCCGGTAGCACGGGTAACCCAAAAGGCGTGATGCTTGAGCATCGGAGTATGGTCAATTACGTTACTTGGTTTACTGGGATGGCAAAGTTAACTGCTAATGATCGTACAATTCTACTTTCCTCATATGCATTTGACCTTGGCTATACTAGTTTGTATTCATCTATATTAAATAGATGTGAGCTTCATATTGCTGATAAAGATTTGGTACGAATTCCAGAAGCGTTATTAGCATACTTGAGTGATCATCAAATTAGTTTTATCAAAGGGACACCATCACTATTCCGCATGATGTTACATGCATCTTCCGGTCATTGGCGTAAAACATGTGAAACCTTGCGATTAGTGGTACTAGGTGGTGAACCGATGCATGCAGAGGAAATGAGAGGCTTCCTTCAAACGTATCCGTATGTTCAGGTAATTAATCATTATGGACCGACAGAAACCTGCGTTGGTGCAATTGCAGGATTTGTAGATCCAGAACAATTAGTAGATCGAAGCAATATACCTGTTGGAAAGCCGATTAACAATAATAAAGTATACGTTTTAGATTCAGAGCTTCAGGCTGTACCTGTAGGTGTACCTGGTGAATTGTTTATCTCAGGAGCAGGATTGGCGAGAGGCTACCTCCATCGGCCAGATCTGACTGAAGAGAGATTTATAACCAATCCTTTTGTGGATGGAGAGCGAATCTATCGTACCGGGGATATTGTACGGTTACTGCCAGATCGAAGAGTAGAATTCCTTGGTCGTGCTGATCATCAGGTGAAAATTCGAGGGTATCGGGTAGAACTTGAGGAAATCGAAAGCCATTTACTTCTTCACCCGTCGATTCATCAAGCGGCGGTCATCTGTAAGGATAGTCAATCGCTTATTGCCTATATCGTCACAGAGGAAGAACTTACACTTACCGCGCTACGAGATTATTTGGCAAAGAAAGTACCTGACTATATGATTCCAGCACAATTTGCGGTATTGGATCAGATCCCACTTACACAAAACGGGAAAGTTGACCGGCGCGCCTTACCTGAAGTCGAAGGAATAACAAGTTTGGAAGTGGAGCATACAACCCCATTGGATCAAGTAGAACAAGATTTAGTTCAGATCTGGGAGCAGGTGTTGGGGATTAAGGGTGTGGGAACGCATTATAACTTCTTTGATATTGGCGGAAACTCGATGTCATTGATCCAGATGCATAGTCTCATTGAACCAATGTATATAAATGTGACCGTGACGGATTTGTTTGCTTACCCATCGATTTCAAAATTAGCAGAGTATATTCGTCAAACTACATTTCAAGATCAAAAACCTAGCGTAGAAGCAATTCCATATCCTGAAGAATACTTTGCTATGGACAAAGGATTATCTGATGGTACATTGGATTTCACCATTGGGGGTGAAATGTTTGCATCCATACAAGGGATTGCCGAAAATATGCAGCTTCATCAATCTGAGTTAATGCTTGCTTTATTCCTCTATCTGCAAGCGGAGCTAACTGAGCAAGATCAAATAACGGTTCCAACGATTATGGATTGGAGCGATAAGGTCAATTTAGTAACCATCGATCTAAGTAAGATTGAACAGATTTCAGACCTGTTCAAAATCGTACAAACACAGTTAAAAGCAGCGGTCTCCCTGAACTATCCATTAATTGATCTAGGGTATATGAAAATAGTGAAGGATGAAAATGCTTTGCTCCCTGGATTTATGCGCAGAAGTGCTTCTGCTTTAGAAATGCGATTCGCAGAGAAGTGTGACTTGCTTCTTGTGCTCCATGAGCACCCGACGCATCTGTATGTGGAGTGTATGTACAATACTCGTTTAAACAAAGTGAAAATACTAGAAATGATGCAACAATATGTGCAAGTCGTCCAATCTTTGGTGGAGCAGCTTGCACCGAGTAACACGTAAGGGAAAAGTAATTTCGTACTTTACTTAATATATCAATACACACGATAAGGACTAAGACAGTTCTTTATGGATTGCCCGATCAGTGGGATAGGCAGGAAGTAAAGAGCTTGTCTAGTCACTTCGTTGTTGTAGCGGAAGGAGGACGATGGAAAAAATGAATTTCTCATTATTTAAACAACGTAATTTTGCGTTATTAATTATTTCGGAAGCAACATCTTTATTTGGCACCTTCTTTTTGAATGCAGCACTCGCACTATATGTTTTGAAACTAACTGGATCAGCGGAGAAATTTGCATCTGTCTTAACACTAGGGATGGTTCCGTATCTCATCGTAGGTCCAATTGCTGGAGCGTTGGCGGATCGATTTAACAAAAAAAAATGGATGATTATACTAGATGTATTACGGGGTCTGCTTTGTATTAGTTTATTTGTCTTTAGTTTAACTGAGACGATCACCATGCCTCTTATCTATTTCACTGTATTATTTATATCAACTTGTGAAATCTGTTATGGACCTGTATTTATATCTTTGCTACCTAGTGTAGTAAAAGAAAAAGAGCTAATTGATGCCAATTCATTTGAAAAAACGATTAACGAAACAATGAAAATCCTTGCTCCTTTCCTTGGAACCCTAGTATACAGCTTGGTAGGAATAGGACCGGCCTTATTGTTTAACGGATTTACTTTTTTAATCTCCGCTCTAGCAATCTTCTTTATGGTAATCCCCAAGGCGGAGAATGCGATAGTTAGACGGATGAGTTTGTTTAAAGATGTGTGGGATGGATTTAAAGTGTTTTTTATAGATAAACGATTAACTTCAATTGTTTGCAATGCATTTTTAACTCACTTTTTTATGTATCCGTTTATCTTACTTGGCTTTCCTTATATCATTGTAACGGTACTCGGCGGTAAGGGAACAGACTATGGTATCGTAGAAAGCATTTCCACAATTGGGTCGATCCTTGCAATCTTGATTGTGCCCCCTATGAAGAAATTTGGAGTAGCCAACAATATTGGAATTGGTATCCTAGGCATGTGCATACCTGTTATTCCGTTATTACTTTTAGGTAATCCGAATTTTATACAGATATTAAAAGAAAATGTACATTATCCTGTGTTATTTTTTGGCCTGATTAGTTTCCTGCTTTTCCTGGCATTTAGTTTTTATCTGGTCTTTTTTGCTTCATTTTATCAAACGGTGGTTCCGAAAGAACTATTTGGCCGATATGGAGCGGGAATGATGGTATTAAACGGATTAGGAAGATTGTTTGGATTTCAGATTTTTGGTTATTTATTTAGCTTAGATTCATTATTATATGCTGTTATTTTCTTTGGGATTGGTATGCTACTGAAAATTGTAGTACATATCCCGTTTATGAGCATTACAAAAAAGTTAGAACAACAACAAAGTCAAGTGGTATAAGGGAAAGAGATGGGTGTTAAGATCGCTCAGTCCAGTTAATTGGATTGTGTATTACACCATATTCGTGAGAAATCCAGTGTTTCTGCAATACTCTCCCCATCCCTGGAAGGACAAAGGCCCAACAGAGAATATGGATGGGGGGATCAAGTTGTATTATCAATGGGAGGAATAAGTGATTGGTACTCAATTAGGGGTGGATGTGAATGAAATGAAGGTAGAGTCAACACTAAACGTATACTGGGTACAAATCCCTGAGGAGATAAACTTATCAGAATGGATATTGGATTTAGATATATTAGATAAAGAAGAAAGAATCACTTATGAACGGTATCTAGTAGATCAAAAGAAAATTGAATTTTACTCTGGAAGATTGCTGTTAAAAAAAATACTTGGGCAGATGTTGGAGATCCAACCAAAGAGGGTTGTTTTTGAGAAGAATCAATTTGGAAAATTATATTTACATCCAAAGTACGTCAATGAAATGAAAAAGGGTCCAATATTTTTTAACTTGTCACATTCGAAAAGAATTGTTACCTGCGTGATTTCTTCTTTTGACGAGGCAGGTATTGATGTCGAGAGTATCACCAAAAATCCTCTAGATGTAATGCCAGTAGTCTTTGTGCCTCAGGAGCAAATGCTTGTTGAAGCAGAGGAATCCTTTGTAAAGAAAGTGGAGGCGTTTTACAGAGTTTGGACACGTAAAGAAGCTGTAATGAAAGCGATTGGAAAAGGATTTTCACTTCCGCCGTTGTCATTTGCGGTGCCTGTTCACGGAGAAAGAATAATGGATGAAAATTATCTGTACTATACTTTTCATCCGATGGATGGTGAAATGATTTCAATTGCTGTACGTAGGACAGATAAGATAGAAATAAATTTTAAATGCAAGGAAATTACATTTTCTCACCTATTTTCAGATGATACTCAATTTAAGGATGTAAAGTACCCGCTGTATTGACTTCAGCTAACAGATTATCTTGAAATTTCACTTGCATCAGTGGTTATGTTTTATTAAATATACAGAACATATCTCTGAAAAAGGAACGATTCCTTTTGTTATAAAAGAGTATGATAGAGAATTCAAGGGATCCATCTAGTTTGCTTGGAAGGTGATGAATGGTGGTATGACGATGAAGGGGATTTTTTTTGTACATCCTTTACATATGAGACTACTAATCCTGCAACAGTTAGTAGAGATATTTCCGACAGAAGAATATAGACAGGCGGGAATCGAAATAGAGCCGTTTACAATGACAAAGCTGGCTCGTTATTTGAGTTTTAAATGTAAGAATCGCCTGTGGCTTTCGAACCAAGACCTGTTAACAGAAATAGGTGCGAACCCAGAGATGGATTTATTCTATCAAACCGAGCAGTGGGAACACCCAGATGTAAGCGGCGGCCAAATGCCGAGTGATATTCCGTTTTTTCAGCAACTGGCACGAGCTATTGAAACACGAGATACATCAATCATTCAAGCTGACAACAGCAATACGAACTGGCTAAATCGGGCTTGGAGTGACATGGATTCGGAAGATGAATAACGAGTATACAAAATCTATACACTATCCCCTTGTCCTTTCAATGAGGGTGAAAAGTGAAATTTGAATCTCAAAACAGCAAAAACAGCTCTTTCCGGGAGATAGATTTATTAAATATGTCTTCGGAAAGAGCTACACTACATTCGACACGGAAAAACGTTGATTTTACTACTCCAAGGGATTTATTTAATCTCAAAAATGATGATATTTGAGACTGAATGATTTCATCTTAAAATGTCATAGAAATCCCATTAGTTGTGCGAAAGTATTACCAATCACTTAAATTGACGGCGTGAATCTTGCCACAATGGCGGTAGAAATGTAACGTTAATCCGCTAAAACCGGCACTGAGAAGATGATTTCAATGATTCTCGCGAAGGCAGAGGAACAATTTCAATCCGTTCTAAACAGCTTTACATTGAGGACGTTCAGGTAAAGGGAGCAGGTTATGAACCTGCTCCCTTCGCCTCTTCCTTTTCATCATTCCGGATGATTTTTCATACTTAATATGGTCTAAGCTAATCGAATCGGGAGGCTCTTGAGAGATTGGCCCAATGCCGAATCGGTCAAATGTTCGGTCAACTCAAAGCCCGGAGCCGGCTCGATATTGGCGAAACGTTTCACAAAGGAGGCGAGCGCGATACGCGCTTCCATGCGGGCAAGCGGGGCACCCAAACAGAAATGCGGACCGGCCCCGAATGTGAGATGGTGTTGATTATTTGGGCGGTGGATATCGAACTCTTCGGCATGGGCGAACTGAGCTTCATCCCGATTCGCGGCGCCGATCCAAGCCACAACCATCTGCCCCTGCTTCATCGGGTGCCCGAAGACATCGGTATCCTGAGTCACCTTTCGATCCATGGGAGCCGGAAAGCGGAAACGCAGCACTTCCTCAATCAAGTTGGGAACCAATGACAGGTCGGCTCGCACTTCCTGATAAACACCCGGCTTGTCAAAAAGCATGGAATAAAACACATTGGAAATAAGTGTCGTCGTCGTTTCATTTCCCGCACCGAGTAATCCGATGGCAGACATGACCACTTCTTCATCCGTCAATTTTTCACCCTCCAGCTCGGCTTTGGTCAAGTCGGAGATAATGTCATCGACAGGGTGCTTCCGTTTCTCCAGCACGATGGGATACAAGTACTCATAAAATTCCTTCATGACTTGTGCTTTCTGGGCGGCAATGTCGTCGTAAGTGTCTTTGGCATACGGGAGGAAGATGATATCCGACCAGAATTTAATCCTCGCCCAATCTTTGGAAGGGACGCCGAGCAAATCCGCGATGACAGTCACCGGAAGTGGGATCGCCAGCTTCTCCACGACATCTATGGTCGTCAGATCCTCGATGCCCATAATCAATTCGTTTACAACGGCTTGGATTCGAGGCTCCCACACTTCGAGGGCGCGGGGAGTGAACGCTTTGGCTAACAGGGCGCGCCTGTTCCGATGCTCCGGCGGATCGACGAAATTGACGTTGCTTCGATTATCCATTCTGGGAACGGTAACCAAGCTTCGTTCTTTTTTGTTGGAGAATAACTGGTGGTCAAACAGCACACGCTTGGCATGTTCATACGAAAACACATTCCAGACATCCTGCTCGGTATCGTAAAAGACAGAGTTGTTCTCCCTCACCTCTTTGTACCAGGCATAAGGTTCCCATTGCGCTTGCTTGGATTTGAGCTTCGAGATTTCGTGCAAAAGGATGGTTTGGTCAATTGAACTCATAACAATCACTCCTTATGATCTATTTAAATAAGCGAAACAATATTTTAATGGCGCAATTTTGCAAAACAGGTTTTTCATTGTCTGCAAAATGGCGGCTTGACCAACCTGCTCACGGTGCTTTCTCAGGCTTCTTTGACCAACTTTACATCGGACTCTTCCTCGGAGGCTTGCGAAACACGTTTAATGAAGAAGGAAAGCAGTAAACCGATGATGCCGATCCAAACAATTTTCTTTGCTGCTGCCTCATTATCACAATAAATAATTGTAAGAGGTAAAATGAGAAGACAAAGGCAACCTCCTTGGAAGAAGCCTTGAAATTGGGGGAAGGCAAGGCGGACTCTGAGTATTTTGACTACATTTGGTCAGAAGAAGAGATTCGTTGTTCAAAGACAACCAGATCGGAAAACATCATTGATTGTTTCGGAGGAATTTGAAAGGCGTGCCAAATTGGTTTTCGCAAACGGCAAATATGCCAAAATGTCAGAGGGCATGTTGTGGTTCTGGTGCAAAAACTTCAAATGTCATATGAGGTATTGTCGTGGTGATTGGAATTATTAGCCTGTTTATGGCTTGCAATTAGCCAAGAACATTTTCAACTGCTTGGTAATTTAAAGTGTATTTAATGAGAGGATAATTCTGTCCTCTACAAGAGAGGGGATGTATTGCCCCCCTTATAGGATAAATTCAATTTCGCATTAAATCGCACTTTAACGCATACCTACGAATGCTCCAAAATTAGTGACGCTTGTTACTTTATTGACTATTCAAACTTTACTTTGGTATAATCAATTGTTAATGAAGTATTATATAATATGGTTTTGAGTATCATATCTATATGTATTCTAATCTGATTAGAATGCTATATTATATAGTCTAGAACAGGTGGAATGTGTATGAAAACCAACCAAGAAAATGAACTTTTAGATAATTGGCTATCCATTACTAATATTCAAATGAGCATTATCAATGAGCTAGAAAGTGCTTTGCAAAAAAATCATAACCTATCGTTAAAAGAGTTTTACGTTCTTTACTTTTTATCTCAAACAAGCGATAAAAGCTTAAGGTTACAGCAATTACAAGAAATGGTCGGGTTAAGTCAAAGTGCTATATCAAGGCTGGTAGGCAGACTTGAAGCAAAAAGTTGTGGAGCTTTACAAAGACATATATGTGAAGAAGACCGTAGAGGTATCTACACATCTTTAACTACGTTAGGAGAAGAAAAACTACAGAGAGCCTTAGATACTTTTCATAATATTCTGCAATCTTGTTTTTCAAAAGGAAATCTTCAACGTGAGTTACAATCTTTAATGCAGAAATTATAATGTGACCTCCTATGTTTGTTTTATTTAAGTAAAAGCAGTTACTTCTATTTATTTAGATAGGAATGAGTTGTTACTTCCTTAGCCCAGTAAAATCTACTTGGGCTATTTTTTATAAAAATCTTCGTAAAGTATTTATCTTATAAATACGCGTTATCAATTTATAAGTTGACAAAGAAGAAAGAATAATGGTAAATTATATGCGCGCGCATGCATTTGTGGGTTGTAGGATCTATATGTTTTAAGTGCACTATAGTATTTATCCTATAAATATATGGTATCAATTTATAAGTTGACAAAGAAGAAAGAACAATCGATAATTATATGCATGAGCATGCAATTATCGATTGTAGGATCCATATGTTTTAAGTGTACTAAAATATATAGATGAATGCGATGAAAGAAATGACGTTAAATTATATGCATGCGCATGTATTTAAAGTATAATGCTGTAAAAATTCATGAAAAAATCATATATTTTTACAGCATTAACTTGATTATTTTTAACTAAAAAGGAGTTTTTATGATGGAGCATTTATTTAGTTCTTATAAGTTAAAAGGAATGGAGGTGAAAAACCGTATTGTGATGTCTCCAATGTGTCAGTATTCAGTTGAAAAAAAAGATGGAGTAGCTACTGACTGGCACTATATGCACTATGTAAGCCGCGCTATAGGCGGAGCTGGTTTTATTATGATTGAAATGACAGATGTAGAGCCTGATGGCCGCATTTCAGACTATGACTTAGGGTTATGGTCAGACGAACAAATCCCTGCTTTAGCAAGAATTGTAGAGGCATGCCACCGATATGGAGCGAAAGTTGGTATTCAAATTGCCCACGCCGGACGTAAAGCAGAAGATGCTGATGTGCCAGTTGCTCCTTCAGCTATTCCGTTTGATGAAAATTCAAAAACACCTAGAGCTCTTTCAACAGATGAAGTGAAAGAATTAGTAGAAAAGTTTCGCATGGCCGTACAGCGCGCTGTAAAAGCAGGATTTGACGCCATTGAAATCCATGGCGCTCATGGATATTTAATTCATCAATTCCATTCTCCTTTAACAAACAAAAGAGAGGATGAGTATGGAAAGGATTTAACTAAGTTTGGAAGAGAAATTATTCAAGCAGCCAAAGAAGAGATACCAGAAGATATGCCGTTAATGATGCGTATATCTGCTAAAGAATACGTAGAAGGCGGGTATGGAATTAACGAAAGTATCGAATTCGCTAAAGAATATCAAAAAGCAGGAATAGATATTTTTGACATCTCTTCAGGTGGAGAAGGACCTATTGCTGCTTGGGGAAAACCTGGTACTCATGCTGCTTATCAAGTACCACTTGCAAGAGATATTAAGCAAGCTCTTAATGTTCCAGTTATTGCAGTTGGAAGATTGGATGATCCTGCATTGGCAAACGCTGTGATAGGAAATGAGGATGCAGACCTTGTAGCTGTCGGAAGAGGTATGTTAAGAAACCCTCATTGGGCATTAGAAGCTGCAGCTAAACTGAAAAAAGAGACTGCTGTACCAAAACAGTATTCAACTGGTTTTTAAAAAAGTTTAAATTCAATTAACTACTAAATTTTAGTATATCGTTAATTCTTTGGAGGTGTATCAGATATGTCATATATCGAAAATAAAGTAATTATCATTACTGGTGCTTCAAGTGGTATCGGTGAAGCGACAGCAATTTATCTTGCAAAGCATGGTGCATCAGTGGTACTAGCAGCAAGAAATGAAGACAAGCTAAAAGATTTATCAGAACGTATTAAAAATGAAGGAGGCACTGCCCTTTATAAGGTAACAGACGTCACTGTCAACGAAGAAGTCCAATCTTTGGTGGATTTTACACTGGATAAATTTGGACGCATAGATACGCTAATTAATAGCGCAGGTTACATGTTGTTTTCTATGTGGGATAATGCACACGTAGAAGAGTGGGAAAAAATGATCAACCTTAATATTAAAGGAGTACTGTATGGAATAGCTGCAGTGCTGCCTCATATGAAAAAACAAGGAAGTGGCCAAATTATTAATGTAGGTTCGATTGCAGGTCATGCTATCGGAGCAGGTCACGGCGTGTATAGTTCTACCAAGTATGCTGTAAGAGCCATTACAGAAAGCTTACGTAAAGAGGTATCCGTAAAACATAATATTCAAGCAGTTTTAGTATCACCAGGTGTAATTGCAACTAAATGGCAGGATGCAGTTACGGATGAAGATGTAAAACCAGTACTTGAAGAGTTGAACAAGATTGCTATAGACGTACAGCATGTCGCTGAAACAATTGGTTTTGTTGTTAATAAGCCTGCTGACGTGATGATTAATGATGTTATTGTTACACCTACTGCTCAAGAGTGGTAATTAAATAATTACAAAGGAGTAGTTCTGATTACTAAAGCAAAGGAATCTGCTTGACCGATTGGCCATGCTTGATCATCTCCATAAGAATGAAATAAAAATCTGAAATAATGAGCTTCGGGTTTTACAGTGTTGTTTAAACTTAGTGGGGTAAGTATGTACCTACGATGGTCTGACCATGATATCATTAGTATTCTTTAAGTTAAAGAGATAATAATTATTTGGTTTGGAAATTGTAAAAGCAGTGTTTCAGATAATAACTTAACATCTACTAAAGGAGGATTTAGGAAAAATGAGTAAAGCAACAATAAAAGATCATGACCAAATTATTGAAGCAATTAATAAGTATGTTGATGGAGTTACTTCGGGTAAAAGCGAAGTAATGAAACCAGCTTTCCATAAAGATGCGATTATGTATGGATTTGAAGTTGATGGTCTAGTCGAAGGATCTATTCAAAATTTATATGATTTTGTTGATCAAGCGGGGTCCGCGCAAAATCTTCAAGCAAGGATTGATATCCTAGATGTTGAAGGCACAGTCGCATCAGCTCGTATAGCTTTAGAGAATGCGCATGGTGCTACGTACACTGACTTTCATCAATTACTTAAAATAGACGGTGAATGGAAAGTGATTTCGAAACTATTCCACCGGCATTCCTAAAAAGCAGATTCCCATCAGAAAAAACGAACCCGTTCAACCTTACTTGATGTAGGGTAAACGGGTTTGTCGTTCTGATTTAGTTTTTCTTATTGACGTGTTTATCGGCGGAAGTGGCGTCGATGATTCATGGACTTTTACACCACGCTATTGAAAAAGAAATAGATCAAAATTATGTGGACACCCATGGTCCGAAAGGAAGAAAAAGTGGTGTCTTCTGAGAAAGTAAGCTAAAGTTAGGCCTTTGATTGAATTATTCACTATACTATAGGTTCTGATTAGAACTAATTTTTTAGGAGGTTTTTTATGAAGGTGTTAGTAGTAGGCGCTAATGGTCGAGTAGGATCGTGCCTTGTTGATAAACTAGTTAAAAACGGACATTTCGTTTACGCAGGAGCAAGAAGAGATAACCTTGCTAGTAATTCGAGCAATGTTCGTTATGTTCATTTTGATTTATTAGCTAGTCCTAAGGAAATGGCTGAAAAGATGTATGATGCAGAAGCAATTTTCTTTGTGGCTGGTTCTAGGGGAAAAGATTTATTGAAGATTGACTTGAATGGTGCTGTTAAAGTTATGCGCGCCGCTGAGAACAAGAACATAAAGAGATTTATCATGCTCAGTTCAGTTTTTTCTCTAGATCAAGACAAATGGAATGAGTCTTTTCTAAAAGATATAACGGACTATAATATTGCCAAACATTTTGCTGATCAGTGGCTTATAAATAATACAAAGCTAGACTATACAATATTACAGCCCGGAGTTTTAAAAGAAACCCCTGGATCTGGAAAAATTAATGTCAATATTGATTATCCTGCTGAAAACTCTATAGAAAATGTAGTTGATACTTTAGTCCAAAGTTTGCAAGAGCCAGCTGCCATTGGTAAAGTCATAACAATGAGCGATGGCAAAACTCCTATAGCAGATGCTTTGCGGAATTTATAATATTTGGAACTAATCCAACATGCATTGTATTGGGTAGTGGAGGCTGCACTGTAACTTTTCATTTAGCAAGAAGGATAAGTATTTCAGCGCTTCATTCTTTCTTACTAGAATAGGGCGTTAATTATAAATTCAAATTGGGTTGAAATGGTTGATAATGGACGAGAAGATGAAATTGAGCCGGTCTTGAAAGCTTCAAAGGTAGAGGAACTTGACATTCCGGAAAAACTTTGGAATGTAATTCAATCCTCTCCAGGCTGGTTCAAAGTAATTGAGTAAAATGGGATTTCTACAAAAATAGCAGTCTTGTCGCTAAATAGAATTGCTAATAAATTTTTCTAATAATTGCCGGAAACGTCGCTCCGGGTACTCACTTTGCGCCTGAATTAATCACAGAGAAATATTGGGAACTGTATGAGAAACGCGAAGAGCACGAAATTGTGTATAGCTAAATTACATGTTTTCTGATTCCAAAAATGCCAGAGCGCAAAATTGTTGCGCCCTGGCATTCATTTTTCAGAACCATAGAGGAGAAATTAAGATTGAGACTAAAAAGAAAAAATGTATATGTACTGGCTGCTTTCCTTCTGATGATAGCTGTCACTTGGTATTATTTCCTTCCGATAGATAGAAAGCAATATAAGACAATATCTAATATTACATACGGAGAAGATGGGCAAGCACTAGACCTGTATACTCCCAAAGGAACGAATATACCTGTAATCCTCTACGTGCACGGGGGCGGATGGTCAGGAGGCGGTAAAGAGAATGTATCGGCTAAGCCTGCGTTTTTTGCTAAAAATGGTTACGCGTTCATATCGGTGAACTATCGCCTGCATCCGAAAGCTTCATACGAAGAAATGGCTCAGGATGTTGTAACAGCCCTTCGTTGGGTATACGAAAACGCTGATAAATATAATCTAGACCAAGAGCGGATTAACCTAATGGGACATTCCGCCGGAGGCCATCTTATTATGCTTATCGGTACGAATCCTAAGTATTTACAAGCCAGCAACTTACCAGCCGGTATTATCCACTCACTCGTAGATTTAGACGGGCCTGTTGATCTCGAATCCTTTATACAAAGATTTCCATCCTACAAAAAAGTATTTGGAGAGAACAAAGAAGAGTGGGCTATGGCTTCCCCGATCACATACGCAGGACACCAGCAGCTTCCGCCTTCTTTTTTTGTCACGAGCAAACAAAACACTTCTACTCTTCGCTTTATTGACATTGTAAAGCAGAACCGAAATGAAGCATCGTTCTACGGATATACCAATATTTCTCACAGTGATGTAACAAAGCTGATCGGAGTTCCTTCTGCAGGTACTGAAGCGAGGGAGATAACAAATGCTATGCTTACTTTTTTGAATACACATAATAAATAAGTAAAATTTGGTTGTTAGATTTGTATCAATTTGTACATAGACTTCCTTTATTTTTTCTGCGCGGCGAACACGAAGGTGAGGAATAAGGAAAATTTACTTCCGCTTCCCGAATCTTATGTCAACCAACAGTCCCAAAAGGGCTGTTGGTTGTTTCTTAGTGTATAAAATCCGCGAAATGTCGGCAGGACCCCATATCCATCAAGCTTAGAAATTCATTGTTCCCCAAAACGAAAAAAATGAGCTGAATTCCCACGGACAACGATGAAGAGATAAATTTTCATTTTGGGGGTATTTCAAAATATTAGCTTGATGGGCATGTGGTGCTACCCCACATCCATCAACTTAAGCATTTAGGCTATTCTTAAAGTTAAAAGCACGTTACTATTCTCTTATGTTAATGAGAAAGGGTGACGTGCTTTTTATGAATATGCGTCAAAAACAAGAGTTGTCTTTATTTGCCGAAGAGTTGTATCGGTATATGTCTCCCGCTGCATTGAATCAATTAGCTATAGAAGCAGGCGGAATGAAACGAAAACGGAAGTGTTATGGACACCATTTTTTATCTTTGTGTGTATGGTTAAATCAACAAATCGCTACTACCTCGCTTACTCAACTTTGTAGTCAATTAGAAACTTCAACAGGAATCTTATTGAGCCCTGAGGGGC
>NZ_KE387251.1:0-24683 GCF_000430785.1 Ectobacillus panaciterrae DSM 19096
GTGGCAATCACCACCTATCTTCATAACGGTAGAAAACCGACATCCCCTACTTACTATGTTCAGGGAGTAGCTCTTGGATGAGTTCAAAGGGAATAACTACCGATTCTCACCAGCCATCGGCTCTCTGAAAAGCTTATAAACCTTCTACTATTTCCAATCTTTGCTTGTTATTATTTAATTATATGCAATAGTATATCGATAAACTCGAGTTGTCAACACTAAATTTCAGTAGTGTTGCATTTATTTCTCCTGCTTGTTCTTCTATTACTAAAACAAAAAACACGAGAGTGTCTCCAAAAGTGACTTTCCCAGTCATTTTTGGAGACACCCCTACTAAACTCTATTCCAGCTGTAAATCAACCAGTGGTTTTATTTTAACTGCACAAACCTTGAATCCCGGCATCTTGCAATACGGATCCAGTGCTTGATGAGTAACTTTATTGACACTTTGCATATCCCCCCAATGCATCGGAACGAATACAGTATCCTCACGAATGTCAGGCGTTAATTTGCTTCGGACAGTAACGCTTCCTCTCTCGGATTCCAGTTTGACCAGCGATTCGTTTTCAATCCGGTATTTCTTTGCCGTTTTCGGATGAATCTCGAGAAAAGATTCAAAATGGCTGGCAGCCAAGGTGTGGCTTCTTCGTGTTTGGACACCTGTCAAGTATTGCGTTAAAACACGGCCGGTTGTTAGATAAAGCGGGAATTCCTCTGTAATTTGTTCTTTCACATGCTGATTTTCCACTGGTATGATCTTTGCTCTGCCGTCGGCATGCGCAAAAGAATGCTCAAAGAGCCGTGCTTCTCCAGGATGATCAGGAGATGGACAGGGCCAGTATACCCCTTCTTCTTGTGTCAAGCGATTATAGGTAATTCCATAATAGTCGGCTGTGCCGCCTCGACTTGCCATTCGCAGTTCGTTGAAAATCTCTTCGGCTGATGAATAAGAGAAGAACCTTTCTTTACCGAGTGCTTGCGCTATATCACAAAGAATTTCCCAGTCATGTTTCGCTTCCCCCGGCGGTGTTCTGCCGGCTTTTCGTAAGATGACGCGTCCTTCCAAGTTCGTCATGGTTCCTTCATCCTCTAGATAAGAAGAGCATGGCAAAATTAAATCTGCCATTCTTCCTGTCTCTGAAATAAACATATCTACTACAACAAGAAATTTTAACTTTTGCAAACCCTCTTCTACAAAGTTGGCATTAGGGTTGGAGACAACAGGGTTGGATCCCATAACAAATAACCCTGTTATTTCCTTCTGGTAAATTTTTTCCATCATTTCATAAGCCGAAACGCCTTTTCCAGGTAAATCTTGTTCATTTATTCCCCATAGCTTTGCTATGTATGCACGATGTTCAGGATTTTCAATAGAACGATAACCTGGAAGCTGATCTGCTTTTTGCCCATGCTCCCGTCCCCCTTGACCATTTCCTTGACCAGTAATCGCACCATAGCCACAGCCTATTCTCCCAATTTTTCCTGTTATTAATGAAAGATTAATAAAATTACGCACTGTCATATAGCCGTCCGTTTGCTGCTCGACCCCTCTTGCGGTAAATACCATCCCGGTTTGGGCTGCTCCATACGTAACGGCGGCTTTGCGGATTTGCTCGACTGTTATTCCTGTGATTTCTTCAATCTGATCAAGCCGGATAGAAGCCAGATGTTGCTTTAATTCCTCATAACCGTTTGTTCTCTCTTGTATAAACTTCTGCTCAACAAGCCCTTCATCCAGAAGCACTTTCAGCATGCCATTCGCTAAAGCAGCATCTGTGCCCGGTTTGATTTTTAAATGTAAGTCTGCAAGTTTTGCAGTAGTTGTTTCTCTTGGATCTATTACAATAATGAAGGCTCCGTTTTCCCTTGCTTTTGTAAAATAAGGCATAAGAGTCGGTTGACATTCGGCGATGTTCGTTCCTGCCAAAATGATACAGCGCGCTTGCAGAATTTCCGATAATTGGTTCGTCAGCCCGCGGTCAATCCCAAAAGCTTGATTAGCAGCAGATGCGGCTGCAGACATACAAAATCGCCCATTGTAATCAATATACTTCGTTTGCAGAGCCACTCGAGCGAATTTCCCCAATAAATAGGCCTCTTCATTCGTCAACGAGCCTCCGCCATATACGCCTAATGCATTGTACCCATCCTCTTGCTGGATTGCTGTAAATTTTTCTTTTATGATCTGTAAAGCCTCACTCCAGGAAACCGGAACAAACGCACCGTTTACGTTTAACAGCGGCTGCTTTACGCGTTCTTTCGTTACAGCATGCTGGTAGGCATTCCTTCCTTTTATACATAAGCGACCTTCTGATGCAGGATTTGGCATTGGGACGACCTTATATCGTTTTCGTTCCCCGTTTCGCTGCTCAATCAACTGCATTTTGCATTGTACACTGCAAAAAGGGCACTGTGTATCAAAGACCTTTTCCGTTTCTGTCTCTAACTGCTTAGAACGAAAATGTCTCAGCAAATCATTCATGCGCTCACCGCCTGTTTGGCCTGGATGCTGAAAATCAACCTCCATATTTGAAATTTATATTTATTGTTTCATATACTTGCTTTTTACTATATAAATCCACTTTGTTATTCCTACATATCTATCGTTTGCCACGTAGAACAAAAGGGAAACTGTGCTCTCTATAGTTTACCCCTGCATGGGCCACGAAAAGGGGTTGACCGCTTCTACGCTTAGGCGGATGCTCTTTCCTCACTATAAAAAGACGATTTTTTTGTTCAGTTGTATATAGTTCACTGAGATATCTCTATGAATTTTTGCTTTCTATCCTTATTTGTAAGCACCTCTTTCCAAGGATCATTCACACGAGAGACAGCGAGTTTCATTCGGTCTACTAATTCTTCCCGATTTTCCTGATCAAATAAGACCTCTCGAATATGCTCAAGTCCTAAACGTTTGGTCCATTTGGATGTTCTCTCTAGATAATTGGCTGTTTCTCGATAATATTGCAGAAACGCTCCTGCCATTTCAAGAACTTCCTCTTCTGTTGTAACGGTACATAATAGTTGACCTGCTTGAAGATGCGTACCGCCATTACCGCCAATATACAGCTCCCAGCCCCCGTCTACACCTACAACTCCAAAATCTTTAATCCCTGACTCCGCACAGTTTCGCGGGCAGGCTGAAACAGCCATTTTCACTTTATGCGGCGTTTGAAGACGCTCAAATTTCTTTTCTAAAGCAATTCCCAATCGAATGGAGTCTTGGGTGCCAAACCGACAATACAATGCCCCCACACACGTTTTTACTGTTCTTACTGCCTTCGCGTATGAATTGCCAGACGGCATATCTAAATCTTCCCATACCCTTGGGAGATCTTCCTTCTTAACTCCGAGCAAATCCATTCGCTGGCCGCCTGTCAATTTCACCATTGGCACTTGATATTTCTCTACAACATCCGCAATTCGCCTCAGTTCTTGCGCATTCGTAATACCGCCATACATTCGCGGAACAACAGAGTATGTTCCATCAACTTGAAGATTGGCGTACATACGCTCGTTTAACGGCTTACACTCTTCTTCATCCGTATATTCAACAGGATAGATAACACCTAAGTAATAATTGAGGGCAGGGCGACATACTGAACATCCCTCTTCGCTTTTCCAGCCAAGTACATTCATGACTTCTCTCACGTGAGTCAATTGTTTCTCTTTTATTTCTTGCATCACTTCATCCCGGCTTAATGAAGTACAACCGCATATCGTTTCTTTTTCCTCGGCTGATTCACAACGGAGCGTATGGTCTAGGATAGCATTTACTAACGGCTTGCATCCCCCGCAGGAACTGGATGCCTTCGTACAGGATTTGACTTGCTCTACTGTTGAAAGTCCATTCTTTTCAATCGCTTCCACAATAGCCCCTTTTGATACACCGTTACAAGTACAAACAATTTGATGATGCGGCATGGACGCAGCTCGGCTTTCTCCAGAACTCTCTGCAGACTCCCACGACTGCAGAACTGAAACCTTTCTTAACCGTGAAATGTTTGCTTGCTGATGAATCATCCCTAATAGTTCAGTACCTTCACTACTATCACCGAACAACACAGCTCCAACAATTGTGTCTTCTTTAACCAAGATTTTTTTGTAGATACCGTTGATTTCATCATATACCTTCAGGGATCTCATACCATCTTGTTCTACAATCTCACCAGCAGAAAATACGTCCACACCAGAAACCTTCAATTGAGTGGAAACAATCGAACCCTCGTAGCTGTCACCATCCATATTGCAGATTTTTCTAGCTAATACTTTCGCTTGTTCATAAAGAGGGGCGACCAATCCATATACTGCTCCGCGGTGTTCCGCACATTCCCCGACAGCATACACATGCGGAATATTCGTTTGCAAATAATCGTTAACGACAATTGCACGATTCACTTCTATGCTGCTGCTTTTCGCAAGCGAAACATTCGGCCTTACCCCAACAGCCATTACAACTAAGTCCGCTTCCGTTCGCGTACCATCTTTAAATCGCAGCCCCTTCACGCGTTCCCCGCCGAAAATTCTCTCGGTCTCTTTGGCCAGAAGAAAATTCATTCCTTGCTCTTCCAATGCTTTCTGCAGCAGCTTAGATGCCGTTTGATCAAGCTGCCTTTCCATAAGATAAGGATGGATATGGACTACATCAACTGACATCCCTAAATTCAATAACCCTCTGGCAGCTTCTAATCCTAATAATCCTCCTCCGATAACGGCAGCCTTTTTATATGTTTTGGCTGCTTCTAGCATCATTTCACAGTCATGAATATCTCGAAATGCCGTAACCCCTTTTTGATCCGCTCCTGGTACCGGCGGCATAAAAGGGATTGAGCCTGTAGCGATAATTAATTCATCATAAGGAACCTCTCGACCAAGATCGGAGTATACCATTTGTTGTTCGGTATCTATCCTAATAACCTTTTCTCCTGTAAACAGTTGAATATGATTTTCCTTATACCAATCCCAGTCATTAATTGTAATATCTTCAATGGACGTATCTCCTTGGAGCACTTTTGACAATAAAATTCGGTTATAGTTAGGATGCGGTTCACTTCCAAAAATGGTGATTTCAAATGATTCCCGATCAATCCTTAAAATTTCTTCTATACAACGGACCCCAGCCATTCCATTTCCTACTAGTACCAGCTGCTTCTTCCCCATGAGAACCTCCGAAGTAAAACAAAATTTTTCTATAATTTTATGAAAATATCCTTCCCTTCCACTGACACTTTATAAGTCTTAATGCATCCTGTATCCGGTTTTTGTACAAGTCCATCATGAAGACAAATTTTCCAATCATGCAGCGGACAAAACACATACTCGCTAGAAACAATCCCTTCTGATAAGGTCCCTCCCTTATGAGGACAGCGGTTTTCCACCGCCCGGATACTCCCGTCCTCAAGTAGGAATAAGGCGATTTCCTGCCCTTGTACCTCTATCGTTTTTCCGATTTTCTCCATCAAATCTGTTACTTCTGCCACTTTTATTTTTATAGCTTGCATAATAGATCCCCCTAGTTCTTAATCATCAATTGTTGATTACAGGAATATTGACTTTTTCAAACATAGAACGCAGCTTTGCATCGTCAATATGTTCTTTCCACGGATCTTTCGTTACTGATAATGATGTGTTAATACGATCAATAAGCTGTTTTCGCGTTTCAGAATCACTTAAAACCTCTTTAATATGCTCAAGACCGACACGCTCCACCCAATGAGACGTTCTCTCTAAATATTTTGCTGACTCACGATAATGCTGTATAAATGCCGCTGACCATTCAAGTACCTCTTCGCTTGTTTTCACTTTGATAAGCAGCTCGCCGCCGCGCAAATGGACTCCTCCATTGCCGCCGACATAAATTTCCCAACCGCCGTCCACTCCGACTACACCTACATCTTTAATACCTGATTCCGCACAGTTACGTGGACAAGCGGAGACAGCCATTTTCACTTTATGCGGCGTCTGAAGTCGTTCAAATCGTTTTTCCATATCAATTCCCATTTGAATGGAATTTTGTGTGCCAAATCGGCAAAAGTCTGCTCCGACGCATGTTTTTACTGTTCGCAAGGCTTTGCCGTAGGCATATCCAGATGGCATATCCAAATCAGCCCATACCTGCGGTAAGTCCTCTTTTTTAATGCCTAGCAAATCGATTCGCTGTCCCCCTGTAATTTTGACCATACGAGCTTGATATTTTTCTGCAACATCGGCAATTTTACGCAGTTCATCTGGATTTGTTACGCCCCCATACATACGGGGAACAACTGAATAAGTACCGTCATTTTGAATATTGGCATGAAAACGTTCATTGATAAAACGGGATTCCCGTTCATCTTCATGCTCTTTCGGCCATACCATGCCTAAATAATAGTTAAGGGCGGGACGGCATTTTGAACAGCCTTCCTTTTGTTCCCAATCCAAAACATGCATAACCTCTTTTACCGTAGTGAGCCCTTTTGTTTTAATGGCCTCAACGACTTCATCCCGGCTTAAAGCCGTACAGGAACAGATCGGTTCTTTTTCTACTGCCTGGAACCCTTCTCCCAATGTACACTTTAACAACTCTTCGACAAGAGGTTTACAGCCGCCGCATGAACGGGATGCGCCTGTGCATCCTTTTACCTGCTCAACTGAATCTAGTCCTTGTTCTTGAATTGCTTGCACAATCGCTCCCTTGGATACGCCATTACAACCGCAAATCAACTCGTTATCCGACATAGCTGCGACGCTGGACGTGGCAGCTGATTTGTCCGGTGTCGATGCTTTAGAAAAAATCGATTGTAACTCTGACATGTCCGCACCGCCCCGAACCATTTGGAATAATCGGGCACCATCACTTGTATCTCCGAAGAGGACAGCTCCAATAACGGTTGTTCCGCGAACTAGTACTTTTTTGTACGTACCGTTAAAATCATCCTGTACACGAAAAGCTCGAGTATCCGGCTGATCCATAAATTCCCCCGCCGAAAATACGTCCACTCCTGAAACTTTAAGTTTAGTAGATAGAATAGAGCCTTCGTACGGTTCCGTCCCTACACCGCAAATATGTTTTGCCAACACAGCACCTTGCTCATACAGCGGAGCTACCAAACCATAAACAATTCCTCTATGCTCCACACACTCCCCAACCGCATAAACATTCGGGATACTCGTTTCTAGAAAATCGTTCACAACAATCCCGCGATTTACCTCAATGCCGCTTTCCTTCGCAAGCGCAACATTTGGACGAATCCCAACGGCCATCACCACAAGATCAGCTTCTGCTTCAGTGCCATCCTTAAAACGAAGTCCTTGCACGCGGCCAGCCCCGTAAATTTCTTCCGTTTGTTTATTCATCAAGAACTTCATACCTTGCGCTTCTAGTTCTGCTTGTAGAAGTTTACTTGCTGTAGGGTCTAACTGACGTTCCATTAGATGATCACATACATGAATAACCGATACATCCATAGAAAGATTAAGCAATCCTCTTGCAGCTTCTAAGCCGAGCAAACCGCCTCCGATTACTACTGCTTTCTTATATGTTTTAGATGCCTCAATCATCGCATTACAGTCTTTGATATCCCGATAAGCGATAACGCCTTCTTTATCAGCTCCAGGTAATGGAAGCATGAATGGATTGGATCCCGTAGCGATGATCAGATCATCATACTTCTCGACGATACCACTTTCTGTATATACACATTGATTGACTGTATCGATGCGTGTTACCTGATGCCCTGCATGCAATGTGATATGATTGTCCTTATACCAATCCCAATTGTTCAAAATGATGTCTTCCATGTCGGAATCGCCAGCCAATACATAAGACAGCTGAATGCGATTGTAGTTCGGATAAGGTTCAGCCCCGAAAATCGTAATCTCAAATTCTTCCCCGGATAATTTCAAAATGTGTTCAATACAACCTACACCAGCCATTCCATTACCTATCAACACTAATTTTCTCTTAGCCAATCTCCCCACTCCCAACAAAAAATGTATGTGTTCTAACATAAAAGACAAAGCCAGACAGCTGATTGTGTCACTAGGATGCTACGCTTTAGATACATTGATTTTATATGGTAATCATTCTGAATTCATCTATCATGTCAGATTTTCTTACATGCTTTTTCAAACATAAAAATATCCTCCAAAGCATTGTTTTGTGCTTTGGAGGATATCCTTGTACAAATCAAGATAGATTCTGAGATTTGTATCAAAAGCGCTCATATCTTATATAAGTCCACTTTGTTATTCCGACATATCTATCGTTTGCCACGTAGAACAAAAAGGAAACTGTGCTCCCTCTCTCTCTCCCTGCATGGGCCACGAAAAGGGTTTGACCGCTTCTATGCTTAGTCGGATGCTCTCTCCCACCTAAAAGAAACGTTTTTATGTCGATTTTTTTTTAGTTGCATTTATATACTCATGTACATTACGCTTCTATGGCCTCGTTCTTTACCATCCATGTTTTTTTCCAAGATTGTCTGGCGATGAGCAAAACGGCGAAAGCTAAAAGTCCGACAAAGGAGTAGCAGATGAATCCTGTCGCATATGTGCCGGTTACTTGTTTAAGTGTTCCCATCAAGTTTGGTACGAAGAAGCCCCCTATACCTCCTGCCGCTCCGACAATGCCGGTAATCATCCCGATTTCCTTTCGAAAGCGTTGTGGAATGATTTGGAATACAGCCCCATTTCCCATACCAAGACATGCCATACCTACAAATAATAAGATCATAACTACATAAAATGAAGGAAGGTAGCTTACTCCGAACATACACACTGACACTACGAGGAAAAGGAAGCTAAGAACACGGGTTCCTCCTATTCGATCTGCAAGAAATCCCCCTACAGGCCGGAAAAAGCTTCCTGCCGCAACGCAAAGAGTAACAAAATCTCCCGCGCCCACTTTTGACAATCCGTACTGGTCAACAAAAAATATGCTTAAGAAGCTGGATAATCCAACAAATCCTCCAAATGTAACACTATAAAGTATACTAAAATACCAGGTATCCCTTAATTTAAAGATTTGAAAATAGTCTCCCAAAGGCTTCGGCTCCGGCTGTGACGGTGCGTCTTTCGCCATGATCATATAAGCGATAAACACGAGAGCCAATGGAATGAGCGCCAATCCTAAAACATTGTGCCACCCCATAGAAGTAGCAAGACGAGGACCGAAAAGAGTAGCGAACAGGGTTCCGCTGTTACCAGCCCCGGCTATTCCCATGGCCAGCCCTTGTAAGTGCGGCGGATACCAACGGCTGGCCATCGGAAGAGCAGCTGCAAAACTGCCTCCAGCTACGCCTAATAAAATTCCAATGCAATATAGTTCCCCTAAGCTTTTACCAAATAACCAACCCCAAAGAAGCGGCACCATGGTTACAAGCATACCGCCAATGGCTGTTTTTCTTGGACCAATTCGATCTGTTAAAATTCCTAGGATAATCCGGAAAATAGATCCGCCCAAGATTGGCAATGCAACAATCAAGCCTTTTTGAGCAGGTGATAATCCGAAGTCTTTTGTAATGAACACCCCAAGTGCTCCAATGATAACCCAAATCATAAAACTCACATCAAAATACAAAAACGAGGCGACAAGAGACGGCATATGGCCGCCTTTTTTCAAATCAGCTAATTTCATAATCATTTCACTCCTCTACAAAATGTTATTGAAGTATTTATACTATTTTTCACAATAAAACGTAACTGATGTGTCAGGAAATCTAACATACTTTTTAATAGAATGCATTACCTGAACAAGCGAATGTATATACAAGTGAATAAAAAAAACGTCTTTTTGTAGTGAGGAAAGAGCATCCGGCGGAGCATAGAAGCGGCCAAACCCTTTTCCTGTCCCATACAAGGATGAGAGAGAGGAAGCGAGTGCAGGCTGCCTTTTGTTCTGTATAGCAGCGGTTCATATGCTAAAATTACAAATCAATTATATATAGATTATAAAATTCATGATCACTCTTACATGTATATAGGCGTGGATAGCTTTCGTTATTGATACAAGTATATGTAAATATGAAGAGCAAGGCGCTCTCCACCTTGCTCTTCATTAGATACTTTGGAGGTTCTGATATTAGTATATACATAGCTTGTCTATTTGATTAGACGAGTTATCTATATAAACGCAACTAAAAAAATCGACATAAAAACTTTTCTTTTAGGGGGAGAGAGCGCAGTTTCCTTTTTGTTCTACGTGGCAAACGATAAGTATGTCGGAATAACAAAGTGGACTTATATAATTTATAGCGTTTTGATTTCATAACTTTATAAAATGTGTTGGAAAAACAAGAATGGGATATCAAGAGCAAGTGAGTACAAGCAATTTTACTTTTCTGCCATATATTATTATACATGGCAGAAAGGAGATATAGACATTGAATTGGGACAACTTAGGGTTCGTAATATGCAAACCGGATGCGGTGTACTTACATTTAGAACAAGAAATTTTATCATTTCTGCAGCAAAAAGGTTTTCAGATCCTTACTTGCAAATATGTGACTATTACACCGGATCTATGCCGACTTTTATATTGGGAGGAAGATAAGGATTACTCTGAGTGGTGGCACGAATTAGAAGCCGAATTCTTTCATTTAGGAGAAAGTTTATGTGTGCTGGTTCAAGGTACACCACAACCACCGTACAAATCGGTTTCCGAGCTGATTGAAAAAAAGTGGAAGGGGAACTTTAAGCCTGAGAACGCAAAGGAAGGGACAGTAAGGCATACGTTTGGATCAATGAATGGAATATTTAATCTATTTCACTCTGCAGATTGTACAAGCGCTACGAAAAGAGAAGCATCATTATTTTTTACGGCTGAAGAGATAGAACGATCAACATATCAAGATACTCCATACTTACTTAAACAAAAAGAGAAGCACAATCTTGATATTATAGATATATACTTCCGTATCAAACAGCAATGCATACAAGTTTCACCCATGCATCCCGAAGTGAAGAAAAGATATAGAAACTATATTGATGAGAAGCATCGTCAGGCCATGAGTGTAAGCGGTTCCATTAAGCAAATTTGGCTGTATAAAACCTTGCAGGAGGAATACCAGCTGTTTTATGCGGATATTTGCGAAGATACATTACTGAAGTGCATCATTGACTACAAACATTTTAAAAAAATAGACTATGATATGCTATTTCGAGCGTTCGTTACAGTGGGTTTAAAGCTTACGAGATGGGAAACCTGTTTGTTTAAAACGACAATGTTAGATTGGTGAGCACATTCTCGGAACCATAACAAAAAGACTTCCGAAGAGGTATAATTTTTTCTATATTCAGAAAAAAAGCATCCCTCGGGGCATGGCTATCAAGTTAAACAGAATGCGTACTACGCCAAAGACGTGGTGCGCATTCTGACTGTTGAAAAGGTTCACGACATGCGTGAACTTTTTCTTGGCGACTGACTTTTCATACGGAATAATAGCTCTTTTTCTACTTTGATATAGTATGAAAAACTAGGTCAAATAAACCTAAATAGTATAGAATTATTATGTAAATTCTATAGTTTATGTTGACAATTTAGTTTTTCAACAGTCTGAAACCTCTAATATGACTGAATTCACAACACGAAGCCTACTCTGTCTTACCTATTTCATACAAATAAAAAATATAATCCATCGAAGCCCCCGCCTCGCCCATCTGCCGCAGCATCGCCGTTATGTTTCCGCGGTGATACGTGCCGTGATTGACGACATGCTGTACAATCTCGGAAATCTTTGAATCCAGACGGCCGAATTGAGGATGCTCAAGGACAATGGTTTTATCCATGTTTTCTTGACTATCAAAAAAGGCGTTGTAGCGCTCTGCCAATTCCGTATATAGCTCTTCCATTTCTTCTGCGCTCTTCCCTTTCGTTGTCTCCATCAATTCGAACGCAATCGCCCTGACATTATCAAAGCTATCTCCAGAAATAGCCCGTAGAAAAATGGAATCCGTGATGTAAACGTGCGGGATGACAGCGGAAATCGAAGAAAACACACTTTGTATCTCCCTGTCGTACAACTCTTTCGGCAATTCTTTCAAGCGATTGAACAGCTTACGATTTGCCCATACATGATAATCGTACAGCTGCACAGCATGATGCTTCATACGAAATTCCTCCTCATGTAAAAAACTATATTGGAAACCCACCGATCAATCTCCGCCGCCGCAGCCTGAGCTGCCTCCGTCTCCTCCCGACGAACAGCCGCCGTGATCTGACGAGCAAGAAAAACAGCTGGAGCATGAACTGTGAGGTGAACCCGCGGCATACTTTCCATAATCCTTGTATTCGTTGTTCGAATAATAAAGGAACAGCGCGATTCTTTCGTTATGGTCGTCAAGCTGCTCCGCCTCCACGCGGGTGCGCACCTGTTCCATATATATGGGAGAATTGCTCTCCAAATGCCTGACGAGGCCGCTCAGCCCGTGAACGGAATGGATCTCCATTGCGTTCGGAACCTCTCCGTATTTCGGTTTCATGCTTTTTTTGATTGCGAAGAAAATTGCGCCTGCGAATCCTAGGACTATAATGTTTGCTGCTATGCTCATGGAGTCGGCTCCTCTCGCATTCTATGTATCTGCTACTAATAATTGTAAAATATTTTGGATAGTTTTGGAATATGGAAAGTCTCTTTTCGTGAAGATTGTTGCTCACAGCAGCTATTTGAACAGGACATAATCTTTTACGCTAGTTGCATACGAGAAAAAGACGTTTTTTTTATTCACTCATATATAGATTCCAGATAAGAATTGATTAGATTCTGCGCCGTTAGACTTAAATATCTTTCTTTATGATAAGCAAATACTAAAGTCCGGGTTGGACAAGAATCTAAATACATATATAAAGGGGGATTTGATAAGCGTCCTGTATAATGATTTATTACCATTTCAGGTACTAATGTAATGCCTAGTCCATATGAGGTTAAAGATTGAGCCATTTCAATACTGCTTGTCTCGTATAAAACATTAGGTTGAAATCCATTTTCCGCGCAAATTTCTAAAACCGTTCGGCGAAATCCGTATCCCTTTTTTAGCAGGATAAAAGGAGCATTTGCGAGATCTGACAGTGATATAGCTCCTGAAATCATCTCCCCTGATGCATCATGAAGCAAATTCTTTAGTTTTCCGTCCATCCATTCTTTTTGGACTCTTGGCAACGCTAGTAAAATAGGCTCTGTTAATATAGTTTGTGTAGTCAAATGTGAATCTTCAATTGGAAGAGGCAAAATTGATATATCTACCAATCCTCTCACTGTAAGATCTGTTAACTTTTCTGTTGATTCTTCTACCAAACGTACAGTAACGTTAGGATAACGCTCTCTGTATAAATGAAGCAGAGGCGGTAATATATGGCCCCCCGTAATAGCTGTTGTTCCTATTGTTAACTCACGACCTATTCCTTCTTTTTGTTCTCTCATTTCCCGTTCTAAATCCTCGTTCAGTTTTATAATTTTTTCAGCTTTATTAATAAAACGTATGCCTTCTGGTGTTGGCGTCACAGGACCGTTTCCTCTAAAAAATAAACTTACACCTAGATCCTGTTCCAATTTGGCTATTTGTTGACTAAGCGATGGTTGAGATATTAACAAGCTGTGAGCTGCTTTTGTAAAACTTTGTTTCTTATATACTTCCAATGCATATTTTAGTAAACGTATTTCCATCATTCATCCCCCATAAATAGAACCTATTATCCTCATAGATTATATATCTTAGACATATAATACTCTCTTCTGTACGATAAAGGTATTCCAAATACTAAATATACTGTTGAATGATCACCGAGTTGTATATTGGAATGCAAATGATTTGTGTTACTTGAAAATACTAAAAGCGAGGAGACCTAATGATGGAAGTGCGTAAAACAGTAAAACAAAAATTTAATGATGTGGCTATGGAGTATGATCAACAAAGAAAGGCTCTCATTCCATGTTTCGATGACTTTTATGGGATTGCAACAGAAATGATTAAAGCAGAAGATAAACCTCTATCTATCCTAGATATTGGCTCTGGTACAGGACTCTTTTCATCTTTTGTTATTCAAAAATACCCCAATGCCACTTTTACACTCATTGATATAAGCGAGCAAATGATTGAAGAGGCAAAGAAAAGATTCCAACATTACTCAAACATTACTTATATGGTTGGGGACTATACAACCTGTACTTTCTCTAACAGCTATGATGTTATCATTTCTTCTTTGTCTATCCATCACTTGAGTCATGCAGAAAAACAAGTCTTATTCCAAACGATCTACAATATTTTGAATAAGGGAGGCATTTTCATTAATGCCGATCAAGTAAGTGGAAATACTGTTTCTATCGATAAGCTTTATAAAGAAGCTTGGGAATCAAAGATACATAACAGTTATTTGTCCGAGGAAGCCATTCTTGCAGCAAAAGACCGGAGAAAGTTAGATAATAATGCACCCTTACCATCTCAGCTTCAATGGTTACAGGAGGCAGGATTCTCTGATGTAGATTGTATATATAAATATTATGAGTTTGCAGTTATGTTTGGCAGGAAATCATAACAGGACTTTTATTTAATGATTATATAAATGCAACTAAAAAAATCGACAAAAAAACGTTTCTTTTAGGGGGAAGAGAGCATCCGACTAAGCGTAGGAGCGGTCAAACCCTTTTCGTGGCCCCATGCAGTGGTAAACCATAGAGAAGGAGCGAGCGCAGTTTCCTTTTTGTTCTACGTGGCAAACGATAGGTATGTCGGAATAACAAAGTAGACTTATATATAATAAACCTCTCCCACTTACCGTTACATCACACCATCCACGCGCTTGAAGTGAGGTCCTCGCCTAATTTATAATAAAAAGCCCCTTTAGACCTTTAGTCTAAAGGGTTGTAAAAAATGCTGTTATTCTTAACGGAATAATGACCTTAAATGATTTTCTTTTCAACATGATTATTTTCATTATAGTAAGTTTCTTGAACGTAAGTGATAAATTGTTCGATCCGCTCATTTTGAGATACTTGAGCTTTTTCAACGGACTTGGCAATATCGTTAATGCCGTCTTGTAAAAGTTTCTTAAGATCGTCTTGCGGAAAAGTTTCTTTTAATGTATTAATAGTGATGTCTCTAGATTTGTTAGTACGCAAGTTAAATATATTATCTAGTTTGAAATATTGATCCAAGCTTAAACTATAGACTTGTCTTCTGCTTAGTAACAAGCTAAATGCGCTTGTATAAAGGGTAATGCTAATTAAATTGATATTACCTGAAAGAAGAAAGTTAATATGCATAAAGAGACAAGTCAGAATGGATGGAAGTGTCATAAACCCTACGATGAGAAACAAACCAACCATCACCTGAACGATGGGAATTGTATAATTAAAAAACGTTACATGTTTCAAGGCTGCCCCTTCAATAAAATACTTATAAAAATCTGGTACATTGGGTTTATCTAATGCTTTCATCAGATAATCATTAAGAAATACTCCAGGTTGAGCAAACCATGAATGTCCTGAGGAACCTGCTTCACCTAAAATCTTCGTTACTCCCGCTAAAAGCCAACCTATCCCAAATGAAATACGCATCAAAACAACTAAAGACTGAAATACATGTTTTGTAAGTTTCTTTCTTTCTGTAGAATGTAATACATCTTTAACAACTACTTCATTTTGCATCATAAATTCCTCCTAAATATTATAGAACGAAGTACATTCGTAATGATAATCATTATCAATTATTAGGGCGATGTCGTTATGTTACAAAAAAAAAATTAAAAAATATTTAAAACAAAATTAAAAAATATTAATTTTTTATCACGCTGTTCACGGAGCGTCTTCCTTATGATGATTAAAATTCTTTAATCTAAGTTGTAAATATCCTTGTTAAAGTTTAAAATCTTGCTAGCGCAGCAAGAGGAACCGGAATCCCCCACACGCGGCATCAGCCGATAAGTGGGGACAGTTCAATTGATTTTTCTATGGAAACTATTCCCCGATTGACCAGATAAGAGTGTTAATCTAAGATATGATTATAAATATAGAGATAATGATTATCATTGTCGTTATATGAAGTAAATTTGTTGGGGGAAATGGGATGCGATTGTTATTGGTTGAAGATGAGACAAAAGTGGCGCGTTTTATATCGCAAGGATTAAAAGAGCATCATTATGTTGTAGATGTAGCGAATGATGGTGAAATGGCTTCTGAGCTGGCTTATGCAGAAGATTATGATCTTATCATTGTCGACCTTATGATTCCGAAGAAAAATGGGATGCAATTGATTAAGGAATTGAGGTTGAATGAAAAAAATATTCCTATTCTTATCCTTAGTGCCAAAGATTCTGTGGTAGATAAAGTAGAAGGACTCGATTTAGGAGCGGATGATTATATGACAAAGCCTTTTGCTTTTACGGAATTATTAGCACGGATTCGGAGTCTGTTAAGACGAAATAAAGAAAAGGCATCCCCTCTTTTACAAGTAGCGGATCTGACTTTGAATCCTTCCACGAGAGAAGTGACTCGAGGGGGGCTTCATATCTTCCTTTCCAATAAGGAATATGCAATTTTGGAATTTATGATGAGAAATGCCGGTAAGATTTTGTCTCGAACCTTGATCCTAGAGCGGGTATGGATCGATGCTTATAACGTAGGAACGAATGTGGTTGATGTTTATATTAATCACTTAAGGAATAAAATCGATAAAAACTTTGATTTAAAACTAATACAAACGGTTTATAGTGTAGGTTATATAATCAAAGGAGAAGAATAAAACATCATGAAGTTTTTAAAAAGTATTGGATGGAGAATTACGTTTTGGCATTCAATTATGTTTATATTAACTTTATCCCTATTTAGCGGATTCTTATATATTACATTTTCTGATATGTTAACGAAAAAAGTTGATTCGATGCTGTCTAGAGAGCTCGGTTTAATTACATATTGTTTGGAGAAAAAGGATTCGTTTTCTGAAATTGAACAACACATAAACAGATCGTCAAATTTTGTAAGCGTTAACGAAGAAGAAATATATTGGCAAGTTGAAAATGAACGGGGGCAAATCATTGCGAGATCTCATAACTTGCATGACAACCGAATCAAACGTTCAGAAGTGTTAGAGAAGATAGATGAGAATGTTTTGGTCTGGGATACCGAGGTGAATGGTGCGCCGCTTCGTGCAATGTCAGCACCTATGAGTGAAGGAGTGTTACACTATCAAGTTACAGTTGCAACATACAGTAGAATATTGAAATTATCAATTTTGAATTTAAAAAACATCCTTTTATTTTTCACGTGCGGGTTTGTGGGGATCTCGCTGGTCATAGGGTGGCTGATTTCGAAAAAAACGTTACAGCCGATTCATCAAATAATCAGTACTACCAATCAAATTACGGCAACAAATTTATATGAACGGTTGCCTATTGAAGGACCGGAAGATGAATTGCAGAGTTTATCTAAAACTCTTAATCGAATGATTGATAGATTAGAAACTTCCTTCACTCAAATTCAGCAGTTTACTTCCGATGTTTCTCATGAACTTCGCACTTCCTTAACAATTATGCGAGGAGAATTGGAAGTTTCTTTAAATAAAAACAGATCAGAAGAAGAATATAAACGTGTCTTACATACTGTTTTAGAAGAGGTCATCTATTTATCTGATATGGTAGAAAAATTCTTATACTTATCGAGAAATACTTCAAATTCAAATCAGATAGAGCGAAAAACAGTGGATGGAATATTCTTATTCCAATATGTCAGGAATCATTTATTATCATTAATCATGAAAAAACAGATTGAATTGCATATTCAAATACCTGATCGATTCACTCTATACGGGGATGAAGATCTCTTACGAAGATTATTTATTAATTTGATGGAAAATGCGATTAAGTACACTCCAGAAGGCGGAACAGTGGAAATCAAGGCATGCAGTAAGGAACAGTTCATTCACATTGAAGTAATTGATCATGGGATCGGGATTCCAGAGGAACACTTGCCTTTTATTTTTCAGCGATTTTATCGTGTGGACGATTCTCGATCAAGAAGTCAAGGAGGAACTGGATTAGGATTGTCTTTATGTAAATGGATTGTAGAGGTTCATAAAGGAACGATTGAGGTTCATAGTAAGCCTGATGAAGGAACTAGAGTGATTGTAAAGCTACTTGCTAGTTAATCAATACTATATACAACTGAATAAAAAAACCGTCTTTTTTAGTGGGGCGAGAGCATCCGGCGACGTGCGGAAGCGGTCAAACCCTTGCAGTGGTCCATGCAAGGGTAAACCATAGAAATGTTGATATTGATCCAAAATAAAAGAACCGATTCGTGGTTCTTTTGTGTATCTTATAAAACTAACGCCCCTACTTGTTTTACACTTACCATACACGCATTCTTGTTCTACCATCATTTTCATCTGTAATATATTCAAGGTTCCCATACTCCAGCTCTAGTGCATTTTTATATAATTTTCTAGTAACTTCTTCATTCTTACAATATATTGTTGTATAAGAACAGTCAGCTATCAATACAATTAGTTCGCAATCACTATTCACAAATTCTTCATACATGGTTATTTGAGCTGCATTTTTCCCTTTTGGAAAGCCTTTTACATCTACAAATATTAAGTAATAACTTTCACTATTTATCAGATTGTGCATTGTTGAACCATCTATAATCTCTTGCTCATCAGGAAAAAAAGGAATATCTAGTTGGTTATCAGCAACCAAATATGATTCTTCAGGTTCAACTAGCCAGTTTAAAGCAGTAATATCAGAGGGTTTTAATATATCTGCAAGATGTTGTCCATAGTCATTTGGAATCTCAAACGTAATACCTCTCACCATTAACTCACCACTCCCCCCAACTTATACTTTTACTTATATTCTATATATGTAAGTTGTTTTTGAATACAATAATTCTTGTTCGGCTAACATCCCCGGCTCGTTGTACAAAAAAATCAACAATATTCTTTAAACAGAGCCTATGATTTAAAGGAACTCTAAAGTTCCTTTAAAAATTTTCTGAAAAATTAAAAAATATATTGCATATGGTATCGTTTTATGTAAAAATAAAGGTAAGAAAATTCACAATATCGTCACAACTATACGCGATATAGCGTTGACAATGAGAAGGGAGTTTTGATAGCTTATGACAGAATTCGTGGTAGGGATGGCATTATTTTCTCCTTTTTTCTTATTACCTGTTATGTTGGGTCAATACTTTAAGCATTCCACAGCAGAGCCTTGCTTGAAATCTTAAAATGTAAGCACTTACAATAAATACCCATCTAAATAAACCGAAAGGGAAGTTAGTGAAAATAATGAATGAGGAAATAATGTAAGCGACCTTGTCATTCTAATCAGGATGAATAAGGTCGCTTACTGTCGTTGTAAACTCTTTTTTAACTGTTTAGTTGGAATACCTTTTTATTTCGTAATACGTATTTTATAGGTCTTTAAGATTCACTTCAAAATTCCCCGCAGGTCTATTCATGCCGGCATCTTTTTTCCGATAAGGAATCGGGGGAAGAAGTTTTATAGAAAGTACAAACCGGCCATAAAAATCAAACCTGACCAGATGAGGGCTGTGGCGCAGAATCCCATGATATCGCGTACGCCAAGTCCCGCAATTGCCAAGGCCGGCAAAGCCCAGAACGGCTGCGCCATATTCATCCAAGCCTCGCCATAAGCGATTGCCATAGCTGCTTTACCTAAATCTGCATCCAGCGCTTGTGCAGCCGGCATTACAAACGGTCCTTGTACAACCCAGTGCCCGCCGCCGGAAGGGACTGCAAAGTTAACTAGGCCAGAGCTAAGAAATGTAAGTACAGGAAATGTACTCTGATTCGAAATATGAATAAACCAGTTCGTAATGATACCGCCAAGCCCGGAATGCTCCATCATAATTTGAATGCCTGCATAGAAGGGAAACTGAATCAAGATCCCTGCAGTGCCGCGGGCTGCATTTTGGACAGCACGCATATAAGCCATGGGTGTGCCGTGCAAGATGATACCAGCGATAAAAAAGATTAAATTTACGATATTAATATTTAAATCGAATCCTTTATTCATGAAATAATAAACCAGGTAAACTGTCCCAAAAGCGCCGATTATATAAGCCAAAATTCTGCTTTCCTCAAGCTTTTCAGCAATCGTAGCCGTATCACTCAACTGTTTTTGTGTGGAAGGTTCTTCTTTTAAGAGAGCCGGATCAACCTCTACATAATCTTTCCTCATCATCATTTTCGTAAGAAACGGAAGCGTGATGATAAGCGCTAGCGTAATAACAATATTATAGGTGCTGAACAAAGTGTGTGAAATCGGAATGAGGCCTACTGTTTTTTCCAGTGGATTTCCCTTTGTTGCCGCGACCAATGGAATAGAACCGGACAATCCGCCATGCCATGTTAAAAACCCTATGTATGCGCTTGCAATTAATAAGCGATAATCAGATTTAGGAATGCGGCGCGCCACTTCACGTGCGAACATCGCACCGACAACTAAACCGAACCCCCAGTTCACAATACAAGCAACTGCTGATGCAAAGGTCACGAGCATTACTCCCTGTGCCGGTGTCTTTGCAATAGAGGCCATTTTCCCTAGACCTTTACGAATGAGGGGAGAACTAGCCAAAGCATGACCTGTTACTAAAACGAGGGCCATTTGCATCGAAAACGCGAGAAGATTCCAAAAGCCGCCTCCCCACATTTGCACCATCTCCATCGGTCCGTGGGGTGTTATCGTAATACCTAGTCCAAATACAAGGATTGTTAAAAGCATTGCAAAAACTAGCGGGTCTGGCAAATACTTATTGACTACAGCAGTAAAAAATTTCGAAATTGCCCCTACCAACGTAATCCTCCTCCATCATAGATTGCGGTTGGAATAATTACTTAATCAGGTGAAAGAAAAGGGCCCTTTTTTCTTTCTCCTGCTTATATCATCCCGTTCTATCCGCTTTACAGATTCATTGTTTTAAAGATTACTTGCATAATATACAAGTTAATCTCTCAACCATTGTTCTATTCGTCCTTTCCCCCACAATAAGCTTCATTTTTATCCTGTCATCCGTGACAGCAGTCTTACGCCCACCGCAATCCCTTCATTATAATGACAGGAATTAAATTCTTATTTTGGAAAATTATATATAAATAGAACATTCACTAAAAATTATAAGGAACAGGAGATCATTAGTAAATATAAATTTTATAAATATTTTTAATTTTTAATCTTTATTACGTACTATATTTTACATCATGATGAAATCTAAATCTGCCCAGTCACTAGAAAAATACAAAACAAAACAATAGACGAACAGATCTCTATCTCGGAAGAGCTATTCGCCTATTTATATAAGTCCAGTTTGTTATTCCGACATATCTGTCGTTTGCCATGTAGAACAAAAGGGAAACTGCGCTCTCTCCCTCTCTCTCTCCCTGCATGGGTCACGAAAAGGGTTTGACCGCTTCTACGCTTAGTCGGATGCTCTCTCCCCCTAAAAGAAACGTTTTTATGTCGATTTTTTTAGTTGCATTTATATAGCTTTGAACGTTCCTTCAATATCGTGTTCTAACCCTCTTTTGTATAAATGCTATGAACATCTATATCATTACCTCTTCATTCCCCCTTTACAAAAAGAAAAAGCAGCCATGAACGCTGCTTTTTCTCGTTACGCTATGAAATTTTTATCAAAACTTTTCTTTCTTGTTGACGGATACACTCTTTCTTTCGTTATATTCCATGTTGTCTCGATCAGTTTAGCAAAATATAGGACGAGCAAAAGGCCGCCTAACGAACAGAGAACAGACACAGGAAAAATCCATACAGAGGAAAACTTAGAGAAATAAGGGACTAACGAAACCGCCACAACAGGAGCCGCTTTTAACTTGAGAATATGTATCATAGAGACGATAAGTACACAAGTGATAAAAAAGGTTACGATTCCAGGGGATAGCAGATGTAATATGCTGCTGCATGTTACACCTATAACTGCAGCACATATAATTTTTAGTAATTCTCTATTACTTATACTATGACTCATAAAAAAGTAGCTAAATGCCCCTAATGTGGGATAGAACAGCATCTGAAATATAGAAGTTTGAAAGGACTCCCAGTACACAAACGTGAGATAGAAACAGACCATAAGCAACTTAATAAACATGCACCACTCTCCTATACTTAATAGTTCAGTTATCCATACTATTTTTATAGTAATTCTGATAATTACAGTAACTACTATAATTGAATAAAAGATATTAAGTCAATAATATTTAGAAATCAAGAATATTTAAAAATGAGATATAATTATATAAATCCATCTTAATTTTCCGACATATCCAAACTCGTTCCATATACGCATGCAACACAGGTAAACATTTTCTATGAAAATGGGAGTTCCGCGTTTACACGAATATCTATAACATGCAACTGTACAGCGGACATCTTGAAGGGACTGGCCACTTCTACATGCGGATGCTCTAGCCCCTCCCACAAAAAATAGGTTTTTTTCATCCAGGAATGCGGTAGTCATGCTCGTTTCTTATGTCGAATTTTTAAATTGGACTTATATATTTGTTGTAAGATTTCCATAACATTTTAATCTATTGACAAATAAATGGTTTAGAAGCTAAACTATTTATATGAATAGTAAAAATTCTGAACAATCAAACAAAAAATATAGTACGCAAACAGGAAGCCGTAATCTAGGTCGTTTATTTATGCAAATCAAGCGACTTGAACGTCATCCCCGCACCTTTGGAGATGCAGGACCATTGACTCCAAGTGAAATTCACACGATCGATGCTATTGGTTATGAAGGCAGTATCCTCATGAGTGAGCTCGCTGCCCGTCTTAGCATAACGAAAGGTGCAGTTACTCAAATTTTCAGTCGCTTAGAAACAAAAGAACTTGTTAAGCGCTCCCCTCACCCGGATGATTCTAGGGCCGTAATGGTCTCACTTACTGAAAAAGGAAAAAGTGCTTACAGAGCCCACGAAGAATTACATCTAAGTTTTTACGCAGAGCTTAACGCCCAATTAGACGAAAAGGAGATCGAAATTTTCGAGAAATGTATTCAAAAATTAAATGAGTTTTTGCAAAAGTAAATTTTTTTAACAAATAGTTTAGTATCTAAACCATTTTAAGGAGGAGTTTTTATGAAAGCAAGAGCTACCGTTCTATCTGAAAACAGCGTGTTTAGCAACCTTGGTGCTATGGCAGAACACGGTTGGGCCGTTTTTTTAGAAACAGATCAGGGAAATTTTCTTTTTGATACCGGTCAAGGGAAAGTCTTACTTAATAATGCAAAAGTTTTTAAAAAGAATTATTCAAGCATTAAAAGAATTTGGAATTGAACGTCTTGGGGTTTCTCATTGCACAGGATTCCAAGTAGGTGCTCAGCTTAATCGTGAATTCGGAGAAAAGTTTTTTTATTGTAACGTAGGCACCGTTGTGGAAGTGTAGCATTTTGCAGCTCTGAAACTCAATGAAATAATAGAAAGGCGGGAATACCGCTTTGACAGAAAAAATAATTGTAGTAGGCGGTTATGGTCAGGTAGGGCAAGTCATTTGTAAAGAGCTAGGAGAACTGCATCCAGGTAAAGTATTTGCTGCTGGCCGAAATTTTGAGAAGGCAGAACAATTTTCTTTACGTACAGGGAGAAAGGTTTTGCCCCTAACTTTAGATGTTCATGAAAGGCCATTTCCAATCGATTTACTAGAGGGAGTTTCACTCGTTATCATGTGCCTCGATCAGCAGGATACCGAATTTATTCAGCAATGTGTAAAACAAAAAGTGAATTATATTGATATTACAGCTTCGTATACCTTTTTATCGGAAGTGCAAAAAATAAAGCCCGCAGAATCCACCATTGTTTTAAGCGTTGGTTTAGCGCCTGGATTAACTAATATGCTGACAAAACAAGGAACACAAGCAATGGATCAAGTCAATTCTGCAGATATTTATATTCTACTAGGGTTAGGAGAACAACATGGCCGTGCAGCTATTGAGTGGACTGTCGACACTCTAAATGCTGTTTATTCCGTTAGGCATAATGGCAAAAAAGAACAAGTGGAAAGCTTTACAGATGGTAAATATTCCGAATTTCCAGCGGGACTTGGCCGGAGAAAAGCTTATCGGTTCAATTTTTCGGATCAACATGTTTTACCGACAACATTAGGAATTCCTTCTGTATCTACTCGTCTCTGTTTCGATTCAGCAATGATGACAAGCTTGCTTGCTGGACTCAAAAAAACTGGATTGTATCGGCTCTTGCAACAACCCTTCATTCGAAGTAGGGTAGTCAACCTCTTTGAGAAATCCCATTGGGGGTCAGAGATATATGTAATTATGGTAGATGCTGTAGGCTTGATCGATGGTAAAAGTGTGAACTATCGAGGATCTATTTATGGACAGAAAGAATTTGATATTACAGGGAAAGTGGCTGCGTTTGTCGCAAAAAATATGTATGCAAAAGAATTCCAACCCGGTGTTTTTCACATGGAGGCGTTGTTTCAACCAACTGAGCTATTTGAAGATTTAGGGGATCTAATTACTATTGATGAAAGATTTGAAACGACTATTTAATGAATGAATAGAATGACGGTTGCATGTTAAGGGAAAGTTAAGCTTTTTGTCCGATAATACGAATAATTTCATATTGTACCTTTCCCATTGAGCAGACAGCTATTTTAGCTGTCTGTTTTTTTATTGGCAGCAAATTCGATCACTTAAGCAAAAGTTAAG
>NZ_KE387251.1:24888-94212 GCF_000430785.1 Ectobacillus panaciterrae DSM 19096
CAGACAGCTATTTTAGCTGTCTGTTTTTTTATTGGCAGCAAATTCGATCACTTAAGCAAAAGTTAAGGAATGTATCCGATACTAACGTTAACCCTTTCTTTTTCCCACAGATACATGAATTGAAATGGTAAACAAGTAAAAATAATATGCACATGAAGGACGAGGAATTGACCTCGTCTTTTGTGTTTTCTTGTCGGGGTTACGCCCACATTTTAACGAAAAGCTATGTTATTTTTATGTCATATGAAAATTTTTGTTTGGATTCTTATACTCTTTCTCAAGATATAAAAGAGGTTTTCTCCTAATCAAATAGAGAAAACCTCTTTTTTATAGCACAATCATAAAAATAATCGGTAAAGTAGCCAAGCTTAACGATGTACTAATTAACGTCGCACTCGATACAAACTCGGGCTCGGTGTCGAATTGAAGAGCATACATCGTCGTATTGGCAGCTGTCGGCATTGCCGCCATAATAATCATAATTTGTTTGACCATCCCATCGATAGGAAAAAATAATGTTAATACATAAGCAATGACAGGTGAAATGGCGAGCTTAATCATAAGCGACAGCGAAATTTTTTCCTTTGCCAGATTTTTAATGGATATTTTCGCAAGCTGCATGCCTAATACGATCATAATCGTTGGAATAGCCGCATTTGCCACTAAATCAACAGCCTCCTGAACGGACTTCCCGAACGGAATGTGAAACGCTTGAAATAAAGCGCCTAACATGGCGCCATATATCATCGGCATGCGCCGGACAGCACGAAGAGCGGAGCGAACACCGTCTCCATCCGGACTTCCTTTTGCCGCATAATACACTCCCACTGTACACATGACAAGTGATTGGATGACCATTAAAATAATTCCGTAATCGAGTCCTATCGCCCCGAATAAAAGCAATACAACAGGCGTGCCGTAGTTGCCGTTATTCATAAATACCGACGCTAAAATCATGCCGCACGTTTCAGCTTTTGAATATTTACGAATAAAGGCAACGACATACACAACGGAAATGAGCGCAAAACAAAGAACAAACATATAAAGTGCCATATACAAATACTCTGAATTGAATTTTGTCGTGTAAAATGTACGGAACACAAGTACCGGTGACATCAAATAAAGGGACATCGCAGAAATCGTTTTCGTGTCAAATCCGATCTTTTTTTCTCCGATATAACCAAGCACAAAAATGCCGAAAATCGGCAGAAGAACTTCAAGAAACTCCATTACATTCACCTTCGTTATCGAAAATTTATTTATAAAGACCCTGGCAGTACGTTCGCTCGGAACCTTCTATAAAACTATTATTATTTTAGCACAATTATGTCATGAAGGCTTCACTTCCGGCACATATGCTTATGCCGCTTCAAATACGAAAAGGTGACTATTTAGATTGTTTATGGAGTAGAAGCGATGCATATGATGAAAAAAGGACAAACTCTCCAAGGGGAAAGTCTGTCCGAAATCAAATGAACCTTATTCATCAACTATTTGGTCTTCCAGCATAAAATAGATTCCACTAGGAAACTTGTCACCTCTTTATATCTCTTCTGAAGTATTTGCACCAGAACCCTTATTTTCGATAAGAAGCTTTCCTATAAATATTTAATTTAGTAGACCTAAATACGGAGCTACTGAAATTATTCAGACAAAGGAACTGCGTTTCCTACTCAAAGGAAATAGCGAATCTTAAATTATGTTCCTAACTATTATTTTAACACTTGAACAGGAACATTTACGTCATCGAGATTAATATGACCGAAATCACCTGTTGCATTGTCCACTACTTTTATATAGCATTCTGTTCCAACGAATGCTGAGGCATCCCAGTATTTTCTTGTATATGTTTCATTGTTTGTACCTGTTTCTTTGAAAAGTTCAGCCCCATCTGATGCTCTTACTAATGCTACATAAAGCTTGCTGATATCGTTTCCTCCAGCAACAAGAAGGTCAATCTGTCCATTGCCTCCAAGTACAAAGTTCTGTGACTTGAGTATGCCTGTTTGATCATCTCCTCCTTCTTTGAATCCCCAGAGATGATACTTACCATTTGGATTAAAAGGGCCGCCCCAAAAAGTTGTGTCTGCTGCTACATCGCCATTACTGAAAGCGTTTCCACTAACGATTATCCAACCATCCAAGTCACCTGTTTCAAAATCATGATTTGGCAATTCAAGCTTTGTAACCTGCTGCGTAACATTCTGGAATGTTGCTGTAGCATCCCAAACGTTCAAACCGAATTTTCCGGTTGTGAAAGTAGAATCATTGGCATCAATTACTAAACGACCATCCAAATAAATTTTAAAGTTATTACCGTTAGCGACTGCTTTAAGATGATAATTCTTATTTACATCTATTGGAGTTGGGTATTCAGCAATTACAGTAGCCAAACCGTTCTCAAATTTAAAGAATTTTACTACATCGTTTTTAGCATCCACATTCGCAAGATAACTGTTTTTAGCATCTTTATTGGACCGAAATACAAGAGCTCCCGCCCCTCTTGCATTTCCATCTTTAATGGATATGTCAGATTCATAAGTGAAATCTGTTCCGAATTGTGAAGATAAGATGAAAGAATCTCCATCAGAGCGTCCTTGTTTTCCATCAATTGTGTCTGCCCACGTTCCATTCACTGTCGTCCAACCGTTCAGATTGGATTGAAAAGGGGACTCGTCCCATACCTTATTCATATGATGAACAGTAAGAGAGTTTAATGTTACACTTCCATTTAAAGCATATATCTCAAGATCTTTGCTGGATAAATCCGGGAGAATGACGTCCGTGATAACCTTCTGTCCGTCGTTTCCAAATACTTCGACTGAAGAGCGGTCAACAAAAATGCGCATCTTCACTTTTCCATTTACAGGCAGCAATGGAGCACTATGTTTTCCGTTGTTAAAGCTTGAATTAAAGGTGATATTGCCGGATTGGCTCCGGTCGACGAACAGTGCGGAGCTGTTTTTGTCATAACCGATCGTCGTATATTGATTTCCTCCTTTTCGAACCTTAAAACCGAATTCAGTAGCCTGAGAGGTGTTCACTTGGAATTCTGCATTAATTTCGAGAGCATCTCCAGATACACCTGACAACAAATTGCTTCCTGTGGGCGATATTTCCTTATTCGTCCATTCGCGAGAAACTCCTTGGATTAATTGCAACTCTGTTACCGGGATTTGAACTACTCTGATTCCTTCTGGTAACGTTTTCAATTCTAATTTTCTGGGAATGGACATTGCACTTCTCCATGGTGTTGTAGGAACATCATTGGCATATTGCCAATTGCTCATCCAGCCTAACCAAAGTCGTCGTCCGTCTGAAGACGGGATATCAGACCATGAAACAGCCGCATAGAAGTCTTTGCCGTAATCCGTCCAGAGAACTTGGCTTGGTACATTTTCATTCACAAAAGTCGTTCCATCAAAGCTTCCCACAAAGTATTGCATACCTGATCCTCCGGAAACAGCTCCGTTTCCCAAACTGACTTGCATCACCCATTTCTTTTGATGAGGATTGCCGTCCACAGGAAGTTCAAATAAATCCGGACATTCCCACACCCCTCCATGACTTCCATGTCCTTGTCCAAATTCACTTGCATAAGTCCATTGCTTCAGATTAGGAGATGTATATATTTTTATTCTGTCACCGGCCGCAACCACCATAACCCACTTATTTGTCTCTTCGTGCCAAAACACTTTTGGATCGCGAAAATCCTTGATTCCTGGGTTCGGAATGATCGGATTGCCGGAGTACTTCGTCCATGTTCTTCCTTTATCGTTGCTATAGGCAATGCTTTGTACTTGATTCCCTTCATTATCCTGCGTATAGATTGCTACAAGCGGTTTCTCGCTCCCTGTCTGAAACCCGCTCGTATTGTTCCAATCCACTACTGCACTGCCGGAAAAAATCATGCCTTTATCATCCGGAGACAATGCAATTGGGAGGTGTTCCCAGTGAACTAAATCCTTGCTGACAGCATGCCCCCAGTGCATGGGTCCCCACTGCAAACCATAAGGGTGATATTGATAAAATAGATGATATTCCCCTGCATAATATACCATCCCGTTCGGATCATTCATCCAGTTTGCTTCAGGAGTAAAATGATACTGAGGCCGATAATCCTCATTGTAGTAGCTTGAATCGACTGCATAAACAGGCAAAGACATTGATAGGAACAATATAAAGATTGTTCCTATTTGTATCAATTTCTTCCCTCTTCTCTTCATTCCTCTACCCTCTTTCATTCCATGGCTGATAGTGATGGAAGCTTTGGGTTGTGCAGTACAGACGTTTAGCATAAGCATGTTTTAGAATGCTTCCCTCAAACGCTTGCTAAATTCTACTCCAAAAGCAAAGTGCTGTTGTTTGTTGTATTAAACAGCAGGTGGTTTTCCACATTTTCTATATTATAGTCTAAGATTATTTAGTACGAAGTCGGTCTAACAGAACAGCAAGAATAATGACTCCTCCCTTTATGACAAGCTGCCAATAATAGTTAACATCCAACAAAGTAAGACCGTTACTGAGTACTCCCATGATCAATGCCCCGATAATCGTTCCTTGAATTGTTCCAACGCCTCCGGTAAAGCTTGTGCCGCCAAGAATAACTGCAGCGATGGCATCAAGTTCGAATCCAACACCGGCCGTCGGCTGTCCAGAATACAATCGGCCTGCAAGAACGACTCCAGCGAGTCCTGATAATAAGCCGCTTATCATATATACCTTTATTAAGTTTGCTCCTACCTTTATCCCAGTAAGACTAGCTGCTTCTTCATTTCCTCCGATCGCATAGACATGTCGACCAAACATTGTATATTTCAAAATAAAGAAAGCGATTACATAAACGAGTGCCATAATAAAAACAGGTGTAGGAATAGCCAACACAGTGCCGGAACCGAAGAATTTAAATAACGGATCCGTTAATACAATCGGATATCCCGCGCTTAATACATAAGCAATCCCCCGAATGTACGTAAAGCTTCCTAACGTAACGATAAAGGCTGGAAGTTTTGCTTTAGCCGTTAAGTAACCGTTGATGTACCCGGCAATCATGCCCGCTATAATTCCGACAGCCATGGCAGCAATAGCATTCACTCCTTGCTGGGAAAGCATGACGGATATAACACCTGATAAAGCTACAGTAGATCCTACGGATAAGTCGATCCCACCTGTCAAAATAACAAACGTCATCCCGGCAGCTAAGATAGCGATGATAGAAATTTGTTTCAATACGTTCAGAAGATTGTTAACCTCTAAGAAATTTGGTGTAAGAAACGATAGCACTACACACATCAACAAAAGGATAATAATCGTACTGTAACGGTTCCATAATTCCTTCACGTTTGCTTTTTTCTTTACATGCTTTGCCTGTAAGGCATATGCTTCTGTTCTCATGCTATCTCCCCCGTCGCATAATACATAATTTTTTCCTGGCTCGCTTCGTCTCTTGACAAGTCCGCCCTTATCTTTCCTTCATGCATCACGAGAACCCGATCACTGACGCTTAATATTTCTGGAAGCTCAGAGGAAATCATGAGAATAGCCATTCCCGCTTTTGCCAGCTCATCAATGATTTTATAAATTTCCGCTTTCGCGCCTATATCCACTCCTCGGGTTGGCTCATCCAAAAGCAATATCTTCGGTTGAATAAGTAACCATTTCGCAAGAACAACCTTTTGCTGATTTCCACCACTGAGGTTCAGTACCTTTTGTTCAGGAGAGGAAACTTTAATGCCCAGTTTTTTAATATAGTCTTCTGCATCTTGATGGATAACACTCCAATTCAACACGCCTGACTTTTGATACTTTTGCAGCATCGTCATAGCAATGTTCTCTTTTACAGACATATCAAGAAACAAGCCTTGCTCTTTTCTGCTTTCGGGCACAAGGGCAATTCCGTTTTTAATCGCCTCTCGATGAGAAGAAATGACAACTTTCTCTCCGTGAATCCACACCTCGCCTGTTTTTTGGGCCGAGGATCCGAAAATGGTACGAACCAGCTCTGTTCTTCCCGCACCTACTAAGCCGGCAAGCCCGACAACTTCTCCTGGATACACTTGCAACGATACACCTTTCACGACCTTATGGTCGGATAATTTCTTTACTTCAAGTGCAGGAATGTTTCTTTTTAAAGATAAATTCATATTCGGCTTCCTTTGAAAGATATCTTTCGGTTCACGCCCCACCATTAATTTGACAAGGTGATCCGGGTTTGTTTTGTGAATCGGCAGACTGCTTACCCACTGTCCATCTCGAAATATCGTACAGCGATCGGAAATTTTAAAGATTTCATCCATCCTGTGCGAGATATAAACGATGGCAACACCTTGTTTCTTCAATTCATCTATGAGAAGAAACAGCTTATCGATTTCTTTATCCGTAAGCGCTGCTGTCGGTTCATCCATGATTAAAATTTCAGCCTTAAAAGACAATGCACGAGCGATTTCAACCATTTGCTGCTCGGCAACACTTAAAGAAGAGACAAGCGTTTTAGAACTTAAATTTGAGCCGATAGATTGCAGAACTTCTGATGCTTTCTCATGAACCTCTTTCCACTTGACCATGCCTAGCTTGTTTCTAGGCAAGTCTGTACCCATGTAAATGTTTTCAGCAATCGTCAAATTAGGAGAAAGCTTCAATTCCTGATGGACGACACTGATTCCATTCACTTTTGCTTCTAAAGGACTTTTCCACACAACATGTTTATTCTTGTATTCGATAGTTCCGGCATCGGGTTTATACACACCGGATAAAATTTTCATTAGTGTTGATTTACCTGCACCATTTTCTCCCATCAACGCATGAACTTCCCCTCTATAAAGTTCAAGTTGTACATCATCAAGGGCTTTCACTCCCGGAAATTCTTTGCTTATACCCGCTATTTTAAGAATAGGAGAATTTTTAGGCTGTGAATCATTCCCATTTATAGAATACTGCACAATACCCCTCCTTTTTCATGTGATACCGATGTCATACACACTTTTTTCAACTATCTATCATTATATTAGGGTTCTTACCAGCCTTTATAGCTATCTACTGAATCTTGTGTCACAAGCTCTACAGGTACTTTAATTTCAGATTTCACTTTCTCTCTTTTGATAATCTTCATACCAATGTCAACCGCCTGCTTTACAATTTCATCAGGATGTTGAGCTGACGTAGCAGCGAAACTCTTGTTCTTTTTAAGCTCTTCTATTGCTTCTGGAGCACCGTCAACTCCAAGGATAAAGAATTCTTTATCTCTTTTTGCCTGTTCTGCAGCGATTTGTACGCCAAGTGCTTCTGGATCATTAATAGCAAATACTGCGTCGATTTTTCCAGATGGATTTGCTTGTAAAATATTTTCCATGACCGTTAATGCTTTTTCTCTGTTTCCTTCTCCGTTTTGCTTTGCTACTACCTTAATTTTTGATCCTTTAATGGCATCTTCGAACCCCTTGATACGGTCCGTTACGGCTGTTACGGGTGGTCCTTCGATGATCGCGATGTTACCTCCATTTTGTAAGCGTTTTAAAAGATATTCGCCAGCAAGTTTTCCTGCTAAATAATTATCAGAAGATACAGTAGCATCTATTCCACCTTCAGCACCCACGTCAACTGCAACAACTGGAATACCCGCAGCTTTCGCCTGTGCCACAGCTGCTGCAATGCCCTTTGAGTCTACTGCATTTAAAAGAATCATATCTACCTTTTTCGTGATGAAATCTTCAACTTGCGCCGTTTGCTTCGCTAAATCATAGTCAGCGCTTACAACAATGACTTCGCCTCCTATTTCTTTTGCAGCTTCTTTAGCTCCCTTTGACATCGAGACAAAGAACGGATTGCTAAGCGTACCCACTGTTAAACCAATTTTTATCTTCTTATCTTTAGAATCAGATTCCGATGTTCCAGCAGTACTGTTCCTTCCATTACTACAAGCTGCTGTTACGAGCAGCAGTAAAATCATAAAAAGTGCAACTACCATACGAAATGCTTTTTTCATATTTGTTCCTCCCCTGTATTATTTTCTCTTTTGACCACTCTGTCTGCAGCTTTTTGCTACCACCCTCCCCACTTGTGCGTTTTTTGAATAATTGTTGTCTCCTCAATTGATGTTTCAATCAAAATCAATCATAATTCCTCTTATTTAATTGACTTATTATGATGATTTGTGATTATTTACGATTATATCTGATAATTCTGAAAATGACAATATTTTTTTCATAATTCTTCCATCAAGTTTTTAGCATTACTATTAGAGAAGTAAACATAAAAAACCACATGAAAATAAATCATCTCATGTGGTGTCACAAAAAAAACAACTATATAACCTATGCATTCACAAGATACACATCTATCCCAGCTTCCTCCAGCTTTCTCACAAACGATTTAGGAGTATGTGCATCCATAATACATTTGTCTATCTTATCAATTTCGGCAAATTTAGCAAAGGTGGTTTTTTCTGCTTTGCTGTGATCTGCTAACAAGATCACTTGCTTCGACATCTCAATCATCTTTCTTTTCGTTGCCGCTTCCAGGAGATTCGGCGTCGTCAGCCCTCCTTCTACTTCAAATCCGTTTGTCGCAATAAAAGCTTTATCCACTCTCATCATCGACAACGCAGACTCTGCGATAGGACCAACCAGCGCACACGTTTCTTTTCGTACATTCCCTCCCACTATCACTACCTCAATTCCCGGTACATCTTGTAACTCTTGTGCGAAAACGAGTGAATTTGTCACTACAGTTAGCCTAGAAAAAACGTACAACTCCTTTACCAGTTGAAATGTGGTCGTTCCAGAATCAAGTAAAATCGTATCTTCTTCCTCAATAAATTCCATAGCTTTTCTCGCTATAGCTCTCTTCTCTTTCTGAAACTTGTCTTCTTTCTCATTAAAACTTGGTTCAAAGTTGACGTTTTGAAGAGAAATAGCTCCTCCATGCGTTCTTCGTAACAATTTTTCTTCCTCTAATTCTTTTAAGTCTCTGCGTATGGTAGACTCAGATACATTGAGAAATTGACTTAATTCTGGAACAGAAGCTCTCAAATTTTCTTGAATATACTCCATGGTTTTCCTTTTCCGCTCTTCGGCATATAACATGAAACATTACACCTCTGTATAATATATTTTTTCTTTCTACCGCATCAGATGAAAGTGTTTTCAATACATACATTTTTAAGTATACTGCATAATTAAAAGGTCTTGTCGACATTTTACACAAAATACCTTTACATGCAAAAAGAGCCACATTAATGGCTCTTTTTGTATTTTTTTAACTAAGGGTCCCGCCACACATCCATCAAGCTAAAGAAAGAAGGTACAGAATGTATTCTGCACCTTCTTATGTTCACCCTCTGTTAGTTCATCAACTATTGTGAAAAATTTATATTGTCCTGTGTAGATTCGTTTAACCATGATTGAATATATGTAATAAACTTTTTGACGGCTGGAGAAACGTTTTTAAAGGATGTAGCAGCAATACCAATTGAACGATAATGATCTCCTTCTAGGCTAAGGATGCGAACGTTATCTGGGACACGATACAAAACCATTTCAGGAAGGATACTAATACCCATTCCATTCTGAACCATTGAGATAATGGCTTGGTCATCTGCCAACTCAAATTTGACATTGGGGATCATATTGTTCTCTTTGCATATTCGTCTTACATCGTTATCGCAGCTTTTCTTTGGCATGATCAACATCTCCCCTTTAATTTGTTCAAAATTAATTTCACTTAGTTGAGTGAGAGGGTGTTTATCAGGAAGGATGCATAGCATTCGATCTTTTTTTAGTGGAATAACTTCAAATGACTTCAAAGTAGGTAAAGATAGAAAACCAAAATCAACAGCACCACTTGATATCCAGTGTTCAATCTCATTATAATCCCCTTCGAGCAGTTTAATTTCTATGGAAGGGTAGTATTCGTTAAAATAATTCATGATTTCAGGCAGCCATTGAATGGATACACTTGAAAAGGTACCGATACGTATAGTTCCTACTTCTAACCCATTGATATTTGCAATTTGTTGCACCATTTGCTCGTTCCATTTTAAAATTTCACGGATATATTGCAATACAAGTTCTCCGTTACTCGTCAAATGGATACCGGAACGTCCTCTACTGAGTATAGAAAATCCCCACTCCGATTCAAGGCTAGCAAGTGCATGACTTACAGCGGATTGTGTTAAACCAAGTTTCACCGAAGCTTCGGTCAGGCTCCCTAATTCTACAACGGTACTAAAAATCTCAAACTTGGCAAGTGACATCTTAATCACCCCATTACATGAATTTTTTTCAACTATAACTTTAAAAACATTCATTTTTCTTATCTAAAATTTACACGTATACTACAAAGTAAGCAATCACATTTTGGAAAGTTGCTGAATACTGCTTTCACTCAACAAGGAATGCTTTCCACTTTGGAATAATTTATATAAAGCGAAGGTGATAGTTATGAACGCTCAATTAAAAGCGAATTTCATGATGTTAATAGTAACCGTTTTTTGGGGTTCGTCCTATTTGTTCATGAAGATGGGGCTCGTTGTTATGCAGGAGTTTAACCTGATCGCATTACGTTTTGGGATTGCTTTTATTTTATCTGCAATCCTATACCACCGGCGACTTATTCATGCAAGTTATAAAACAATCAAATATGGATTTACATTAGGGTCTATTTTGTTTTCAGTATTCGCCTCTATTACTTTTGGACTAAAATCTACGTCCGCTTCGAATGCCGGATTTTTGGTTAGCCTCACGGTTATATTTGTCCCGCTGTTGTTAGCTATCTTTTTAAGAAAGATGCCTAAAAAAAGAATTGTTTTTGGAGTATCATTAGCCGTAATAGGAATAGGTCTTTTGACTTTAAACAAGCAATTAAAAATCAATTCTGGGGACTTTTTGTGCATCTTAGCCGCATTGTTTTATGCAATACATATTATTGCTACGGGAAAACTAACTAAGGATGTGGATTCCATCACTCTTGGAATTTTACAACTTGGATTTGCCGGAGCATGGGGTCTATTATTTTCAATACTTTTAGAAACACCACAACTTCCGAGTACAACGGAGTCTTGGGTTGCTGTTTTGGGATTGGGTGTGCTTTGTAGTGCCATTGGATTCATCGTACAAACCGCAGCCCAAAAACATACAAACCCAACCCATACAAGTCTGATTTTTTCATTAGAACCGGTTTTTGCAGCATTATTTGCGTTTGTTTTCGCAGGTGAAATACTCACAACAAAAGGATATCTAGGCTCAATCATGGTTTTGTTAGGTGTATTCATTGCCCAAATAGATTTTAAAAGGCTACTTATGAAAAATGGCTACACCAAAAGAAACCAAGGTTTTAAACTAACCGAATAACCAGTAAATAAAAACCTATTACACCATGGGAAAGACCTCCGAACTGAGGAAGATTACCTGGATATACCGAATTTATTTATGTGTTATCCTGAACCAGAATCATGAATGATTACAAAAGCTAATATGAATGGTAAACGTATGTTAGTACACAAAAGATAGAACTTTAGGAGCTGAAATCATGAATGTATTAATTATCTATGCACACCCAGAGCCTAAGTCATTCAACGGCGCTTTGAAGGATCTTGCCGTTTCAGAATTAACAGCTCTAGGTCATCAAGTCAAAGTGTCAGATCTATATGCTATGAATTTCAAAGCTGTTGCAGATCATGAAGACTTTCAAACGCTTCAAAATAAGGATTTTTTCAAGTATGCGATTGAACAAAGAAATGCAGCAGAAACGAATAGCTTTTCTCTGGATATTCAAGAAGAGCAAGAAAAACTTCTATGGGCAGATTTTGTCATTTTCCAATTTCCTCTATGGTGGTACTTTGTTCCCGCCATCTTAAAAGGCTGGTTTGATAGGGTATTTGCTTCAGGTTTTGTTTACGGCAAAGGAATTGGAAGATATGATACTGGTGGACTCAAAGGTAGAAAAGCCATGTTGTCCACCACAACAGGATCTCCTCAACATGCATATACTCCGTATGGAATGGACGGTGATATCCATGAGAAGCTACTTTATCATATAAATCATGGAATGCTCTATTTTGCTGGACTAGAACCCGTTGAACCATGCATTGCTTGGACTCCATCACATGATGAGGAAGATCGAAAGCGATATTTAGAAGAATACAAAAAGCGTTTACATAATCTATCAGAAATTCCTTCTATTCCATATCATCCTGCTTCTCATTATGACGAAAATCACCAATTAAAGATTGAGTATAGATAACCATTTCCATTCAGTCTATCTTGTGGGTTCTGCCCTATATCTATAAAGCTAAAATTCTATGGTGCCTCCAAAACAAAGAATGGACCGATGACTTACAAGGAGATCGTCAGAATCGTTAGTAGATCATAGTTAGCCGGTCTACTTGTACAATAATTGTACCTGTTTATACAAATTTTTGTGCAAGTTTAGAACGGGAAATAAACTAACAGGATACTTACAATCCTTGGTATAAAGCCATCGCATAAATCCTGTATATCATAAAAAAGATGGAAAGACCAAATGCCCTGTCGTTGCGGTCCTTCCATCTTTTTTCACTTCCGATAATAAGATGTTATGTAAACCTCATATAAATATGATATACAGCATGCTCATGTCTTTTGATGTGAGCTTTTTTCATTCAGAGTATCGAAACTCAAAAGTTTTGACACTGTTTCTTATTCAACTACGAAGCAGGTTAATTGAACAAGGATGTTAGTTGCACATTAAAAACAAGCGATGATAAACAGAAAAAACCGTTCAATTTTCTGAACGGAGAGAATCAAATTAGGTGTGTTAGTAAATAAATTTAAATTCCTGTTTTTATGCCAAAACCTACTAAAATTAAGGCAGTTGATTTTTGGAATGCCTTCTGGAATTTGGAGTTGTTCAACCATTTTTTTGCGTAATCAATTAGATAAACAAGAAACAGAAACCACAATACAGCGAGTAAGGTTAGGATGAAGGCTAATACAATCAATTGCTGGTTTACATTTCCGTTCAAATTGATAAATTGCGGCATGATTGTTATATAAACTAAAACAGTCTTTGGATTAAGAATATTATTAAGTAACGCTTGCATAAAGGAATCTTTATTATGCCGATTTGAATACTTCGTAGGTGTATTTGCTTGAGCTTGAATTTCTTCTAAAGAAAACACGCTTTTAGCAAAAAAACTTTTTATCCCTAAATAAATTAAATAGGCGGCTCCCAAATATTTGATTGTACTGAAAAGAATCACAGACTTTGCAATGACAACAGATAATCCAAGAATAGCAATAAGCGTCCAAAAAGAAAGTCCCGTTGCCATTCCGAGAACCGTATAACGTCCAGCTTTTGGACCATATCTAAGCGTGTTTTTCACCAGAAGCATAGTATCTGCTCCTGGTATAATAACCATCATTGCAGCTATTGATATGTATGTTAGTAAGTTATCCATACTATCTCTCCCTTCCTCTCTAAATAGTGACTACCTAAGTAACTACTCATGTAAGTATATCAGATGCTCTTGGAAAAAATCAACAGATTTTGCTAAAATGTTAGTTACAAAGGTAGCGACTAAGGTTGTATTGGAGGATTTATGAAAGAAAACATTTTAGAAACATTAAAAAATCTAAATTTTACCGAATATGAAGCGAAAGCATATCTTACCCTATTGGAAGAATCGCCATTAACCGGCTATGCAGTAGCAAAAAATTCCGGTGTACCACGTTCAAGAATATATGAAGTTCTGGACAGTCTCACCATGCGCGGAGATATTCTGGTTAGTCCTGGAAACACACCACAGTATACTCCTGTTCCTGCAAAGGAGCTAATTAAAAACCGTCGAATGAAAGCAGAAGAGAATTTTGAACTGGCAGAAAAATCATTAGCGGAGTTTGAACGTTCTGCAAATGACCGTGAAAATATCTGGAATATCACGGGACGCAATGAAATACTCGATAAGGTAAAAACTTGTATATTATCTGCTAAAAAAAGAATTCTCTTAGAGATTTGGAAAGAGGAATTCGAAGAATTGGAGTCTGAACTAAGACAGGCAGCAAATAGAGGGGTCAATGTAACGATTATTGCTTATGGGGAAATCGTCTCTGATTTTGCTAATGTTTATCTCCATTATATGGGTCATGAAATTACAGAAGAGTATGGTGGACGATGGCTTGTTATTAGTGGAGATGATTCAGAAGTAGTAGCAGGTATTGTCTCGCTAGGGAAAGATAGCCGTGCAGCATGGACAATGCATGTAGGTTTAGTAATGCCAATTACAGAAGTCATGATTCATGATTTGTATCTCATGGAAATTATGGAGAAACATAGAGAACTTTTAGAGGAAAGTTTTGGGAAAAACCTCATCAATTTACGTCACAAATTTTCTATCCATCCAGATTTTAAAAAACATTATGTGAAATAGATTTGTACTATTCTTGTTTTATACAACATAATAAGAAAAGCATTACTTCATAGCAAATAATGCTTTTCTTATTTAGCTAACGAGTGCATTTCTTCAATAAGAGTTTTGAAGTCGACCTTAATTCGAGATCGACTCTTTCGTTCATTTTTTCTTTCCTCACGAAACCGCTATTTTCTCGCCAGAACTCTCCTTAAAATGGGAAGCCTGTATTTGGAGCTCCTGTAAAAATTCCCGGCCGGCATTAGTGAAATAATGATCTTTATTCCGAATCCAACAAAAGGAAATCCTCATGTTCTCATCTTCCACAGGGATAGGAATAATTTCTCCTGTCTTTACAAATGGATCGGAGCATAAAGGCAATGCACTATAAAACCCAACAGCTTCCCCCTCGGCGATTACATGCTTGGCAGCCTCATGGCTTTCTGAGCGAAATAGTATATTAGGGTTTCCGTATTTGCGAAGAGTTTGATAAAAATAACGATCCATCCCATGGTTTGCAAGAAAGGTAACGATAGGATGCTTTATAATCTCATTCATAGGAACTTTGCTCCATTTAGTGAGGCCGGAACATTTCCCGACACATGCCATGACAGGGCTGCTCAAAAAATGTCTTGCAATGAGCTGATGATCATCTTCCACATAAGTAAAAGGTACCCCGATCAATCCTAAATCCACTTTTCCACTCAAAACATCTTTCTTTATCCCATACAGCTCAGCTTCACGAAGCTCGATTTTAACATTTGGAAATTTTGACTTAAAGGCAGCAACCGTCTTAGGAATAATGCTTCTGCATAAATCCGGAACAGCACTAATAGATAAACTTCCTCTGACCTCCTGCTGCTGCACATGGGCCTCCTCTTTTAATTCCTCCCACTTATTCAAAACTTCCTGCATTTTCAGGATAATCCTCTCTCCTTCTTTTGTAGGCTCCATCCCTTGTTTAGAGCGAATGAATATTTTACTATTAAATTCTTGTTCGACTTTTGCAATAGCTTGCCTTATGCTTGATTGTGAAACACGGAGAAGTTCGGATGCAGTAGATATGGATCCGGTTTTTTCAATTTCTATAATATACAAAAGTTGTTCAATACGCATATATACACCTTCTTATTCGTGACGTTAAATTCTAAAATATTAGTTCCTGTTTTCTTCTCAGGATACAATGAGGCTCCAGGCGCCTGCTCTCCGTCCCTCAACGTTGTATCAAAAATTCGAATCCGTTTTTCACTCATTTTGTCCCCCAATTATTAAATGATTAAAAAAAGCCCGTCATCTCTAATAAGAGACGACGGGCTTTTACCCAACGCGGTACCACTCTTGTTGACTCGAACCAGCGAGTCCACTTTAAAGCTTCGAATAAACCGGTATTTACGAATCTGATATCTTGTTCCGATCGAAGCTACCCAATTACGGAGGTTACCCGTCATTGTCTAACAGTAACTATACTGAATCAACAATGCCACTCCCAAGCGAGTTCAGTACTCCAATGGACTGCGTCACATCACCCCGCAGCTTTCTGTACCATTGGTTTGTACTTACTACTCTTGATCATCGTGTTTCTTGCTATTTAATAAAAAAAGCCTACCATCTCCTATAAAAAGAGACGATAGGCTGTGCCTTCCGCGGTACCACTCTTATTGATTCAAGTTGTTCTTGAATCCACCTTGTAATACCCGATTACGGAGGTAAACCGTTAAGACCTAATTAGATGACAAATCGGATCATCTATGTTCAGCCTTACCGCTCCTAGGTGAGTTCAGGTGACATTTCGTCTGCGTCGCACCGTCCCGCAGCTCTCTGTTCGAAATCATCGATCCTTACTAATCCTAATCATTGCGTTTCATTTAATTTTCAAACTTATAAAACAAATCAAATTAACTGAATTTATTCGATTGTATTATGTGATGGGAATAAAGTCAATATTTATTTTCGAACAGTGTTAGTGTTCAAAATTTACTTGGCACAGTTCAAAGATAAAAAAAGAACCACGTTTTAAAACGTGGCTTTGTAAAGGTATTTTGTGTAAAACAACGACTTAAATTCATAATAATTAGATAAAACAGAAATATCAAGCGGTAAAATATTACAGCCGCCAATACACCTCTTTGTTTGTAAATATAGGTGACATAATCAGGCGTTATCGGAAGCTTCATAGTTCATAAAAATGAACCTCCCCCACTTACCGTTACACACCATTCACACGCTTGAAGTGGGGGTATTCTCGCCTAATTTATGATAAACTTTTGCGAACGTTTTTTTGGTTAGAGGCAAGCAAAAGAAGCCTGTTTATTTGAACAGACTTCTTTACATAACTCAGAGTATCATGCAATAAAAACTGTTACTTAAAGCTTTTATTCTCTAATATAGTCACTTTTTCATTCGTCGACTTTCCTATTTGTTTCGTGTACTCAACCATTCGAACGATATTATCACAGCATTGTTTGGCACCTAAAACTAATAACGGCACACCGATGGAATCGATTTTTAATCTTCTGGAAAACAATCCTCCCATTGTCATGGCGAATGGGACAGTTGGTGATGTATTGGAAAAAACTACGTTTTCCTGACATTGATATTTAACTTGCAATAATAGGCTTAGGTTTTTTAAAGCTGGAACAACATATTTGGAGATCCCGCGACCAATTGTATAAACAGAGTTTCCATCCTCATCTACCCCGTGAAAAATAAGCTTTCCCATATCAGAAGTAGTTAACGTATTGAAATAGCTTACATTTAATATTTCTTCTTTAGTCAGCTTTCGACCAGTAGGCAATTGTTTTAAATGATATGCTGCTGCCAAAGAAGTGGTATGTGTTCCACCATAATCATTATATATGTAAATCACAGTATCATCCCTTGTATTTATCTATTCATATCTATTATCACCATTTATTCGTACGTTAATCAAAGCAAACCCTCCATTTTTCATATACGCACCGGACTCCAATACATTAAAGCAGCATGAAACGGATATACGTACTCATATTTACCGTCTTGTTCTAACACATATTTATTAATAATGGTCTCCACTTCATGATCATTATAGTGCGCATCCAGAATCTTTGTAGTATTATCGCGAATCAATTCCTCATAAGAAGAATAGCTTTTCTTGCTTTGCAATTTCACGATTTTACAATTTGCCAAAATTCCAAGCTGGTACAGTACATGCAAGATATGAATATAATCCCGGCGTCTCAAATTGATTTTATATCCCATTTGATGCAGTTCCATGTAGTGAGGCTTTTCTGGACCTGTTGTCATTCCTGCAATAACTAGACGGTTTGCTGACTCATTCATTTTTAATAATGCTTCCCCTATATCATACATACGGTAGTAACAATTGAATCCAAACACAACATCATATTTCTCTCTTTCTTTTTCACCTTCCCATTTTTCGTGAATCAGTTGCATGTTACGGACACCTTTAGCAGCAGCCTGAGATTCCAAAAATTGCACAATACTTTTTGAACTGTCTATACATGTGAGCTTCTGAACCTTATCAGCAATCGCAAAGGTATAATTGCCCCATCCCGGACCGATTTCCAATACATGATCATCGCTATTCAAAAGAGGAAGAAGCTCCCGCTGCACGACTTGTGCATATGGATCTGGTTTATGCTGTTTCTTTCTCTCCAACATAGAAGACCAAAAGGCTTCTTCAGCCTGATCATCTTTTAATCGCTTCGGTATATTTCCATCATGGTCTATCATGGATTCTTTCCATAGCTCAATGTAATCATAATCTTTTTGTATTCCAATCTTCATTCTTTTCTCTCCCTAAACTATATGATTTAAATATTTTTTAACATAATAATCATTATGTTGCCTGCAAACTGCTTGCATGTAAATATAAAAACAGATAAAAGAGCTCTGACACTATGAAATTGCCAGAGCTTTTTTAATTAATTCGTAGTATTTACTTCAACATCCTGTCTCTTAGAGCGAGCGCTTACAAAGATAAATGAAGCGACTAAGAAAATGAAAAGAATGATTCCCACGATTTCGAAATCGAGTTCTGCCCAAGGGTTAAAGAAGGTAAATGCCAGATAGAAGGAAACCCCGTACGCTAAGAAGACAATCACCCAACCCATTAGTCTTGACGCAGCTTGACCGAGTTTGCTTGACTGATTCACCATTTTATAGACAATCATAGAATCAATTGTATCTGTAATCATCATGCCAAACATAAAAACAAGTCCCAAAAATAAAGGTGTATATTTACCTGAATTACTTGCTGCTAAAGACCAGACAGCTGTTTGACTTACAGTCTCAGCAGCTAAGGCAAATAAAGCCCCCACTAAAATAATAAGAAAGGGATTCGTTGTTCCCTTCGCAACTTTTGGAATAAACTTTCCCTTTAGTCCGCTCAGTTGAAACTCTTCGTTATTATTTCTCGTGCGTAATAGATTATAAGTATTTAATGTGCCAATAAGAAATAAAGAAATAATCGATACCCATGATGCAAAATTATCAAAATAAGCTGGGAATGAAAAATTCTTCATTACCATTCCCAAAATACCAGCTGTCACAGCTACCATTCCTCCATGACCAAATGAAAATAACGTACCAACCCAGCGGGCAAATGGACTGCCCATCCGCCAATTATAACGGGTTTGTCCATCAATGAAAGCAAGATGATCCGCATCTAACCCATGTCGAAGCCCTAATACAAAAACAAGTAAAAAAAGTGATACAGTTTCCATGTACAAACTCCTCCTTTTATAAATAAAATAAAACAAAAAAATCCTCAACCTTTGGCAGATTGAGGATTTTTGGGTACGTGCGAATAGACGACAAACTAGTAAAGTAAAATTGCCGCTTCATCTTCGTACACCACTCCTTTCCGCGAAGGTTTTTGGTGTTGCAGTCTAGGTAGGTCTCCTGGCTTCCGGATCATTGAACTCAATCGCCTTCCCCAATAAATAATTGAGTGGCATACATGAAAGAGAACTTCTCGGTTACAGTGGCGGGACCGCTCGGGATTTTCACCCGATTCCCTGTTACCCCTTGCTCTTTACAAGGGCACCTAGTTGCTTTTTATGAAATTCATATCTTCATAGTAACATTTCTCTCTTGATAGGTTAACAAAAAATCTAATTTACTATAAAATTTTTGTCATAACACGAAAATCGTACGCTAACCTATTTTTCAAAAGACAAAGCCCGATTTTCCTATCCTAAGGAATATCGGGCTTTGTTGTGTTACGTTCTAAGGGGCAGCAATGAGCGCAGCGAACTTGAAGAATTATATATGAGTGAATGATAAATTCAACATGTCCATGTGCTATGTGCAATCAAAAGGGATATGCTTCTTCTCTATATATAAATGATTTATAATTCCGACATAGGAAACGCTGCTATACAGAACCAAAGCCTGCACGCTTTCTCTCTCATCCTTGTATGGGGCAGGAAAAGGATTTGACCGCTTCTATGCTCCGCCGGATGCTCTTTCCCCACTATAAAAAGACGATTTTTTTATTCAGTTGTATATAGCTTTACATGTGTATTCCTCTAAGAAATTGATATGTTCCTCATTCCTCGAATCATTGTCGTACCCCTAGGCGTTTACTTTATTATTGTACCTTTTCCACGAACAGCTTTTCTCTCGCTTGTTCTGCCGCTTCAACCATCACCTTCAGTGCTGCAACCGTCTCATCAATACCGCGTGTTTTCAAACCGCAATCAGGATTGATCCAGAACAGCTTCGGATCAAGTACTTGAAGCGCACGATCAATGTTTCTTGTCAGCTCTTCAAGCTTCGGCACACGCGGACTATGAATATCATATACGCCAAGACCGATGCCTTTTCCATACGTATTTTCTTCAAAGGCATAAATTAATTCACCATGGCTTCTTGATGTTTCAATTGAAATAACATCAGCATCGAGCGCTTTAATTGCATCGATAATATCTTCGAAGTTCGAATAACACATATGAGTATGAATTTGTGTATCGTTTTGTACTGACGCTGTTGCAAGTTTAAACGCATAAACCGCAGCGTTCAGATAGCTTTCCCAGTTTTCGCGCTTTAATGGCAGCCCTTCACGAATTGCCGGTTCATCGACTTGAATCATACGGATTCCGTTTTCCTCAAGTATTTCAACTTCTGTGCGAAGCGCAAGCGCAATTTGATTTGCAACATCATAGCGTGAAATATCATCGCGTACAAACGACCAATTTAAAATTGTAATTGGACCTGTCAGCATCCCTTTTACAGGCTTCGTTGTTAACGATTGGGCATATACAGTTTCTTTGACTGTCATTGATTCTTGATAAGACACATCCCCATAAATAAGCGGCGGCTTTACACAACGGGAGCCATATGACTGTACCCAACCGAATTTTGTGAATTGAAAACCAGCTAATTTTTCACCAAAATATTCAACCATATCTGTACGTTCAAATTCTCCATGTACAAACACATCTAAGCCAAGCTCTTCTTGAATATCAATCCATTTTTTAATTTCCGCTTTTATATATTCTTCATATTCCGCATCAGTTAACTCGCCTTTACGCCAATTTAAACGCTGTTTTCTTACTTCTTGTGTTTGCGGGAAGCTCCCAATTGTTGTGGTTGGAAGAAGTGGCAATTGAAAAGCCTCTTCCTGAACCCCTTGACGGACTTTAAATGCTGCTTCACGTTCAGCTCTATACGTATGCAAGTTTTGAATGGCTTCCTGAACTTGTGTGTTGTTTCGAAATGATGATTCATTCAATGCTTGAATAGCTTTTGTACTTGCTGCGATTTCTTCCTGTATCGTTTCTTTCCCATCTTGTAAGCCTTTTGTAAGTACAACAATTTCATGCAATTTTTCATCAGCAAAGGATAGCGCACCTTTTAGAACCTCATCGAGTGTCTCTTCGCTCTTAACTGTCACAGGTGTATGCAATAAGCTTGATGAAGGCTGTACAATAAGGCGGTCTCTTGAAACAACCCCCGCAATCTCTGCAAGAATGGAATACTTATCATCAAGATTCGCACGCCATATGTTACGCCCGTCAATGACTCCAGCAGCAAGCACCTTATCTTTTGGGAAACCATACTTTTTCAAAGCAGCAAGATTCTGACCGTAATCATGTACAAAATCAAGCCCAATTCCTTGAACAGGAAGTGCGATAACATCTTCGTAATGTTCAATGCTCTCAAAATACGTTTGCAAAATCACCTTTACGTTTGGTGCTGCTTCACGCAATGTTTGATAGATATCGTTAAATAACGCAACCTCTTCTTTTGAAATCGTTGTAGATAAAATCGGTTCATCGATTTGTACCCACTCTACACCTTCTTTTTGTAATTCACGCAAAATATCAGCATAAAGCGGCACAAATTGATCAACAACTGTTTTAAGCTCACTTTCTTTATAGCCTTTTGACAGTTTTACAAATGTTACAGGCCCTAAGATAACAGGCTTTCCGTCAATATCAAGTTTTTGTTTAGCCTCTTTATAAAATTGAAGCGGACGGTTTTCGACAAGAGCAGGTACTGCTTCGCCCAGCTCTGGAACAATATAGTGATAGTTTGTGTTAAACCATTTTGTCATTTCAGCTGCAACCGCACCTTTCGTGCCTCGTGCTATATCAAAATACGTTTCAAGCGATACTTTACCTCCGCCGTATTCAAAGCGCTTCGGCACTAGACCGAACATAACAGCTGTATCAAGTACCTGGTCATACAAACTAAAGTCTCCAACTGGGATCAAGTCAATTCCTTGATCCTTTTGCTTCTGAAGATGCTGCAGACGAATCTCCTCAATTTGTTTTAAGAATGCCTCTTTTTCTAGTTTACCTGCCCAAAACTGTTCAAGCGCTTTTTTCCATTCGCGTTTTTCACCAATTCTTGGATAACCTAAATTCGAGCTTTTTACTTTATTCATCGTATTTTTACACTCCTTGTATGTTTGTATTTTCGTCCTCAACTAAAAAATCTCCCTTTTCAAATAGAAAAGAGAGATTCATACGCATAGCTAACTAGAGTTGAGACCTTCTGGTTTTCTCAACACGCATTCCTCACTCCCCCCTATACATCCGTAGGTACAAGCGCATACAACAGGCAGGTCTCCTGACTTAGGTTCACCGCTTCTTATCCCTTCCCATTTCAATATGAAACAGTGGTTAATTGATAAGTCGCTCCCCATTACAGTGGCGGGACCGTGCCGGAATTTCACCGGTCTTCCCTTTTAAGCTGAGTAAATGATTCACACAGCACCTGATGCATTTTTTATGAAATTTTAATAAGAAAAGCATTGAAGCTAGACGATCGCTTAGCTTATACCTTCCTAAAGACAAAAGCCCTCTCTATTTGAAAATAGAGAGGGCTTCATCACTTATGGAATCCTCTCTTATTTGTCAAAGCAATATGCTTTGCAGGAATTAGCACCTTTTCAACAAAGTTGTTGAATGGTTGCCGGGCTTCATAGGGCCAGTCCCTCCGCCTCTCTGAATAAGAGTTTTAATATTTTATAATGTTTTGAATTTAATAGACATATTAGCATGATAAACATTGGCTGTCAAAAAAATTTCAAAAAATATTAATAATGTTGCTATTGGAAATATTTTAAATCCCTCATTTTCTTTATAATCAGCTTGTGGGAAGTATGTTAAGCGAATATATGACATGAGTGCTCTATTTTTTTGTAATTACGAATAAAGACCATAAATTACCCTGTTGAAAATTGCAATCTCTTGCTATATTTAAATTTGATGTGCGTTCAGCTATTCAAAGAATAATTCGCGGGGGATGAAATTGCCTTCAATTTTTTCAATTAGAGAGGAAAGGGTATGAAAAAAGAAATATTTTCCAAGATACGAATTGATTTTGGTTTACTTATGATCGTCATATTGCTTGCTTCTGTAAGCTGTATAGCTATTGCCACTGCGCAAAAAGAGTTACCGTCTTATTTACAATCCGTTGGCTTTGTAAAAAAACAAATATTCTGGTACGTCGCAGGAGCAATTATTGCATCGCTTATTATGATTTTTGACTTTGATCAATATCGCAAGATTTGTTGGTATTTGTATGGCTTTGGTATGGTATTGCTCATTGGTCTCGCAGTGCATATTCCAGGTGCTTTAACCATAAAAGGTGCTACTGCTTGGTATGGAATGGGCGGACTCGGCAACTTCCAACCATCCGAGCTTATGAAAATTTTCTTAATTCTTACGTTAGGTCATGTTGTTGCTAAACATCATGAAGAGGGTGCGAATACAAGTGACTTGCGTTTATTAGGTAAAATCTTTGCCGTAGCTTTACCTCCCACGATTCTTGTATTAAAGGAGCCGGATTTAGGACAAGCACTTGTAATGACCGCTATTGTCACGGCTATTCTCCTTGTGTCAGGCATTGACTGGCGTTATCTGTTAGGGTTGGCTTTGGCTGCTGTCATCTTTATTGCCATATTGGCTTATATTTACTTTGCCGATACAGCATTTTTTACAGCACATATTTTAAAGTCTTATCAATTAGACCGTTTCTATGGATGGCTCGCCCCCTACAAATATAAAACCCAAGGATATCAGTTGACACAAGCACTCTTAGCGGCAGGCTCAGGAGGAGTAAATGGTATCAGCGCACATGGTCAAGGAGTCTATTTCCCTGAACCCCATACCGATTTTATTTTTATTGTAGTTTGTGAACATTTTGGCTTTATTGGCGCGACTCTTGTTATTTCGTTATTTTTCCTGTTAATTTATCGGATGATTCATACGGGAATAGAAAGTAACGAACAATTTGGAACCTACATCTGTGCAGGAGTTATTGGAATGTTTACATTCCAAGTGTTTGAAAACATCGGGATGACAATTGGATTAATGCCTATTACGGGTATCACCTTACCATTTCTTAGTTATGGAGGAAGTTCTCTCGTCTCATATTTAATTGGGGCAGCTTTTGTGATGAATATTTACTCACGTACTCGATCGTATATGTTTGAATAATGTATCTGCTAAAAAGGGAGATGGCACCACATCTTCCTTTTTGATTTGTTCAAATTATGATTCAATCTCCAGGTATTATTAGAGGGACCATCGTCAAAAGTTAAAAAAACGGTACGCATGGTTTCAGCATGAACTATGCCTTGTGTAAACAGACGATATAAAAAAGCGATTTTTATTTTGTTATTTATAGCCGTTTTCCTTGTATCTTATTCAGAAAAAAACAACAGATCCACCGCTAGTTGAACTACCCACCACTTACTCTAACGCTGCATCATAACTTTTAATTCATGAATATTTAGCGTTAATTTACGCCAAATTAAATTTACAGCAGAACCATTTTATCTATGGAGGAATGAATAGTGAAGAAATTACTTAACTTTTTGCTTGCTGTAAGTGTATTATTGGGAGGAGCTTTTTCAGTTGGATCTTTTTCAGTTTCAGCTGCATCAGACGTATCTTCGTCCGTTAACCAATCAGTAAGCAACAGTCAAAATTCCGATGGATCAAATTTTGACAGTGAAGCGAAGAAAAAGCATAAGAAAAAGAAAAAGCACAAGAAAAAGCACAAGAAAAAGCACAAGAAAATGCAAGGGTATAATGAGTAATCATTGAATGTATGTAAGGCTGGGTTTAATTATGAATCCAGCCTCTTTATTTTTTTATGTCCTCTTAACAAATGTAAACCCATATATAGCACTTATTTCGTTAAAATACAGGGGTCCCCGCTTATGAAAATAGAATCGAACATTTTATTCACCAAATTCATTCGATAAAATCTGCTTTTTTACATTCTTTTCTACAAAAATTTACATAACCTTGCTATAATTTTAAGGAATTATTAAGGTTCATGATTTTAGACCACATAGGGGGACAGAAATATGAGGAATTGGAGGATAATAACTGTACTTTTAGTTATTTCTGTTGCGATTCTATCCATACTTGCAGGATGTTCTTCACAACAAACAACTTCTGCACAGGATAAGAAGGAGAATCACAAAGCACATGCTGTTGCTGCTACTGCTCCCATGTCACAGGAACAGAACAGTCATCCTAATAAGGTAGTGTATTTAACATTTGATGACGGCCCTGGAGAATATACCTCTCAAGTATTGGATATTCTGAATCAATATCATATAAAGGCAACCTTCTTTGTACTTGGACCGCACGCTGAAAAATATAAAAATCTCGTGCAACAAGAAGTGCAAGAAGGTGACTATGTCGGAATGCATAGTATGACACATGATTATAAAAAATTATATGTGCAAGGAAATTTCGTCCCTGAAATGAAAGAGGATCAACAGATTATCAAACAGATAACAGGCACTGAGCCTAATCTTGCACGTCCTCCGTACGGATCTATGCCCGGACTCAATCAACAGCTGCGTGACCAAGTCGCGGCGGCTGGTTTTAAAATATGGGATTGGACTATTGATTCGCTAGATTGGAAGTATAATAAGGTTCCGTTTGATAAATCTGTGCCTGCAATTGTTCACAATGTACTATCACATGCTAACGGCAATAGAGAAGTCGTTTTAATGCATGATATTCATCCTCAATCTGTCCAAGCCTTACCTACGATTATTCAAGGGTTAAAGGAGAAAGGATATGCGTTTGAAGCGTACAACGAGGAAGAGCATTTTAGTTTGAATTTTTGGCATGATAATCGCTTGTAGCAATAAATTAAGCTGGAAGTAACCATGTATTAGCACATTTTATATTTTGGCATTTTTTCATCTTTTGTTTTTATTATACTGATATATGTTTCTAATAAAAAACCATTCACTGGAATCCCAGCTCGATTCATTTCTTTCGAATACGGGATTAAGAAGCGAATCCAAACAGTTTGTATATGCATTCGTTTTTATTTTGGGCAGACTTCACCCGCTGAATCTGCCCTTTTGTAATTGGCAGTATCAATCTGTTCAAATTCCCCAGATTTCTTATACCAGAACCGCCCCATCCCCGGCCAGCTTCTATCCAAAAAGCAAGAGAAAAACAAAAAAAAGCCGGCTAGCTGCCAGCTCTATATAAGTCCACTTTGTTATTCCGACATATCTATCGTTTGCCATATAGAACAAAAGAGAGTATGGTATGCTTCTTCTCTCTGGTTTATCCTTGCATGAACCACTACAAAGGTTTGACCGCTTCTGCACGTCGCCGAATAAACTCTCCCCACTATAAATATTCACTTGTATATAGTACCTTTCAGGGTTATAAGCAAACAGCTTTCATCTCATTTCTCATCTACCCATGTTAGCTAAACACTTGATGAAGACCGACCAGAATAAGAAGAATACCCGAGATAAAACTTGCTTGCTTTCCTAATTTCTCAGCTGCAAATCTTGCTCCCAAGTAAGCACATAACCCAACACATACGTAACTGAACGCTCCAGAAATGAGTGAAGTTACCCAAATATTAAGATGAGTGATACCCGCATCAAATCCACCAGCTAAATTATTTATGGATAAAGCGATCCCCAATATGATGGATTCGATAAAACCTACTGATTTTGACGCATCCAAATCTGCTTCCTCAGGATTTTGTAAAATTTGTAATAACAGATTACGATTAGAAGAGCGCTGTTTTACCTTTTTCTCAAACAATGGTTGACTTAATACCCAAATTCCAATGGCAACCAGTACAACCATGCCCATGATATTGCAGATAAATGGCGGCAGCCACATAGACATCCAACCTCCAAAAAGCCCTCCTACAAGCGCAAATAGAAATCCCATCAGTGCAATGATGGAGTTTGCCATAAATGGAATTCTAATTTTCTTTACTCCGTATGCAACGCCAACCCCAGCATTATCCAAATTAGATGCCATACCGATTGCAATCATTTGCAGTAAACTTCCAATATTCATTCTAACCCCCCTCAACAAAATAAAATAAAATATAAGGTACTCTATTCGAAATGTTGAGGAAATGTGCTTATCCCTTACATATACTATTGATAAAACTTCAACAAATTTGTTATGTAGTAACACGAAAGGGTTGAACAGGGATGTCAGAGAAAAATAAAGAACAAAACCTTGGTTTACTGTTAAAGTCATTGTTAAAGAAACATTCGCTGTCCATGCGTAAACTTAGCGTACTCACAGGAATCGATACAGCAACCATCTCACGAATTGTAAATGGTAAACAACAAGCAAAATTGAATCACTTACAACAATTTGCTTACCACCTAAACATTTCGCTAGAGAAGTTAATTGAGGCTGCTGGTTTTGATGTTGGCGGAAGAAAAGAAGAATTGCGATCAGATATTCATTACTCAGTGGATAGCATTCAAGAAATCCTTGAATCTTTTAAATTAGTTGATACACAGTTTACTATGGCTCGTGTTGAGCAGGAATTAGCCAAGTACGAACAATATGCACAAACAGAAGAAGGACATCGGATTATTTGTGAGGGTTTTAAGACGAAAGTTGAGCAAGTAAGTAGTGTGGGGCCATTTATCGAACAGTTAAAGCAAATGTATATTCAATATTGTGATGATGCAACTTTAACTACCGAACGTGCCATACTCGGAAGTGCGTTGTTATACTTTATTTTATCTGCGGACATTATTCCTGATTATGTTTTTCCAATTGGTTATTTAGACGATGCAATCGCCGTACAATTTGTATTGAATCGTCTTGCGAAATGAGCAAGACAACCATACTATGACAGCGTAATTTGAACGATCCCTGTCAAGTCTTGAAAAAAGTGCTTGTTTCCACAAAAAGTTTTGAGAAAAATTCAACACGCTAAAGTCACTAAGCCTTCAATTAAGTTAACTGATTTGTTTTTTATGTTGAAGCCTTCTCAACACTTTCAAAACATCGGGGTTAAAAACACGTATCGTATTTTGACTTGTTTTATATATAAATGCAACTAAAAAAACGTTTCTTTTAGAGGGGAGAGAGCATCCGACTAAGCATAGAAGCGGTCAAACCCTTTTCGTGGCCCATGCAGGGAGAGAGAGAGAGGGAGTGAGCGCAGTTTCCCTGTTGTTCTACATGGCAAACGATAGATATATCAGAATAACAAAGTGAACTTATATAGAATGGTGTATATTCTATCAATGTTGATTATTCAAAAATAGGCAGACTCCTCCCAAGGAGACCTCAGGATCGTTTAAGTACAAGAGTAAGAATATTTTTCATTTTATGGAGGAATTTAACTTTTAATATAAAATACAGTAATATCATAGTTTTAATCACTTTGAAAGGAAGGTGTCAGTGTAAAGCTAAACAAAAAAATTGTATTAACAGTCACAGCACTAGCTGCCGAGAATTATAATAAAGCTTCTTTTTGTAGAGCCACACATAATAGATGAAAAAAGAGATGGCTGTTGATCTCTCTTCCCTTTTTACGACTATAATCTATATACGAGTGAATTATCATTTCGACATGTCCATGTGCTATGTGCAACGAAAAGGGAGTATGATATACTTCTTCTCTTTGGTTTACCCTTGCATGAACCACTATAAAGGTTTGACCGCTTCTGCACGTCGCCGGATGATCTCTCCCCACTATCAAAAGGCGGTTTTTTTATTCACTTGTATATAAGTATTTAGCATACAAGAAATCGAATTACATGTTTATGATTCTCTTCAACTGCTGCACATTTTACAGCTGACACTTTCACGTCTTATGTAGAGAAGCTTGATTTATCGCTCAACACTTGTCATGTGCACTTTTCAACATAATAAACAATACATTTTTGAATGCTCGCTCGTTTTTAAGCGGCTTGTTCAAGGGCTCTCTAATGCATGATCCTTGTGTTGTAAGCGCATTCAATTGTTTAGGAGGGAATTTTTTTGAGGCACTTCACATCGCTTCTGTCAGGGTTGCTTTTGGTTTTTATGTTTGTTTTTGGGAATGCTCAAGGGGCTTCTGCTGCAAGCACGTGGACTACACATTATTATGGAAGCGGCTTTTACTACAAAGTTTACGTTCCTAGTACTTACGACGGTAAATCTAACGTTCCCCTGATGGTCATGCTCCATGGCTGCCAACAAAATGCCAATGACTTTGCCAACGGTACGCAAATGAATTCTCTTGCAGAAAGCAAAGGATTTATTGTTTTGTATCCTGAAATGAATTATGCAGCGAACCTTAGTGGTTGTTGGAATTGGTTTTACAAATACAACCAAGTACGTAATTCTGGAGAACCTGCTATTATTAAAGGAATGGTTGACGAGGTCAAATCTCAATATAAGGTTGACAATAACAAAGTCTATGCCGCCGGAATGTCAGCAGGTGCATTTATGTCGACAATTATGGGGGTAACATATCCTGATGTGTTCCATGCGATAGGTGTACATTCTGGCGGGGACTATTCTTATGCGTATGATGGAACAACTGGATCATTAGTTATGCTCTATGGAACACTAAACCCGATAGCTGATGGAAATACGGCATTTCAGCAAATGGGTGCCCATGCTCGATCTGTTCCTGTCATTAATTTTCATGGTAAATCGGATGCCTTTGTTAACCCAATCAATGCAGATCAAACGATTCAGCAGTGGGCAAAAACAAATACAAACGCAGGCGTGAATATGGATGCAACGGCAGACAAAGTAACAAACGGACAAATAACCAATGGTCGCAGTTACACAATTTATGATTTCAATGATAGTAATGGTAATAACTGGATGAAAGAAGTGTTAGTAAACTCTATGCGTCACACATGGTCAGGCGGGAGCTCGACAGGCTCCTATACAGATCCCACTGGGCCAAATGCCTCTCAAATGATGTGGGATTTCTTTACTTCTCATTAAAGAAATAGTAATCTCTACGAGTTAGTTTTTCAACAGCCTGAAAAAGGGTACCCCAAGAAGTACCCTTCCTCTCTGAAATTTCTCGATGTTTTTTGTTTTTACATTAGTAGCCGCTGTGATATCCATAGTAATGGTGGTGGTGATATGGATAATGGTGGTGATAGTAATATGGATAATGGTGGTGATGTGGATAATAACCCATATGGTATGGATAGTGATGATGGTATTGGCCGTCATGATATGGATATGCTCCATAACTAGGTATTTGTCTGTCCATGTGTATTCCCCCCGTTCTCTAAACTTCTTAATCAAGATATGCGTCCAGTATCAAAAAGGTACTTAGGCAAATGCCCATCTAAGATGATTGGGCTGTATGAAAACAAACAAGCAGCCAGCGCTAAAATCGCCAGGCTGCTTGTTGTATTACAGTTATATTTCTTCACTTTTTTTCAATGCGGCAGGAGAGCGCTTGAAAAGCGGAACGATGGCGAGTACACCGACAATAAAGAGCAGTGCCGCAGATTCATATATCGCCAGAAGCGAGAGCCTTTCTTTCAGCCATCCGCTGGTACTCATTGTGATGACCATCGTCCCCATAAACATCGGATTTAAAATGCCGTTGACGCGGCCGATAAAAGAAGCTTCCGTGTTCTGCAGAATCATCGTATTGATGCCGATGTGAATGCATGGCATAAACAAGCCGCTGATAAATTGCGCTGTAAGTGTCAGCCATAACTGTTCGGAAAGTCCCATCACTAAAAATCCGGTGGCGCTGACCGTCATTCCAAGGGCGAGCAAAAATTGGGGAGGAGTTTTTTTCGCCAATCCCATCGTAAGTCCGCCGCCTAAAATCATCCCGGCCCCAAATGCCGCCATCAGCCACTGCAGCTGCTCTTTCGGTAAACCGAGCCGTTCGGTAATAAGGAAAACCGAAAGCGGCTGTGTAAGCCCTATGGCTAAACCTGCCGCAGCAAAACAGCCGCCAAGCAAAGTCAGCGCCCGGCTATTCCGTACATAGCTGAACCCGGCCTTCATTTCCTGCATGAGTGTTGTTTTCTCTTTATTCTCCTCGCTCTCCCGGTCAGGCGGAAGGAATATAAGCGTTGCGGCAGAAAGCAAAAAGGCGATTCCCATGATGGCAATGGCTGCACCAATGCCGTAATGCTGATAAACAAATGTTCCGATAATAGGGCCCAGGATCATAAACACGGCGAATATTGTCTGGTACATGGACATGCCGAGCTGAATGAGCTCCTCCTTTACATGAAGCTTGAAAAGTTTCATTCCGGAAGGCTGCGAAAACTGCGACAGCACGGATGAAACAAGTGTGGCGAAGAAAATGACTTTCCAGCTCCCAAGCATGAGCGTCAACAATACAACAAAAATGGAGAGCGCGCTGAGCAAATCACACCAGATCATTGTGCGTTTCGGAGGCCACCGGTCAGCAAATGTCCCCCCGATAAATGAAAACAGAAAGATCGGAGCAAATTCGGCAACGGAAATGAGAGAGACCGCTACCGGGTTTTCGTTGGTTTTCTCGATCACGTATAACAAAATAGAGTAGTTGCGCACCCAAATGCCGATTTGGAGAAAAAACACCGACATCAGGATAGTACGGATAACTTGATTCCGGAACAAAGCTCCCGTTGAAATGTCTGAATTTGTTTTCGTCATAAAAAACCTCCTTATCCATCCGTCTGGACAGGGGGGCAAATCAAATACAAAAAGGCAAGCGCACCAAGTACTCTTGTACTCCCTTTTTGTCTATAAAAGCCCGCACTAATCCTATCCAGAAATGTTTTCGTTCTATACGAATCTTTTCTTAAAATAAGATTAGTAGATCATTGGCTTTATCGTCACCCTTCCGTTTCATAGTAATTTCATACTACTTTATTCTATGCTAAGATTCAAGGAAAATTTGTAATTTAATGGGAAAAATGACTTATACAGTGAGGTACCAAGTTTGACAAAAAGCAGCACGTTAATATTGACGTGCTGCTTTTTATAAGTTCACTAAGTATGTGTATTATATATTAATGTGATTTCACTATTCTATCCTTGGTTTGTTGATAGTTATTTTGCAGCTCTTCTAAACGACGTTTACCATCTTCACGATTACGACGATTTTCGTCTTCAATTGCCTTTGTTTCTTCTAAACCTTTAATAATAATACCCCATGTTTGTTCAATTGTTTCAATTTTAATACTAGAGGTACCAGCCAAACGTGCAATATCAACACTTTGTTGAGAAACATTTTGTGCATTACGTACTAACATTTCATTGGTACGTCTATCTAACTCATTCATAGAATCAGCAACTAGTTTTTGACGTTTTGCAGCAATTGCATTAATTAATCCCGTCTTAAAGATCGGAATGGTTGTAACAAATGCAGAGTTAATTTTAGCGATAAGTTTTGTATTTCCGCGTTGTAACAAACGAATCTGAGGGGCAGATTGAAATGCTACTTGTTTAGCCATTTCTAAGTCATAAGCTCGTTGTTCCATTAACTCTAGGGCGTTTCGAACAGAATCTAACTCCATTGCCGCGAGTTGATCGCCGGTTTCTGCTCTGCTTTCAAGCCTAGGGAGCATATTTGTCTTTACATCCTCAATTTTCAACTCTAATGCAACAATATATTTTTCTAATTGAAGATAGTATTTAAAGTTTTCTTCATACAATTTTTCAAGTGTCATAGTAGAATTTTTCATTTCTGTTTCATATTTCTTGATCTCAACATATACCTTATCGATTTCGCTCCCCATTGTCTGGTACTTATCCATAATTCGCTCAATAAACTTTTGTCCTTTTCCAAATAATTTCGAAAAGAACCCCTTTTCTTCAACGAAATCTTTGCTATCAAACTTATCCATGATTTTTCCTAAGCTTTTTAATAACGCACTGGACTCTTCCATACTACTAGACTTAATCGTATTCAGAACCCGACCAGAAAAGGCTGAAATTTCATTTGCTGGTTCTTTTCCAAACTCAAGAAGTGAAATTTGATCTTTTGTGTCTATCCCCTGAGACAGACTAACCACTTCTGTATTTTGCCGGAGCTGCGCCTTCACATCAGAAGTATTTTGTAAGACTTCTTCTTTTTTATCTAACGTAAGAGTTTGTAATTCATTTAAATTCGTAGACATAATTGTGTTCTCCTTTATGATAGTAATTTATGAAAGAGCTGCTTAAGCATAGAACCTTCTTTTTTAAATGCTGAGGTTTCCTTTTGATATACCTCGTTAAAACTAACTTCTTCTAACCAATGACAATCAAACAAAGACGCATCAATAAATAACTCTATGTCATTTTCGGCCCGGGGATTATATACTAAGAGATCTACACCAAACTCGTTTAGTAATAACAATAAAGCTGCATCACTCCGAGTTATTTCTCCGTTGTTTCCGTTATTATAAATCATTACTCTTGGAACCTCTTGTGAATAATCAAATTGTTGCAACAGACGGATAACTTCCTCAGGCAAGTCCATTGCTTGTGTAAACAAATACAGTTTGACTTGTTCTTTATTTTCGTGTTCTAAGGGTTTTATTAGCGCTTTCTCAACGTATCTAGATATAGCTGCAGCTAAGCCTAGTTGCAATCCATCTGGTAGTTTTTTACACATCCACCAATTTGCTTTTATCATTTTCTCAGGATCTAGTCTTCCATTACTGAGCGCATTCTGATAATGATATTGCTGGTTTCCCTTAACGGAATGGGCAAACGGAAATGATGTGAATACAGTAGCCAGGTCACCTTTCGCTAATTCATGAACCCTATTCCAATATTCCTTTTTATTTAAAGAGATTCCCAAAACCTTTGCAAAGAGATTTGGGATATAAACTGTATTGTTTTTCACTTCAAAATTAGGTCGAATAAATGCTTTCTCTCTCGAGATAAGTAATAATTCATCGTAGGTTGTCTTTAAAGTGATAGCTTGCGTGCAATAGGAACGAAATTGCCACGATTTATAAAGTAAGGAGTCGTCAGAATGTAAAACTTGCTCCATTTCCCTTGTTGCTTTCTTTGCTATAGTAGACTTTCGTATAGGCTTCATGTCAGGGAACGGAACTACTTGTATGGTAGTTGGATACATATATATTGGTGTAACCTCTTTATCTACTTCACTTAATATATCCTTCCCTCCTGGATGGAATAATAATACGTCAAATCCAAGTTTGATAAGAAAATAAAGAAAGTAAGCCTCACTTTTATTTGCATCTCCATACCAGACAATTCTAGGTATTTCATGTCTGAAATCCGTTTTATTTACCCAATTGTTTATATGATTCCATGACCATTTTACTGTATCTACTATAAATCTTCGAAAATCGGGATGGAGTAAACTTTGATGGTTTTCTTTAAATAGATTTAACAGATTTATATATTCTTCCCGAAAATGACGATAAAAATCTTGATTCTCTTTTAATGGCAGAAGTTGAGCTCCTTCCATAAAAGCAACAAACCTTTTTGCCGATAGTCCTTTTTCCACATTATGTATATTGAAGATGTTTTGAATAGCTTGTAACCTCTCGTTCTCTATTCTTTTATCTAATTCTTGACTTAAAAGATGGATAGGCACATCACTCTCGTGAACCAATTCAAATAAAAACTCTAGGTACTCTTCTTCATCAAGTAAACACCCTAAAAATTGACCTGTTACTTGTATATACGTTAGGTTACTTTCATTACATTCATATTGACCCCTATGAGGTAAAGCAGCGTGTAAAAGAGATTTCCAATCGTTCTGATGTATGTCTACTTTTATAGGTTGGATATTCACAATACCTCAGTCCCTTTCATCATCCATCTTTCCTTTTTTGTAGTTTTTAGGAAGGCCAAACACTCTTATCATCCCTTCTCTTGTTACTGCGTAGGAAGTTCCAAATTTCCGAATGGTTCCCAAAGGAAAATCTTTTACTCTTTTCCTTAGGGTAGAACCATTTATGCCCCATTCTGTCACTGCTTCATGGGAACTTAGAATGTTAGGATCCATTAGATTGAGTTCGTTAACTTGTTCATCTTCAGTAGCCAAGGCAGCAGGATTTTTGAATTGTTTCATAATGTATCACCTCCAGTCATCAGCCATAAAATTATAGAAATTGTGATTAATAAATTAATCTCGAATAATATCTACTCCATCCGTGCATACTAATAGAATATAGAATTGCTCTGGAGGTTTATAAATATGATGAAGTATAGGTTCAATCGAAAAACTTCCAAAGAGGAAATAGAACTTGCCCAAGAAATCCTTATGTCAAAAATAATTCGGATCATTGAATGTTTAGGTTTTTCATGGGTTTTATTTATTGTTATAGAGTCGTTCCTGCATCCTAAGCTAAAGTTTTGGATTATTTATTTGTTTTCCCTAATTGTAGTAGTATTTCTTTATTCACTCAGTAAGATAAGGATAAGCAGCAAATAATTATCGTTTAGATGTAAAACTATAATAAAAGGGAGATCGCTCTCCCTCCCTTTACTTGTTTATTGTCTCGTTTACTGAGTTTTTATTGAAAGCATGGACTGCAAATGTTGCTAAAAAAACAAGAACAAGGCTACCAAAAAAGACAAATTCTTTCACTTCGAATCCAAATGAAGCAGCTATCATTTTCCTAGTCCAATTAACAACGAAGTTAATCCTGCATTCCCTTTCGTTAAATCTATCTTTTGTCCTTTTGCTAATGAGATAGCCATACAATTACTCTTTTTTAATCTAAAAATCACGATGACGTGATTTTACAATGTGAATACTAACATATAATGAGATATTTTTCCATAAAAAGACGGTTTTTTTGTTCACTTGTATAAAAAAAATCACCGTTTTCTCTAAATCATTGATTAGTCAACGAATTAGTAGAAACGGTGATTTCTTTCAGGCGACTTCAAAGGATTAGGCCCTTTCGAGTTATCTTCTTTTCGTTCATAAATACAAATCATTAATAGACAAAGAAAGCGATTAATGAATGTCTTTAATACCAGATAAACGAATAGAAAAGACCTTTTGCTGTTCATCTTTTAAAGAAAGAGTTTGTTCGTATAAATCAAGGTTACAAACACGCCCCTTGCATGTTTGTAGCGATCCGTTCTTGTAATAATCAATGGTGAGTACACGTTTTTTTGTTAATTCTTTCAAGATCATACTTGTATCTCCTCTCTAACTAATGGTCTAAACAAATATATTCAAATTATCGACTAGTTATGAAAAATGGTAGGAAGAGCACATAACTTTAAGATATGAGCTGCTATGTTTTTATTATATATCAGGATTCTGTAAGCGTTGTCACTATTGTTTGAACGATTTGTGAATTTTTGAACAAACTATCCTTCTGGCGGTTCTTGTATAATCTATATAAGTCCACTTTGTTATTCCGACATATCTATTTGCCACGTAGAACAAAAGGGAAACTGCGCTCGCTCCCTCTCTATGATTTACCCCTGCGTGGGCCACGAAAAGGGTTTGACCGCTTCTACGCTTAGTCGGATGCTCTCTCCCCCCTAAAAGAAAAGTTTTTATGTCGATTTTTTTAGTTGCATATATATATATCCTAAATGAATTTTCGACATGAAGTTGGATTTTGTCTATCGTGAACTTATAAATTGTATTTATATAGCAAACTGGATCATGATACTGATCATCAAAAAAGCCCAACTTGTTATATACAAGTTATGTGATTTCGTTTCTAATCTCATGTCACTACCGGGTGTGTTCAACAAGAATGGATGTTATATGTAAGACCCTAGGCTTTATATACAAAATCCCCAATCCTTTTCTAGATATTGGGGATTTTCTTTGTTTCTTTATTTTATCTTTCTTGTAATGTTTCTGTGGTCTCCACTATGTTAACAAAGGTTTTGTTGAGGGAGAAATATCTCATACAATCAGTTTCTTCTACCTGCAAAAAATGATGTATCACAGCAGATGCAACCCATGTTGTTGAATCCTGTTTATGATTTGTTCTTGCGTAACTTCGTTTTCATTGTATGTAATCTTTACTTCACCATCTTCCATGTCCACCCAAGCCCATTCAATGCCATCCATTTGTACAAGAATAGTTTCTAATGTTTGAATTGGTTGTTCATTTGTTGCTTCTTTAACATAAATAGTCGTATCCGCCAATTATAGATCTTCCTTTCCAATCATTTTTATGGTTCTGGAAAACACTTAACTGCCCTTGTTGTATATATACCCAATAGCAGTAGAAATATGTAGGAGGTTTGACTTGAAGCTTTGCAATCTTCTCTCGATCATGAAACAAGAGGAGAATTTTTTTATAGTGGGGAGAGATCATCCGGCGACGTACAGAAGCGGTCAAATCTTTATAGTGGTTCATGCCAGGGTAAACCAAAGAGAAGAAGCATACCATATTCCCTTTTGGTTGCATACAGCACATGGACATGTCGAATTTATCATTCACTCATATATAAATAAAAAACAATTGAATGCCCATCAATATTTATTTCATCCCATCATTAGATAAAGAGAAAGCATTATTACGAATAAGGATGGATGGAAATGGCTAAGAGATATCGCGGAAAAGCCTTAAGCACTCTGCCTTCAAATGGAAGAGGGAAATGCCCATTGTGTGGAAGAACAAGAATTAAGCTATTGTATCCACATAAAACGGATACAAATCAAACGATCCAAGTATGCAAAAATTGTCGTAGTAAAGAACGATAAGCCTTTTTTAGATTTTAAATAAAAACTCTGTTAAACCTCATTGTTGATTTTTAGCTAAAACAAAAAGACCGATTTGATTCGGTCTTTTTTTACTTCTTGTTCAACTCAAGCACCCTATCGTTTAAGTACAATTTTTCACAATATCTACAGAAAACGATCAAGTTATTTAAATGATTTTTATTTAATAACCGCTTAAAACAACTTATTCACTCACGCGCGTTTTTTACAGTGTGTTTTTTATGGAAGGCTGGCTTTACTTCAGCAATTAAGATGGACATCATAATTAACATAGCCCCCATAACCATACGACCTGTCATTACTTCATGTAAAAATAAAACTGACAACAACATCCCGAAAAAAGATTCTGTTGATAAAATAATGGCTGCCTTTGTAGCTGTTGTATATTGATGCGCCATATTTTGGAAAAGATATGCAATCATTGTTGAAAAGACTGCTAAATACACAATTGAATACATTGCTTCCTTTTCGATCGTTGTCGGTATATCACCTTGAATGAACATCGTAACTACACTTAGCAGAGATGCTGTTATGAATTGTACAATCGTCAGTGAAATTGAATCTTCCTTTTGGACAAAAAGATTTGTATAAAAAATATCAAAAGCAAAGGCTACTGCACACCCAAGGGATAATGCATCACCTATATTGATCGTCATAGAACCATTCATTGATAAAAAGCCAATGCCTACAATTGCTATGACTGAACCGAGCATTTCATATCGATCAATTCTTCGCTTATAAATTAGGTAAGCGATGATCGGCACAATTACAACATTGACGGCTGTTAAAAATGCATTTTTAGATGGTGTCGTATATTGCAAACCGACCGTTTGTAAAGCAAAGCCTAGATATAAAAAAGTTCCTAATATAGATCCTTTCCATACGACAGATTTTGTAATTTTTTTGAATTTGTATCCAAATAGCATTGTGAGTAAAAGTGTAGCTAAAACAAACCTTCCCGCCATCACTTGATATGCGGTTAAATATTTTAGTGCAATGTCGGTTACAACAAATCCGCTGCCCCAAATAATCGCTGTAATGAGCAGCATTCCATCACCTATATATTGTTTCATCTCTTCTCCTCCTTGACTACAACAAGGATATCACAAGAAGAAATACAATAATTTGATTGTAATTCTAAACTTTTAAGCTTATTTTTGGAATGATTCCAATCCAATAGTCGTTCCTTCGATTGTTTTATGCAGTAAGTACAATTTAACTGCTGCGGATAGATTCTCATAAAAAACAAGCTCGTTGCCAAAAGGATCTATTAATTGACGTATTTTCGCCATGCGATAACGAATCGTATTAGGATGACAATAATGTGTGTCCGCTACTTCCTTCACATTACTTTTCTTTAACACAAATGTCACTGCAGTATTCAGTAAATCTCGATCTGCCTTTTCAAGCGGTCCTAAATACATTTTCACATAATTGTTAGCGAATTGTGCATCCTTTCGATAAAGCTCTATAAGCAGCCGTTCGGATGCGAGTTGTTCATAATTACAAATAGACTTCATTTCAATTTCAGCAATAATTCGAGCATAGTAGGCTTCTCTAACAGCTAGATGAAGTTCTGTATGCGTCTGGTGGACTTGACTGTAACCAATCGTTAATCCATCTGATGGAATTGCATAAAGGTCCATCCATTCCTTTAGTATTTTTTCAAATTGGAGCTGTTGGGATTTGTCTGTCAAAAGGATGAGAATGCTGTGTTTATATGTACAAACTATACTAGACTTCAAAAATGATTCGAATTGGAAAAAGGAGTGCATCCATTGGGAGCCCTCGGATTGTTTCATTTGAATATTGGCTGTAAATACATATTTCTTAAACGGTTTATTCATTTGTTGTAAGAAGGACTGTATTTGTTTCTCTGATACCTCCTCTTCGATTAAGCATCTCATTATATTTTGTAAAAAGAGCGCATGTTCTTTATTTTTAATATAATTCATCACTTCAAAAATGATATCCTCAAAAAATTCATCTCCACCAAAACGTAAAATCGGGAAATCTTGCTCATTTGCAAAATTTAGGACCTCGTTCGGTAAATCCTCAAAAATAACTGGCTTATAGGCTAAGGCACTTACCTTTAATTCAATAAGCTTTTTAATCGTGTCGATTAAACGTTCTGGCCTTTGGTTAGCAAATAATAAGCTGCTGAGTACAAGGCTATGAGGGCTGAAAGCAGTTTCTCTCACTGGCTGAATACCTTCAGTAAATTCAAAGTCTAAAATTCCAACACTTTGGATTGGATTATTTAATGCATTGCCACCTGCTACAACCGAAAAATCGTTTGTAACTGACAGCCGCAATAAATCCTTTACGGTCATCATGCATATCACCCTTTTTAATAACATAGATAACATGATTATAAAGCATCGCAGCATGATTAGATAAATATTATTCAATGCTGCCCTGTTGGTCATAAGAATATCAACAATGTTCATTAACACAGCCTAAATAAAAAGAAAAAATCCTGGGAAGCAGCAGATATTCCTAGGATTTTTTTAGTTCAAGATTTCAATAAACAGATGTTAGGGAAAGCATATTAAATACATATAAGAAATACAGCAGTATATTTAAGTTCTATACAATTAAATTTAGGAAGTTACGATGCTGTTGCTACGTCTCTTTTTCTCTTTCTCTTGGCCCTTGCAATCAGCCATGATGTCCATAATCCTGTTCCTGTTAGAATTAGCATACCAATTCCAGCAATTAAACCGATAATACCTGAGTGCAGGCTCTTCACCAGCATTTCTAAAGATCCAGCTCCTCCTGCTTGTCTCTGCATCATTCCTCCATTTGGGAAGTTGCCATTTTGAGGTCCCCCTGATCCATTAAATGATGGAGCCTGCATCGTATTACTATTACTACTTGCACTGCTATTATTAGTATTTGTGTTGCTACTTGCACTACTATTATTAGTATTTTTGCTGCTGCTATTTGAAGAACCTGCATTTTGGGAATTAGACTGCTGCATTGCCATTGGCTGCCCGCCCTTATCCCCTCCTTTTTGTTGAAAATACAGAACTATGCCCGTGATAGATTGAACAAAAAGAAAGGCAGCGGTAATAATTCCAACCCAGAAATGAATTTGTCTTATCTTTTTCATGTTTATCTCCCCTTTTTATTTTTTAACAAGAACAAAATTATTATGAAACATTCAAATGTGGCATTTTAATAACTAAACCGTTTCATTTCATTAACACTTACAATACTCACCATTCCTGACTCCTGTTATTTATTGGCCTTGCCGTACTTTTATTATGTAATTTGAATCTGAGATTAAGTTGAATGTAAACTGAAAATTAGCTGAAAATCAATTTGGTAAATTTTAGTGCGAATATACTTTCTTATCTTTTAAATTGAAGAAAACGGAAGAATCTTGTCTTATCAAGCCCGTATATAATTATACATATCATACAAACACAGTAAGATGGCAGAATCCTTGCCACATCTGATTTTCTGATATTTATGAGCTTCCAATAATGATATGTTATGTAAACCTCACATGTATAAAATATACATCAATTTTTTTGGTAGTTGTCCAAGCCATTTCGTGAATCTTGTATATATTGAATATGTACAAGTATGATAAAACATTTAATTCAGAGGTGAAGAAATAGAAATGGCTTATAGTAAAAAACACGGTTCAAAGTATATGCCATACACTACTAACAAATTTGGCTATAAATATGAGAGTGATGATATTCATTGTAATAGCCAACAGTTTAGAGCACACTTTCCAAAGTTATGTGGGAGTCAAGATGGTGCTGTAAGATTACAAAATGAGAATATGTATGATTATGGAGGTGACGCTATTGATTCATCTTATGAGTCACGAATTATAAATCTTATAAATCAAGAAAGACAAAAACAAGGATTATCTCCATTACAACCAGACAGTCAATTAACTGAAGTGGCTAGAGCTAAAGCACAAGATATGTCTCGTTATCAACCACCTGCCCACTATAGTCCAACACTCGGAGGGGACGAGTTTGCTCAACTAAACAACGCTAATATTCCATATGAAAATGCAGTTGCAAACATATTTTGGGGAAATGGAAAACAATATACACCTGAAGAAGCAGTTACATGGTGGATGAATAGCCCTGGACATAGGGCAAATATCTTAAATCCTAATATGACTCATATTGGTGTTGGATACGATTACTCACCTAATGCACCAACTCAAAATAATTTTTCAATGATTGCAATACGTAAATCTGCTCTTGGTCCTATCTCTGCTCCTACTCCTGTTAATACCGCCCCATGGAGAATTTGCCTAGAATGTCCAATCGTTACTACTCCATTTCATGCTTATTTCACAGACCCTTTTAACACCGAAGACGATGTTTCAATAATCACACCTTGTGGCCCTAACCATCCAGGAGCTAAGGATTTATGGTTTCCAAGCATTGCCATAGGTACGCCAGTATATGCTTCAGAAGCAGGAACTATCAACTTTTTAGCATCAGGAAACCCTCCTTGTGGTAATCCACCTACTGGACCTTGTCCGCGAGATGGGAACCTAGTCTCAATAACAAGTGATATCGATCAGTATATTACTCAATATGTTCATGTAACTCCGCTTCCTAATCTTAAAATAGGGGATCATGTAAATCTCGGGCAACAAATTGGAACGGTTGATATTTCAGGAATTTCTGGCGGTCCCCATGTTCACATGGCGAGGTACACTGCAACTGGCTTTGACAGAAGCCCAACCTGTGACTGGGGAATATATGGTGTCGATTTATAGTAGATCAATAATTGTTATGAACTAACTACCGATAACACTGATTATGTAAACAAAAAATCCCTTCAGTAAGCATGATCTGAAGGGATTTTTTGTAGGTTTATAGATACATGAACTACCGATAACTCATGTTATGTTAACTGGTACTGAATACGTACAAAAGTAAGTAGATTTCTTAGCTTGATTGGCATACAGTGGAACCCCTTATAGCAAATTTATATTACATGTATTCTTAGATGTACATAAAGGTGTTATTTTGACACCAGAACCATAATTACCGGACATAAAGAGTTTTTTTCTATATATTTTATGGGAATAATAAAAGAAAAATGTAATGAGGTAAAAAAGGTGATTGAAAAAGGAAAAATTTCCGCATTTCAAATGGCACTTATGATGTATCCAACGATATTCTCAACTGCTATTCTCATCGTTCCAGCGATAACGGGAAAATATGCGGAGCGCGATATGTGGATCTCTCCAATTTGGGGGTCACTTAACGGATTCCTTACAGTATTTGTCTTATATCAGTTACATAATCTTTATCCGAAGAAAACGATTATCCAGTACAGCGAACATGTTATTGGTCGAATTCCAGGAAAGGTACTTGGGTTTGCCTACTTATTCTTTTTTCTGCACACGAATGGCATGATATTGAGAGAATATACAGATTTCATTATAAGTTCTTTTTTGCTTAAAACCCCGATGATTGTAGTGATCGGAAGCATGGTTTTGGTCTGTGCCTTTGCTGTACAAGGCGGTGTGGAAGTGCTGGGGAGAGCCTCTCAACTGTTCATTCCAAATTTAATTTTCATGCTATTCATATTGACTATCTTGTTTCTTAAGGACTTGGACCTCAAGAATATGTTTCCAATCATGGAACATGGTATAATGCCCTCGATTCTAGGAGCGGCTGCACCACAGTCTTGGTTTAGCGAAATGTTTCTTATTTCTATGCTTCTTCCTTTTTTGACGGATCGTGAAAAAGGGATGAAATGGAGTATGATCTCAGTTCTTGCGATCATGTTTAGTATGATTATCTTTAATTTGATTGCTATTTTCTTATTTGGAGGAACTACAAGCAGTTATGTCTATCCGATATTTAGCGCTATTCGATACATTCAAATCGGAAATTTTATTCAACATGTTGAATCAGTTATCATAGTTATTTGGGTAACAGGGACATTCATCAAAATATCAGTGTTCTATTATGCTCTTGTTCTAAGCACTGCCCAATGGTTGAATCTCTCTAATTACCGTTCAGTCGTCCTTCCACTTGGTTTTTTGTTGATGTTGTTCGGTATGTGGGGGTATCGTAGCATAGGAGAAACTTCCAAGTTTACAGCAACCATTCTCCCTTTTTATACCTCCTTTGTTTTAACTTTAATTCCGACATTGCTCCTACTCATCGCTATCATACGGAAAAAAATGAAAAAATAAACCATACAGCATTGAAAATAAGGTTCTAGTGTGTCATTTAATTCATAATTTCACACCTAAAGACGAATGGTTTTTGTATCAGGGGTCCCGCCCCATCGCCATCAAGTTAAAGTTTTATAGCACCCCCAGAACAAAAATTTTGAGTACTCTGACACAAAGATGCTCATTTTATCGCTTTGGGGTTTCTTTATTTTCTTAAGTTGATGTTTATGGGACAACATTCCAAATACAAAAAGAGCCATGTTTAAAACTTGGCTCTTTTTGCATGTAAAGGTATTTCGTGTAAAATGTCGATTCAAATTCATAATAATCCAGATAAACGGATAACTTCAAGCGGTAAAATATTACATTTAATCGATAAGGAAACAAATAACAACACCTTTCCTGGCTATTGGAATATGCAAGATTTTATACAGTCTTTTGGCATATCTAGCACATAACCAAGAGCCGAAAACTCGTACCATTGCGGCAATGTATAGAACCCTGCATATTTGATAATTTCAGATATCCTAAGAAATGTTGATATCATGGGGAGTGTGTGAATAAGCAACTTCCGATAATAAGATGTTATGTAAACTTCACATGTATACGGTATACATAACGACATTCCACTACGATTTTAAAATCTAAACATATTCCTCTTTTGATGCGGTTGTTTATAGCATAAATAATTTCATAAATGCTTTATTTCCAATGGATTATAGCTTAGAAACTAAAGTAATGCCTACTTTGATAGATATGGATCAACTGTATCTCATATTTTTCATTTGACTTAGGACAAGCATACATTACTTCACATATATAGGATGGATATATATCGATTCATATCGAGCAAATATAGGCAAATATATAAGCAAAATGAATCAAAATTAATATAGCTATATTACAGTTTAAAAGAAAGAAGGTTATTTTTTTGTCTTTATCTCGATCTAATAAATCAATCAAATTAGCCCCATCTAACGAACCAATTAAGGTTTGTTGTTCAACAGGATCAATAGTAGGCTCCATAGGAGGAATACAAGTACCAGGGCTCTGTATTAGAACTGATCCGGCCAATGGATGTTCCGTGGCAGAAGGAAGCGGAACAGCTGCTACTGGTTTTGCTTCCCACGCAGAAGGAACAGGAACAACAGCTAATGGAACTGCTTCTCATGCAGAAGGCAATTCAACCGTTGTAAGTGGAGAAGGTGCTCACGCGGAAGGGTGTAATACAGAAGCTAGTGGGGATTGCTCCCATGCGGAAGGAGAAAGCACAACGGCTAGTGGAACAGCCTCTCATGCCGAAGGTCAAAATACAATAGCCAGTGGGAATGCTTCACATGCGGAAGGAGGAACTCCAGATATTACTTTATTTCCAGCTTCACAGGCACTAGGGGATTTTTCTCATGTAGAAGGAGTTGCCACAAAAACAACAGTCAGTGGAACTGCTGCCCACGTAGAAGGATTTAATACAACAGCGAGTAATGTAGTTGCCCATGCTGAGGGATCAGGAGCAACAGCTAGCGGACCTGCATCCCATGCAGAAGGATTTAATACAACAGCAAGTAATGGGGCTGCCCATGCTGAGGGATCAAGAACAATAGCTAGCGGAGGATCTTCCCATGCGGAAGGTGGCGGTACAACAGCAAGTGAATCTTTTTCTCATGCCGAAGGTCAAAATACAACCGCAAGTGGGAATTCTTCGCATGCTGAAGGTAGCTCCACAACAGCAAGTGGGAGTTCATCCCATGCGGAAGGTAACTCCACAACCGCAAGTGGAGATGACTCCCATGCCGAAGGAGGTAGCACAATAGCAAGTGGGAGTTCATCCCACGCTGAAGGAGGTGGCACAACAGCAAGTGGGAGTTCATCCCATGCGGAAGGTGGCGGTACAACGGCAAGTGGAGATAGATCTCATGCTGAAGGAAATAATACACAAGCCCAAGGAGCAGATTCCCACGCGGAAGGATCAAACACAACAGCGAGTGGAGGATCTTCTCACGCGGAAGGATCGAACACAACAGCCAATGGAGGATCTTCTCACGCGGAAGGATCGAACACAACAGCCAATGGAGGATCTTCCCACGCGGAAGGATCGAACACAACAGCCAATGGAGGATCTTCTCATGCTGAAGGCGATTCAACACAAACATTTGGCAATGCTTCACATGCAGAAGGTGGCAATACAATCGCAAATGGATCTAATTCACATGCTGAAGGTGCAGGTACAATAGCAAATGGAGATGCTTCTCATGCCGAAGGTAGTAATACAATAGCAAATGGATCTAATTCACATGCGGAGGGCATATCAACAAGTACAGGTATAAATGCGAATGGTGCCCATGCAGAAGGTGCAGGTACAACGGCAGGTGGCGATTCTTCTCATGCCGAAGGAAATAATACAACGGCAAATGGATTTGCGGCCCATTCCGAAGGTAACTTCACAACCGCAGGTGGGGATATTTCTCATGCAGAAGGTGACGGTACAACCGCAAGTGGAACTTCTTCCCACGCAGAAGGTGACGGTACAACCGCAAGTGGAACTTCTTCCCATGCAGAAGGAACAGGTACAACTGCAAGTGGATTTGCTTCACATGCCGAAGGAACAGGTACAATTGCCAGTGGGGATTCTTCCCATGCGGAAGGATCAGGTACAAGGGCAAATGGATTTGCTTCACATGCCGAAGGATCAGGTACAATTGCTAGTGGGGATTTATCTCATACTGAAGGATTGAGTACAACAGCAAATGGTTTCGAAGGAGCCCATATTATGGGACGGAATGGAGCGGTTAACAACTTCAATGGAGATCCAACCTATTCATGGAATGTAGCCTTTGGAGCTGTTGCGTATGACCTTACCGGTCTCATCGGAAAACTTCTGAATAATGGTAATATGTTTGTCGACGGGGCGTATTTAAGTCCAGCAGCCGATTATGCCGAAATGTTTGAAACAGTAGATAAAAACCCGATCGATGTTGGTTACTTTGTTACAGCAGTAGAAAAGGGGAAAATTCGAAAAGCCACCTCAAGTGATCAATTTATTTTAGGTATCACCAGTGCAACGCCTAGTCTCATTGGAAATAGTGCAGGTTTACGATGGCAAGGAAAATATTTGACCGATGAATGGGGACGAAAAAAATATCATGAAGTGACGATTCCGGCTGAAAAAGACAATGAAGGAAATATTCTTATTCCTGAAAGAAAAGAAATGCATCCAATGCTCAATCCTGAATGGAATCCAAGTGAAGAATATATCCCTCGTACAGAGCGCCCGGAATGGGTGGCTGTTGGGTTAATGGGTCAAATACTCATTCGAGATGATGGGACTTGTGAAGAACAAGGATATTGCTGGACGAATGATGATGGAATTGCAACAAAGGCGGAGAAAGGATATTTTGTATTAAAACGTACAGGAGTAAATCAAATTATGATTTTAATTCGTTAGAAAACTAATATATAACTACCGATAACACTGATTATGTAAACGAAAAAGAGCTCCTGTTGGGGCTCTTTTTTAAGACTTTACTCCTTTTCCCTTCATAGCTTTGACCCTCATAATCGTTGTTAGTAAAACCATTTGTTCTAAAACAACCCACTATCACAAACTATTCTTATCAAGTCATACAATCAATTTTTTCTTTGTCTAATTTCATTTTTATATGTATAGAATGTTAATAATCTTACATCGAAAATAGATGAGGGAAAGGAAAAAAGTTCATGAAAGAAAATACAAAACCAATACTTTTATTTATTTGTTTAGGGTTAGCGTTAGCTGTACTAGTTGGAGGCATGGTTTATGAACTTTGGGACCCACACCTTTAACTTAAAAACTTCCAATAAGTGCGGTTATATAAGGTAGCAAACGAGATCCTATTTAGGTCTCGTTTTTTCGTTTAAAGATTTAAACATAGTCAGAAGAGCATAAGGGGTTTTTGATATCACATAGCGTGATATACTAGGCAAAGCCTAGCGAAACCGTGATAGCAATAAAAGTGTTCGAATGTCCACATCGTGTACACCTATTTCGGGGGTAATGTCCCCCTGGTGTCGACATAGAGACGAGTCCATGTCCCCCTCATGTCCCCATCGCTTTTTTATAATCGTACTTTATTTTAGATCAAATTCTTTTAATGCTCTTTCCTGTTGTTCTTTTATGTCTTCATCTATTTGCCGATATTCTGTTACCGCTTTTAAAAACGATTCTTTTGCAAGAATCAATTTATTTTCTTCTCTATTTTTAAACACATACATTACATATAACTCATTATCTTTTGCTCTTCTTTTAACTACATCTGCAGAGATATCTTTACCTACTTCCCAGCTTTGCTGTACATAACCATAATCTGGATGAAGAACATGTACTAAAATAATTTTCGGTGCTTTCTTGCCAAATAACTTATCAAACAAACCCATTAGAAAGCCCCCTTTAGCATGATAAACTTACACCTTCTATATACTCCTAAAAATAAATATATATTCTTGTTTTATAGAATTTTAAATAAGTTAACTACTAATAACGATGATTATGTTTAAAAAGCTTGTTCAACTTAACAAACTGCTTTTATTTGTTTTCTCCGTTCATCTTTATTTTCTACCCCTTTAGATTTTCTTCTTCTCTTTGCCCTGATATGTCCTGTCCTTGATACCCCACTAAGAGTATTTCAATACAACACAACATCATTTGTGTTGCGTTAGAACCTAAGAACACCAATGAAAACGGCTGCTAATGCAACCCAATTTACCGAAATGACCTACTTTCACATACAACACAATTTAAACTGGAATTAAAATGATTCAAAAATCCTTAGCGCGGTTTTTTTCCGTTTCGCTAGCGGTATCCCTATTATAGAAAATTCGTGCTGGTTCATTGAAAAAGTAAAAAAACGCCCCTCTCCCCGGTTTAAGAAGGATAATAGGACGTAAACAATATTGAATAACGGTGATATAAAATATTCCTGAGAGACGAACATTGCTTGTCAAATAACTTAAAGAGATGGATTCCATCCATATATTTATTTTTATAACTACTGATTTTTACTGTATCATCGTACTTGTTTACTCTGAACGAAACAAGTCGTATCGAGTTCTTTAATGTCTAGAAATTAATAGTGAATGTTTCAAGTGTCCGCTGGCTACTAACGAATACTTTTACAGACTTAATTATGTTACAGTCAAAAATTTGTAAAGAGACTTTTTTATCAATTCCCGGTTCATGTACCGCTAGTACACATTTAGCAGGAGAAACATCATAAAGTTGGGAAAGAGGGAATTCCAATCCGTTTGTAAGAGTAATGCGTATTCCAATGTTCTCCATTCCGGCTTTGTTCAAAAGTTTTTTGAGTCGTGCACAAACGTTGTATAAATTTTTATTGTTGTTATATGTCAAAGCTAACAACTCCTCCGTAATTTCAAATTAGTATTTCACTAACACAGCATATTCACTCTATCAAAATTATGCTTGTACATTTAACCAATTAAGGGGTACAGTCAGGAAAATACGGATTTACAATGCTAAGACATATTTAAAATTCCACTATTGCAATTTTTATGATTTTAATTCATAACATTTTTTAAGTGTTACACCCTATTTTTTGCTTTTAGAAGAACGATCATAATAGTTACTTTTGATTGAATCGAGAAGAATATGCTTCTTGGCGGCAACCATCACTTTTTCCTTGAATTCAGGACGAATGAGGTGAATCAGCGGTTGTTCGACATCATTAAAATGTTTTAAAGCCTCAATCACCTGTTGATCCCATTCTTTGTAAAAATGTAAAAGATCATCAGGGTTAACTCTCTTTCGGTCAGTTCTTTCCTCTGGAATACATTCAAAAGATGTACCAATATTTAATGTTCCATAATCACTTGTTAATTGCTCACCTGGAAGAATATCCCGAATAGCAATTTCGAAATCATATGCAGTTCCCATGCAATTCGCATGAAAACTGTGGTTTACGTACCTGCCAAGATCCCAGCAAAGAATATATTGACCGTTTTTATTACGATAAGTGTATTTATTGAGAAATTTGCGTCTTTGTTTATCCAATTTAGCAACAAACTCTGGTTCCAGTATATGGTCCAGTTCATCCAAAGCCCACGTTATTGTCCCCTTAGGAATAAATTTAGTTACAAAAACTCCAAAGCCTATCTGGTCATTGATATAGCGTAGTTTCGTATGTGGAAACATCATGTGTGTTCTGGCTCCTTTTTATAATCGGTTTTATACCTATACTATGCGGTCGGGACAAGCTTGTTAACGATGATAGACATCCAAAAAATTAGAAATTAGTAATAGAAAAGCCTTTCCGATCTCCTCTAATGATTTTAGCTTGTTTTAGCTTTGCTAAATGCTGACTCATACTACTTTGAGGCATCCCAAATTTTTGATATAAGGTAGTTACATTTGTAGGACCATTTACAAGCAAGAATTGTAATAATCCAAGGCGTACCTCATGTGCAGTGACTTTTAGGAACTCAGCTGCATCTAGATATTTCTTACTATCTATTACCTTCTCTTTCAGCATTACGACATTCCCCTTTCAAGATCGTACCGTATTTGCATCAAAACCGTGATTCCATATAGATTTCAAGCAAACTACCCCCACAAAACGTTCAATTGGTTCGAATATTATATAAGGAGAATAGAAAGGTCATTTTAATGCATGATATTCATCCTCAGTCTATTTGAGCCTTATTTACGATTATTTAAGAATTGAAAGAGAAAGGATATGTATTTGAAACGTACAACGAGTGAAAACATTTTAATTTGAGTTTTTGGCATGATAATCACTTTCAGTAATTAGTTAAGCTGGAAATAACCACTTATTAAAATATTTTATGTTGGTACTAGAAGGAAATAAAAGGAGTATATCAAAAAAATGATGGAGAAAAAAATGCAACAAGAGAAAGACGAACCTAAAGTTATTTTTTATGATGCTAAAGGGAGAAGAAAGGTATTTTTCAATTGGTTTCTATGTCTCACAGTAGTCATTATGATTATTGTTTTTTATTTTTTCTTTCGAAGTATTTTTTCAACTGCGAATTTCCCATATATGAAACTGTTCCTAAATCAAGATAAAAAAATTGTATCTATCGATGAAAAACTCAGCGATCAGCAGCTGCAGAAAGAATTAAAGAATGAAGAATCCAAGTACTCTAATGCCCAAATAGATGACACGAAACACTCCCAAAGTTCAGGAACTAATAGTAAGCAGCCTAAAGAAGTCTATGGCTTTTATGTAAACTGGGATGAAAATAGTACCGCCTCTTTAAAGGATAATATCCGTTCACTAACCATGTTAGTACCAGAATGGTATCATTTAAATGCAGATTTAACAATTAGCAGTGAGATTAAGCCTGACATTATGCAATTAGCGAAAGCAAATCATGTAAAAATCATGCCTTTAATCAACAACTTTACTCAAAAAGGTTCTGGTCCTGATGGTGCAGTGATCGATAAGTTGCTGCATGCTCCTGCTAATGTACAGACAAAGTTTATTAATGATTTAGAAAAACAAATCGAAGCTAATCAATTTGCAGGCGTTAATATCGACTTTGAGTCAATACCTGAGGAAGATCGAAATGAATTAACAAATTTCATGAAAGAACTTACTACCGTGTTTCACCAACATCATTTGCTTGTGACGGAAGATGTCCCTGCTGATGATAATACCTTTGATTATGGAGCATTAGCCAAAGAAATAGATCGTATGATTGTGATGATGTACGATGAACACTATGAAGCGGGGAATCCCGGACCGATTGCTTCAAATAAATGGTTTGAGGATACGCTTAAACATTTAGATATTCCTTCAGAAAAACTTATAGTCGCTTTCGGTAACTATGGATATGATTGGACGATGGATAGCAAAAACTCTGCTGAGTCTTTAACTTTCTCAGACATCATGAAAATGGTTCATGATTCAGATTTAAAAATTCAATGGGATAAGATAAGTGGGAACCCTTATTTTCGATATAAAGAAGGAGCACAAGAACATATTGTTTGGTTTTTAGATGGTGTCACTCTCTACAACCAAATGAAAATTGCATCGAAAAATGATGCAAAAGGATTTGCATTCTGGAGATTGGGAGCAGAAGATCCTACTGTATGGAAATCATTAAAAGATCCTAGAAGGGTACAAAACAACCCCAACCCATTACATAAAATCGCTAGTACAAATCAAGTAGATTATTCTGGTCAAGGTGAAATCTTAAGGGTTACGAATGCGGGTCAAAACGGATCCAGGGACTTCCAAGTAGGCAAAGATGGTTATCTTACAGATGAAGTGTATCAGTCACTTCCAGCGTCATATCAAGTGCAACGCTACGGACAACCAAAAGGAAAACAAGTAGTACTAACGTTTGATGACGGGCCTGATCCTAATTACACGCCGAAAATCCTGGATATATTGAACAAGTATAAAATAAAAGCTGATTTCTTTGTAGTGGGTGAAAATGCTCAATTAAATACTAGTATTATTAAAAGAATATACGACGAAGGGCATGAAATTGGCAATCATACCTTCACACACCCTAACATAGCAGATACTTCTCCACTGCGCACAAAAGTAGAGTTGAATACAACTCAGCGACTCATTCAGGAAATAACTGGCCACTCTACGGTTTTATTTAGACCGCCATATGAAGCAGATGCTGAGCCGTATTTACCAAATGAGATACTGCCTATTTTGCGCGCTCAAGATATGAACTATACAATGGTTGGAGAAAAAGTTGACCCTGAAGACTGGGCCAGACCATCAACAAATGAATTGGTAAAACGTGTTCTTAGATCCATTTACAATGGTGAGGGACATGTTATTCTCCTTCATGATGCGGGCGGTAATCGTGCTCATACGGTAGAGGCGCTGCCAATTATTATTAAAGATCTTAAAAAGCATGGGTATAGTTTTGTGACAATTTCAGATTTGATGGGTAAAAAACGGGATGATATTATGCCTTCCGTTCACTCTGATGATAAGCCATACTTACTTTACGATCGGGCCGTTTTTTCAGGGGTGGGATATTTTAATCACACCTTAACGACTATTTTTTATATCGCTATTGGATTAGGTATTTTCCGCTTCTTATTTTTAATTTATTTTGCGTTCAGGCAAAAAAGGAAAACTACATCTCGTTCCTTTACTAATTCTGCTTATCAACCTTTCGTTAGTGTTGTGATAGCAGCGTATAATGAAGAAAAGGTTATTGCCAAGACGATTCGTTCTATTTTGGATAGTGATTATCGAGATTTTGAAGTCATTATTGTTGATGACGGCTCGAAAGATGGTACGTCAAAGGCAATCCAAGAAGCATTTCATAAACATCCTAAAGTTCGTTTAATTCAAAAAGAAAACGGCGGTAAAGCATCCGCAATGAATCTAGGGTTCCAAAAATCACAAGGAGAAATTGTTATTTCTTTAGATGCCGATACCATTATTGCTCAAGATGCTATTTCTTTAATGGTTAGACATTTTGAAGATCATAACGTAGCTGCAGTTTCAGGCAATGTTAAAGTGGGGAATAGACGAAATCTGTTGACTACATGGCAACATGTTGAATACATTACAGGCTTTAATTTAGAGCGCAGAGCCTTTGATGAGTTAAATTGTATCACTGTAGTTCCTGGGGCTATCGGAGCATGGCATAAAAAACGTGTGGAGAAAGCTGGATATTTAAGTGAAGATACACTCGCGGAAGATACGGATCTTACTTTAACGCTTTTGCGTCAAGGATATCGAATTGTGTATGAAGAAAAAGCATATGCCTATACGGAGTCGCCTGAAGATGTGAAAAGTCTCATTAAACAGCGATATCGTTGGTCGTATGGAACACTCCAGTGTCTTTGGAAGCATCGAAAAGCCTTATTTAATGTAAAGCATAAAACATTAGGATTTATTGCATTACCAAATATGTGGCTATTCCAATATATTTCGCAATCGATTTCTCCATTAGCAGATCTATTAATGATTATGGGCATATTTAGTAGTCATCCTTTAAAAGTTTTGGGATTTTACCTTTTATTCTTTGTAATTGACCTGCTTGCTTCACTCTTTGCCTTTAAATTAGAAAAGGAAAATCCTAAACCATTAGCCTGGTTAATTGTACAACGCCTTATTTATCGTCAATTTATGACTTACGTTGTAATCAAATCTATATTTTCTTCTATTCGAGGAATAGCGGTAGGATGGAATAAACTTAAACGAATGGGAAGTGTTGAGCAATCCCTTGGACAGAATGAGGCATCATAGGAGAGTGGATCATCCACTCTCCTTTTGCTGTTAGTTGTGGTACGGTTCACCATGACATTGATGATTAGAAATAAATTGAGATTTAATGATTTACATGAGTGATTTATTAGTATGTGGGGTTCCGACCCATGCCCATCAAGGTAAGACAAAATCATATTCCAAGAGTCTTTCAATATGCATTGTTCTTTATTTAACGAAAGGGGCAGGATAGTTGAATTAGGTTATTGAATACGTATGTAATATATGGTAATATAAACAAGAACATTCGTTCTGTTTTACAGTTAAATATGATTATTTAACTACTACCCAAAATATTTTAAAAAAGAGGTGTTTTTTATGATTTTAGGTATTAACCCTTATTTAGTTTTGGATGGTAATGGACAAGATGCAGTTAGATTTTATGAAAATGCATTGGATGCAAAAGTTGAAAGCATTCAAACTTTTGGAGAAATGCCTGAAAGTCCAGAATTCTCTATTCCAGTTGATGCGAAAGACCGTGTTTTACATGCACATTTAAAAGTCGGTAATACTGATCTCATGATTTCTGATACATTCCCAGGCCAACCATACCAAATTGGATCACAAGTGACCGTAGCCATCAGGATAAACGATGTAGAAAAATCAAAAGAAGTATTCAAAAAGTTACAAGAAGGTGGTCAAGTAGTAATGCCGCTTCAAGAAACTTTCTGGAGCCCATCATATGGACAAGTAACAGACAAATTCGGCGTAGAATGGCAAATTTCAACACTCGTTGCTGATAATAGTTGATTTTCTTTAAGCACCATATTACTCAAAGTGAAGTGGTGCTTTTTTGTATGTAATGAACCTCCCCCACTTACCGTTACACTACACCATTCACACGCTTGAAGTGGGGGTATTCTCGCCTAATTTATGATAAATAATTTGATCATCATTCTTCTTCACCAGGTAGCCAATGTTAAATAAACCAGATTTATGTACCACTGATTATGTTAACCTTTAGCCTCACAGGCTGAAGGTTTTTTATTTTGTAATCATATTTTTTAGACATTCATAAACCAGCAAATTATTTATAAAAAAAATTATTTAACCCCCTTAAAAACAAGACCTCTTGCGAATATATATAGACGGGCGGCGTAAAGGAGTGAAAACAATTATGAAAAATATTAAAATCCCCTATTATGCTGTGATTTTCTCCTCGCAACGAACAGAGGGAGATCTGGGATATGGAGAAATGGCTGACGTAATGATCAAACTAGCACCAGAGCAAGAGGGATTTCTTGGGGTACAAATTGCACAAGGGGAAGATGGCTTTGGTATTGCGGTATCTTATTGGGAGTCCATAGAAGCTATAAAAAACTGGGGAAAACATTTAAAACATCAAATAGCACAAGAACAAGGAAAAAAACAATGGTATGAATCATTTATTTTAAAGATATGTGAGGTTGAAAGCTCAAAATATTAGCTTCTTATTACTTCCTCTAACACTGATTATGTGAACAAAGAACCCTCTCCAGATCGCTTAGCTGGAGGAGGTTTTTATATACTTATAGATTATATTGACTGCCGATAACTCATGTTATGTAAATCTCACATGTATAGAGGATTTACTTAATACCTACTTTAGTGAAAGGACAATATCAACTGGCCCTGTAAATTATTTATAATCTGTCCCTTATGATCATGCCAAATTTTAAGTATAATCGAATATAAACCGACAGAATTTTTAGAAAAAGAGGTGAGAATATGTACATTCCTAAACATTTTAAAATTACAGATATAGATGAAATTAGGGAATTTATTCAAAAGAACTCATTTGGAACTATCATTACGAAATATTTTAAAAAGTAAAGACTAACGAGGGAATAGGGATGAAAATACAATTAAAAGCTGATTTAATGCTACTAATGATTACATTTTTTTGGGGTGCATCCATCTTACTTACAAAAATTGGCCTCGATTACATACAAGGATATAATTTAATCTCATTACGTTTTATTATTGCTTTTCTTTTGTCAGGCATAGTATTTTACAAGCACTTAATCAAGACTGATTTTAAAACTGTAAAATATGCTTTTACATTAGCTTCTATTTTGTTTATAGTTTATGTTTTTGCGACTTTCGGTACAAAGTATACATCTGTTTCTAATGCTGGTTTCTTAATGAGTCTCACAGTCGTATTTATTCCAGTATTATCATCTATATTTTTAAAGCAAAGGCCTGAAAAAAAAGTGATGTTTGGAATTGTTTTAGCCATAGTAGGAATAGGTCTATTAACATTAAATAGCCAATTAAAGATAGGTTATGGTGATATACTATGTATCTTATGTGCTTTACTTTATGCAGTTCATATCATCGTTACTGGCACAATGACTAAGCATGTCAATTCGATTACCCTTGGAGTTTTACAACTTGGTTTCGTTGGCCTATTTAGTATCATTTTCTCAATGTTTATGGAAACACCAAAACTTCCTGACACTTCCGAATCATGGTTTTCAATCCTAGCATTAAGCATATTTTGTACGGCAATGGCTTTCATTGTTCAAATAACTGCACAGCAATATACGAGTCCTACACATACAGGTCTTATTTTTTCATTAGAACCTGTTTTTTCAGCAGGTTTTGCTTTCATTTTCACAGGTGAAACTCTCACATTTAAAGGTTACTTAGGTGCAACACTCTTATTATTAAGTGTATTAATTGCTGAACTAGATTTTAAAAGTTTATTAAAACTAAATTATAAGAAAAATATAGAATAGATGAGTTAATGCAGAGTATTACATTGTCTACAAGTGCGGAATTACTTTTCGCTTTCCTATTATTCATTGTTGAAATCGCTTTCACTGAGAAATAAGTGGCAAATAAAGAATAAACAATTAATAATGGGACACTACCAATAACACTGATTATATAAATTATATACAAGTGAATAAAAAAACCGTCTTTTGATAGTGGGGAGAGATCATCCAGCGGTCAAACCTTTGTAGTGGTTCATGCGAGGGTAAACCAGAGAGAAGAAGCATACCATACTCCCTTTTGGTTGCACATAGTACATGGACATGTCGAAATTATCATTCACTCATATATAGGTTGCGTATAAATTGAGGTATTTGGAGCATCTTAAAAATGTAGAATTTCCTCCAATTTTACATTCGATTAGATAAACTCACTTTCATCACAAAAGAAGAGCAAAAAGACTTCAGGGATACATGAAGTCTTTTTGTGATGTTTAGAGTGTTGATAAAGGCCTGCCTTTGCAAGCATGAAAAAAAGTAGCGGTACCGCTACTTTTCATTTTAAAATTACAAAGTCGTTAAGGATCTTCTCTTTCGATAAACTATCCTGCGAATATCTAAAATGTGATAGATTAATCGATTAATCGGAATTTCTGCAAGTTCGGTTGTTTTTGTTCCGTATTCTTTTTCTAAATTGATAATACACCTATCCAGCTGCTTTTCTATGTCCAACAACAGTAAAACATTCTTATCAGTGATACGTGATTGATCCAATGCCGCTTCTTCCTGTAGGTCTTGGTGGTTGAATGCTTCATCCCATTCAGAAAATATCATATTTTTTACCCCATTCCTATTGAAAGTTTACGTACTCTAATAGTTCAACACTTGGGGCTTTTCTTCCTGCCATTTCTGCGGGATTTTCTCGATCTTTGCTGCCGCATACCCTGCTAAGGCTTTAACTTCCAATAAATGATGTTATATTAACTGGTACTGAATACGTACAAAAGTAAGTATAAGGAGAAAACATAAATAAGGTCTATTTCAAAGCAAAGGAATAATCTTATATTCTTATTGATTTTTTATACTATATAGACATATCTATCGTTTGCCACGTAGAACAAAAGGGAAATTACGCTCCCTCTCTCTCCCTGCCTGGGCCACGAAAAGGGTTTGACCGCTTCTACGCTTAGCCGGATGCTCTCTCCCACCTAAAAGAAAAGTTTTTATGTCGCTTTTTTTAGTTGCATTTATATAAAACCCAATACCGTTCATATTATTGTTTTCTATCTATGCTATGTTTTTTTAATTCCAAATTAATTTTGCGGAGGTGTTTGTGAATTTCATCCATATCAGAATAGGGAGTAGAAGAGTCTTTTGTTCTTTCAAGCAGCTTATCCTTTAGATCCTTCAAATGAACAATCCTTCTTAACAATGTCATCTTCTCACAATCCTTTCTATATTTGATTTGTACTTATTCAAACAAAGGATGATTTTAATTTTTTTACCTCCGATAATAACATGTTTTGTAAACTAAGTTGGTATAGAGTGTTCGCAGGTTAAAGCCCCACCAATATATGAAGGGGCTTTAACTCATGAATCATTCGTAATGTTTTCCTTGATAATTAACAAATCCTACAGGATGATGTGTAAAATGAATGACAGGATCCCCAGGGTTTCCTATGCCCTTAAGAGCATGGTTTTTATCAATATATTCCCCTTTTAATTCAATTTCTTCCCCTTCTGCAAGTCCGGGAATCGGTTCTTTTAATCCTAATGTGTCACCATAACGAATTGCACAAAAGGCTTCATCTGTAACTAATGATTTTTCAGCGCCTTCGATATCGATGACTTGAATCTGATGGACTAAGAAATGTTGGTGCGTACCTCCCTTAGGATCTCTATCATCTTCTTCAACCAATTTTATAATGGCTTTAACATGGATAATTGGGCCATGGAATGAAAGTGGGGCTCTATGGTGATTCATATAGCGGCTTGCTAGTGTATGACCAAAATGAGGATGATGTCTATTCATAAACTTCCCTCCATAATTGATTAGAATTTGTAGTAGCGTTAATCAAGTATCAACATGTTCATTGGTAAATCTTTCATGCTTTAATCATATAAACTTTATACAATGAGTTAAACCATGAAATCATTAAGAAATATTTATAAATATGTAAATAGGGGCGAACGTTGCTTTCGCAGCGCCCTTTGGATTAATAGCAGGAAACATTTTGCCATCTGTCGTCAATCATGTAACATTTCGTCGAGGTTTTTTAGGAGTATTTCGTGTTTGTTTCTGGTACATTAAAATAGAAAGTACATAAGAAAGGAAATGATAGAGTGAATAGAACGGTAGGTTTAAAACAATTTGATTTAACACGTGGGGCGTTAGTTAAATTTATGCAAACGTTGGATACTGAAACTGCAGACAAGCAGCCGGAGGGCTTCAACAACACAATTCGCTGGCATATTGGTCACGTGTTATCTGCGGCAGAGGCGTTCATGTTTGGCAGAGAGTTTAAGCATTTGCCAAGCGAGTATCCGAGCCTTTTCGGATTTGGCACAAGACCATCTGAATGGAAAACAGAAGGTCCTTCATTAGAAGTGTTAATGTCCCAATTACAAGAACAGGCACAGCGCATTAAAGCAATTCCGGCAGAAGCATTTGAACAGAACCTTCCGGAGCCGTTCTTAGGATTGGAAACGGTAGGTGAGCTTTACGGTATGATGCTGTACCATGAAGCGGACCATATCGGTCAAATGAAGGCCATGAAACGTATTGTAGAAGCGGAAAAAGTAACGAAATAAGAAAAAGCCTGTACAGCGTACAGACTTCCAGCGTGTGGAAAAACAAGCTTGGCGATATATAATTTCCTTCTTCCCCCTCCCCTTTTTGATAGAAAGAGGAGGTTTTTTTTATGTACTATGCAGAACAGAATCTGAAAATGACGGAAAACCGGAAGCATTATGGGGCCATGTACGATTCCAGCCATATTCTTGTGAAAATGGACAGGACAATAGATTGGATGGTGGTGTATCAATATATAAAGCCATTTTATCCTTCACAAATCGGGAGTCCGACAATTCCTCCGTTCCGTTCGCCCGTCCACGGCCTGCGCGGCGCGCATTGCCGCGGAGCCGAACAGCTGTTACAGCTATTTTTCTATTTTTTGATTAACGCCTTCAACCATTTTTTCTAACAAATGAAAAAATTGGTTTTTTTCATCTTCAGAAAGCACACTGAACATATCGGAAAGAAATTGGTTTTTTCTTCTAATCATTTCCTCGACCAGCTGTTTTCCTGAGTCAGAGAGCTTGATCCATACAATCCGCCGATCATCCTCACTTCTTAGACGGGTTATCAATCCCTCATCTTCTAACTGATTCAAAATAATGGTAGTCGCTCCGGAGGATAATTCTAATTCTCTGGAAACATCTACAACCATGCATGAATTTTTTTTATAAATCATTTTCAGCATATGATATTTTGTCGGCGTAATTTTATAAGTCGTCTCCCCTCGTTTTTCTTCTATAAGCTTATTTTTGTAACGGGAAAACGTTTCTGTGATTTTTTCGATGTACTCCAGTCTGCGTGTTATTTCCTTTTTCGATTCATTCATCTTTTAAACTCCTTTAGAAAAGCTCAAATAAATTTATACATCTAACTATAAACCCATTTCACGTGACAAACCACTCGTATGTTTTAGTTAACAAAGTAAAATTTTTTAGATTAACCTATTGTGCATATTTTTATTTTATGTTAAATTAAATTTTGTCATAAAGTAACTTTACTATAAAGTAATTAACCAGTAAAGCTATTAATAAAATTAAAAAGGGAGAGGAAACCTGTATGAAAGGACGTTTAGTTCTAGTCAATATTCTTGGAATTCTTATTGTAGCAGCTTTGGTAATCGGGGGCGTGTATTACTATAACCAAAATGCGAATTACATTAAAACAGATGATGCGCGCGTAGCAGGCGATATGGCGCAAGTAGTTTCTCCGAATGCCGGTAAAGTAATGGATTGGACCGCGAAAACAGGAAGCTCATTGTCCCAGGATAATACATTAGGACAAATCAGCGATGGTACGCACTCTGTTTCTATTACAGCTCCAATGGATGGCACGGTCGTTCAAAGCTCTGCAAAAGACGGACAATTGGTACAGCCTGGGCAAGTTCTGGCTCAAGTTGTTGATATGAAAAAGCTATATATATCTGCTAATATCGACGAAACAGCTGTGAAAGATATCGAAGTAGGCGCTAGTGTTGACGTTACAATCGATGAGGATTCATCTACAACGCTTAAAGGAAAGGTAGAAGAAATCGGGCATGCTACAAACTCTGTGTTCTCGCTTCTTCCACAACAAAACACAAGCGGCAACTATACAAAGGTAACGCAAAAAATTCCAGTGAAAATTTCTATCGGCAACTACTCTGAAGAAGTGGTGCCTGGTATGAACGCAACGGTAAAAATTTCTAAAAAGTAATGAATGCCTTTAATTTTTAAAGAAAGGAGATTATGCGATATGGCCTCTCAAACAACGGGGAAAAACAATGGAATTGCTCAACATATCCCGCTGCTGGCTGTGCTGATGGTGGGGCTGTTTTTGGCGATATTGAATCAAACGTTATTGAACGTCGCCATCCCCCATCTCACTACCGAGTTCGGCGTCAGCACTAGCACGATACAGTGGCTATTGACCGGCTACATGCTCGTGAATGGCGTATTGATTCCGATGTCGGCTTTCTTGATTGAGCGATTCGGCGTTCGCCTGTTATTTTTGATAGCGATGTTTTGCTTTACATTAGGTGCTTTCATATGCGGAGTTGCACCTTCATTTTCGATCATGCTGACCGGCCGTCTTATTCAGGCTGTAGGAGGAGGCGTTCTTTCTCCTCTTGTCATGACCATTATTTTGTACATCTTTCCGCCGGAAATGCGCGGGAAAGGGATGGGAATCTTCGGGCTGGCTATGATGTTCGCTCCTGCGATCGGACCTACACTATCCGGCTGGATCGTGCAAAACTATGACTGGCATCTTCTCTTCACCGGAATGGTGCCTCCTGGAGTCATTGTACTTATTGTTGCCTTTTTTATGCTTCGAAACATTGAAGAACCGAAAAAAGTCAAATTCGATGCAATCGGAACCTTCACTTCCTTGGTTGGTGTAGGAGCATTGCTGTACGGATTGAGTGAAGCAGGAAATGACGGCTGGACAGATCCGGTCGTGCTGGTCAACATCATTGTAGGCCTGATCTTGATAATTGTGTTTGTTGTGCAGCAGCTTAAATCTGAAAATCCGATGCTTGATATGCGCGTATTTAAATATGGCATCTTTTCTCTATCCAATATTATTAGTGTAATTCTTACGGTCAGCATGTACGCCGGAATGTTTTTGCTTCCGATTTATTTGCAGAGTATACGGGGCTATACACCGCTGGAGGCCGGTCTTCTGATGCTGCCGGGCGCACTTATTATGCTGGTTATGACTTTTATATCAGGTACGCTGTTTGATAAAATCGGGCCTCGTCCGCTCGCTATTATCGGTATGCTGATTACAACCGTTACAACGTATGAATTCACGAAGCTTACAATGGAAACATCTTATGATTACATTCTCGTTCTGAATATGGCTCGTTACTTAGGTCTGTCGTTCCTAATGATGCCGATCATGACTGCCGGTATCAATCAACTGCCGAGTCAGTTAAACAAGCACGGCACAGCCATGTCCAACACATTGCGCCAAATCAGCGGGTCGATGGGAATCAGTATTATTACAACCATCTTTACTAGTCGATCCACGTTCCATTTCGCGGCAATGAGCGATCAAATGAATACATCGAATCCTTCTTTCATGCAATCGTTCCAATCACTGGTCAATTCGATTGCACAAACTGCCCATCTGCCTATATCGCAGGCAAAAACAATGGCTGTATCAACATTGGCCGGTCAGGCTAAAATACAATCAACTGTCCTTGGCATCAATGACGCGTTTTTCTGGGCGACAATCATTTCTGCGGTAGGATTATTTTTAAGTGTGTTCTTGCGTGATGTACGGAAAGACGCAGTTGTACAAAAAGAGAAAACGAAAAAACTCGATACTGAAATTTTAATGCTGCCGGCTCCTAATCAGGCATCAGAAGCTTAAGGAATCACATCTGCATTTTTTGAAAGGGGAATTCTAAATGAAAGTTTATATTGTATACGATAGTGAAGGCGGACATACAGAGGCATTGGCGCAAGCCATCGCGGAAGGCTCAAGGGGCGTGGAAGGCGCCGAGGTGTACCTCCGCCATATCAATGACGCAGATGTTTATGAACTTCCCGACATGGATGCCATCATCTGGGGCTGCCCCGGTCATTTCGGAACCATCAGTTCAGGTTTGAAAGCTTGGATTGATAAATTAGGCTACTTGTGGGCGCAAGGAAAACTCATCGACAAAGTGGGGGCAGTCTTCTGTACTACGGCAACTACCCACGGCGGAGTGGAATCCACGATGCTCAACCTGATCACACCTATGCTCCATCAAGGAATGATGATTGTAGGCCTTCCTGGCAACATTCCGGCAAACGCGCTGTACGGGTCTTATTACGGAGTCGGCGTTACTTGTCCTGTAGAAGGTTCGGAACTCCTGACCCAACAAGGGCTGGAACTCGGAATGGCTTTAGGCGAACGAGTGGCTCAAGTCGCGCGCAAATTTACGAAAGAACAGTAATGGGGCTGGGGGTGAAGACATGCTGATTGTTGTTCTATGTATTTTGATTGCAGTTGTTTTAGTATTTTTTCTGATCGGAATCAATACCCGTTCCCTCTCTGCGAAATCAAGCAAGGAGAGGGCAGCGGCACAATTGCAGACTGCCGATGAGCCAGTGCAAGAAAGCACGTCCGCAGTCCGCATGGATGTACTGGATGCTTCTCACGAAATGAAAAAAACTGCGAACGTTAAACCGCAACAGTCTAGACAAGGCAAGGCCGATAAAATGGCGGATCAAGACTACCGCAAGGCGCTTCTTCAGCAATCCCGCACCGAGGAACAATCGAAGACTGAAGAGAAAAATGCTTCGGCAATGAATGATTCGGACTATCGAAATGCATTGCGGTCCATGCATGACGCTCATTCATCAGACAAAGATTAACCTTAAATGATTATTAAAAAAAACGCTAATACTGAGTGGATGGATCATGCGATTATCTTTATTAAAAGGGAGCATGAAGAATGGAAAATAGAAAGCTGCTCGTCCAAAATTTAGTATTAACTTTTAAGGAACAAACAAAGAAAGCACGTTTAGATGTGAATTCGGTGTTGAAGCAATATATACCGTTGAACGAATTTTATGTGCTGACAGTTTTGTTTAAATACAATCATCAGATGATGGTTTCAGAGATTGCTGATAAACTGCACGTTTCAACGAGCCATATTACAGCAGTTAGCGACAAACTGATCGAAAAAGAATTAATCGCTAGAGAACGAAGCGCAGCAGACCGCAGAATCGTATATCTTTCTATAACAGATAAAGGAAAAGAACTCGCTGAAGAAATGAAAGAAATACTAAATCAGCGCTACGAAGAAACATTCAAAAACTTCACAAATGAAGAAATTGAAATGTTTAGTTATTTGCTAAAAAAGATAAAAGTTGAAAAAACTTCATAAACATCATCAAAACATGAGGCTTCGTGAAAAATCGAGGTCTTTTTTGTTGCGTTAAGAAAATGACTATTGAAGCTCTGCATTACAAGAAGAAGTAGGAGTGGATTCCCCTCTTGGCTTGATAAATAAAAATACTAATACCGCTCCGGCTATTCCAAGAAAACCTGATATGCAGAACACGCGAGAATCAGGTCCCTTCATTAAAAATGCATATAGAGGCGGTCCCGCAGCTACTCCAACAAATCTCATAGAGCTGTAAAGCGATGTAATAGTACCCCGTTCTTCTTTTTCAACTCCCTCTGTAACCATTGCATCTAGACTAGGCAAAGCAAGCCCAATTCCGGTTCCCCCAATCACGAGACTTATTACTAATATATAGATGCCTTTTAGGAATAAAGGAATGGCGAAAGATCCGCCTAAGATTGCAAATCCAATACACGCACACCACTTCATCACCCCTTTTTTGTTCCCTATTTTTCTTCCTGTTATATACGAACATAAGGACAAAGCGGCCAATGGGATCGCCAAAATACACCCTTTCCATACCCCACCTATGTGATATTGCTTTTCAAGAATGGTGGACAAATAAAAAAGAATTCCGAACAAGACAAACATAATAACAGCCCCTAATACAAAAATAGTAACAAGCCATCTTCCTTTTTGGCGTAAGGTACTCCAAACCGATTGTACAAATGGTTTGAGCGGGAGAGGCTTCTGTTCCTGTTTTGGAGGCTTGACAAGGAAGAGAATCAAGAGAATAGCCAATACAGATAAAACAGGAATCAGCCAGAATGGTAAAAACCAAACCACAGCTGCGAGTGCAGAACCTAAGATTGGGCTCAACACTTTCCCAAATGTATTCGATGTTTCAATTAATCCCAGGCCGCTGCTAACTTGTTTCTCGTCTTGAAACATGTCTCCCACACATGGTATGACAACGGGCATAGCTCCAGCTGAACCAATCCCCTGAATAACGCGTCCTATTAAAATCAACATGTATGGATTTTCCATCTTCCAAGATGCCCAACCGGTAACCACCCCACCAATTCCTGCGATCAATAAACTTGGAATGATGACTTTCTTTCTCCCCCATCTGTCTGATAAATACCCTGCTACGGGAATGAGTAAAATGGCTACAATCGAGTATATAGTAATAATCATGGAAACTTGAAATGGTGTAACATGGAGTTTTTTTTCGATTGTAGGGAGAACAGGAATCAACATGGAATTTCCTAATGTCATAACAAGCGGAACAGATGAGAGTGCTGCCAAACAATACTTTTCTTTCTTTTTCATAGGCATCTCCAGTCTTTCATAAGCTACTTAAAAACCCACCGGTTTTCCAGTGGGCATTCTTGCTTTGTATCTTGATGAAGCGGAGAGGGTACGAGCCATCCTTTTTCCTTCATAATACGAAGCAATACTGCCTCATCTTTTGTTTTCCCCATATAAAATTGGTCAAACAGTAAACTAATATCTTCCCGAATAGCTTAACCAATCATCTAGCTGCAAGACATAAGAGAAACTGCGATGTTAGTTGCTGATAAATGACTCCAGATTTCAAACACTTCTCCGTAATCCAACGGTTCTTTCTATGAATTTCCACTTAAGATACCCATTATAACGCTCGGATATACTTCAAGATTGTTTAGCACTTAGCACGACATATAGAAAACAACTGGATTCTACCTCTTTTCATTTTTTCTCTGTCCTTGGTTTAGTTGGATCACAATTTGGCTGATTTAATCCGGAAGATTGAGCAAGTTTTAATAAATAATAACATTCTTCTCTTGCCATATGATCAGCCATTAATGTTGAAAACGTACCCAATACTTGCTCCGACAAATCTAATTCTTCTATCTCATGCAAAAATTTCGAAAACAATTCCACCTCCAGTGTAACGTCTTTTGTCATTTTCTTCAGAGCGGGAAATGATGGCAGCTGAGTACGTAAATACCCTGTTAATTCAACAGCCTTTACATAAAATTGTTCGAAATGTTTTACATACATTTCACTCTTTTCTTTTAAACGCTTTTCCACTGGATCGACTCGACTTGAAATTGTCCCTGCATGACCTGCGGCATCTAACAGCCAAACTAGATGATAATGCAATTCATGAAATATGGGTGGTACTTCCCCATTCTTTAAATACTCTAAAACCTTGATGTACTCTTCCACTTCATTCATCATGTGATTTATAAAGGTAGGAGGAAGCTGAATTTTAATACCGCCTTCTAAATGTCTCTTAAGTAAATGTAATTTAAAGCCACGAATACGTTGTGCTTCTTCTAAAGCTTGTTGCGTTAAGATGATATAATCCGCGACTCCGACCTGTGAAAGAAGCTGGTCGAACCTTTGTTTAAAATAACGAGCCTTCTCGATTTCTTCAGCTTCATTTTCAGCTAATGATTCCAAAATAAACCGTGCATGATCACCAAGAATCTGTAGCCAAAACTGATGCTCAAACTTTGCATTTTCTATAAAGGTTGTACTCATTTGCTTGTCCCCTCTCTCAAAAAGGAAAAACCTACATCCTATGTATATGAGGAAGCATTTTATTTTATCTCAAGCTCGAGGCAAAGCTCATCTCTATATAAAAAAGCCCGTCAGACCTTATTCTGTCTTGTTTTTAAGGGGGTTTAAAAATTTTTTATAAATAATTTTCTGGTTTATGAATGTCTAAAAAATATGATCACAAAATAAAAAAACCTCAGCCTGTGAGGCTAAGGGTTAACATAATCCGTGTTCTCGGAAGTTGTAATATATTTTACTCACAGAATTCTCTTCCAAAGTCGATGCTATACAGATTCTAATGTTAACTCAATAAACTTTTCAACCGCAGGGGACTGCCATTTCTTTGACTTGACGAGTAGATATGAGTATATAGGCTCAAATTCTTCATTGTGTTCCATGATATTCAATACCCCATTCTCAACCTCATTTTTCACGGTAATATAGGGCAATGCAGCAAATCCTAAGCCGCTCATTACAGTTTGTTTAATTGCTTCCAGACTCCACAGCTCCATAGTTTGAAATTTAGGTAGTTTATGATTAGCCAGGTGTGTCTCAAACATGGAACGATAACTGCATCCCTTTTCATTTGTAATAAAGTAGTCAGCAGTTCCCTTGTTTTTATAATCATCAAAATGTTGGTTTTTGTTCGGACTTGTAATTAAAACAATCTCTTCCTTGTGCAATTGATGGTAATTACAATTATCTAACTCTAATCTTGTCCAAATCATAAAAGCAACATCGACATGTCCACTCATAAGGTCTTTTTGGTTTTGCCCGCAAGTTCCGTTACTCAATATGATCTTCACATCTGGATATCTGGTCAAATATTCCCTCAAAATTGGTCCTAATCTGGAAATTGTTAATGACTCAGGTGCAGCAATTTTTAACTCTCCACTTACTTTGTTATGACTCTTCATCTGGGATATACGGTTATAAGAATGTAGCAATTCATCAGCCAAAGGAATTAATTCTTTTCCCAAGGATGTCAATTTTAACTCTCGCTTGACGTAAGCGAATAATTGTCCACCAATCTCCTTTTCCAACGCTTGAATATGAGAAGTAATGGTTGACTGCGTATATCCTAATTTTATGGCAGCATTCGTGTAGCTTCCAACATCGACAATTGTCCGGAAAGTAATAAGATGTCTTATTTCCATTCGTACTAATCTCCTCTTATCTATTCAAAAAAATGATATTTACTATTTATAATTTCAATTTTACCGATAGATAGACCTATATTATAATGAATCACAGAACTTATTCAACTATTTTTATTGAGAGGACAGATCAACCAGATGAATCTTATAGCATTCCTTTCCTACGTAATTATTACATCCATTACACCAGGACCAAGTAATATTTTGATGATGAATGAAGCAAGAAGATTTGGATTCAAGGGATCGATCCGCTTCCAGATTGGAATTATTTCAGGGTTTATTATTCTTGGCGTGGTAACCTCATTGTTAACTACGAGTCTTTACCATTGGATTCCCATGGTAGAACCTTACTTTAAAATAGTCGGCGCGGCATATTTGTTGTATCTGGCATGGAAAATTGCTTTTTCTAAGAAAAGTAATCATGATGCTGCTTATAGCCAGTCTTCCTTTTTTTCGGGACTACTTTTCCAAATTCTCAATATAAAAAGTATCTTGTATTTCTTAACTGCAATGTCAACTTTCATACTTCCTTATCATGATTCAAATGTAGCTACGCTCTCTTTTATGTCTTTAACAATACTAATAGGTTGCGCAGCATTGCTATTGTGGTCTATATTTGGTTCGGCTTTTAAAACGATATTTTTAAAATACGATAAAATAATAAATACGATAATGTGTTTGTTACTCATCTATTCTGCAATTACAATTTTCTAGAAAAAAGACCCATCTTTATATTAAAGTGTACCCTTTGTAAAGGACATTAAAAAAAACCTAGGCAGTTTTAAGAAGATGATCTCTATATTGAACAGGGGTCATCTTTTTTAAATTCCACTGGTATCTATAGTGATTGTAATAAATCATATATTGTTTAATTTCTTTTCTTAACTCATCTAGACTTGTACATGCTTTAATAGAGGACTCGTCTTTAAGATGGCCAAAGAATAATTCCTGTGGTGCGTTGTCCCAACAGTTTCCCCGTCTTGACATAGATTGGCGTAACCCTAATTTCTTTACTGCTTTTTGAAAGATAGGACTTGTATAATGAACACCTTGATCTGAGTGAATTAAGG
>NZ_KE387252.1:0-53875 GCF_000430785.1 Ectobacillus panaciterrae DSM 19096
GGACGACAGAGCAACGGTCTGGTGCGTCAACCGAAGGTGTCATGACCTCATTAACGTAGCTGGAATTTCTCCTAACTGAGTCTGGTGAACTTACCCCGAAGGGACGAACCTAAAGACTATGTAGCTTCTTTTCAGAAGCCACGATACCTTTAGGTTCGTGGTAGTTCACTATCGTAATTCATTCCTTCATTCTCCTTTCAATCCGGTAATTAATATTTACGATATGTAATTTTCATTTTTCCTTATCATAGCAAGGCTTATCATATTTTTCCTTTTTCACGTACTAAAAAATAACAAAAAAAGACGGGGCATCCGTCTTTTTATCTCCGTATCGGTTTTTCAAGCGTGTATAAATCTTCCTCAACACCTTGCATTCGTTCTAACACAAGCTGGCGTGCATCCTTGATTCCCATATTATAAATATACGGAGTCACTTCTTTAATCATATAATCCAGAAAAGCCTCCGCCTCCAAATTGCCGATTTCTTCCCAGTCTTGCTCTCTGAAATATTCTTGAAGCTTCGCGGCAAGCTGCAGTTTATCTTCTCTTGGCAGTTTCATCATGCATTCCCTCCATTTGCGGACTAGTCAAGCAAACCATATTTTCCTCTTACATGTTGTAACACATTTGCCCGCAAATAGCTATATTGCTGTGCATTCGTATCAAAAAAGTCTCTTCGCGCAAGGCCGGCAAATCATCGTATGCAATCACGCTAAGAAATTGGGATTCTGTAAAATCATATCGTTTGCCGTTTATTTCATTATAGTAATGTCATTGTGATGCAGAAGTTTTTAAAATGCCACAATACACGATGCTTCCGTTTTTATTCTGTTTCTCCAAGCAAGCGGTCAGATACAATCACACCGTCCTCATCAGCATACACGTAATGATTTGAATGCCACTGTACACCGCCGAATTCCAGCGTAACATTTTCTTCACCTTTTCCTTCTTTCTTGCTTTTTTTAGGAACGCTTGCCCTTGCTAAAATACCAATCTCGATATCTTTCAGCTCTGCCGTATCTCTCACGCAGCCATTAATGATAATCCCTGCCAGCTTACGGGAAGCCGCGATGGCTGCCAAGTTATCGCCAAGCAATGCACAACGAACAGATGCCCCGCCATCCACAACGAGCACTGTCCCAGCCGGTACCGTTTCCAACGCTTTTTTCACAAGCACATTATCATCGAGCACCTTCAGCGTTACAATCGGTCCTGTAAAAGAAGCCTGCTTTCCGTATGATGTAAAGATAGGTTCGCATACTTGTACGTACGCATCGTATGCGTCGCAAAGATCTGCCGTCTTTATTGTCATCTTTTTTCTCTCCCTTACCCCGATATTTCATAATGAAACGTATTCTGTTTTTTTACCTTATCTCCCTGCCAAATCATGAAAAATTTTGTATACTTATGTTAGGAAGGTGATAAAAATGGCTGGAAAAACAATCGCATGCCGGATGCTGGATGCAAAAAAAATTCGCTACACCCTGCATGAATATGAATGGGACGAGAACAACTTGGACGCGCGCCATGTCGCTGAGCAGGTAGGTCTTTCCCTTGAACACGTTTTTAAAACGCTTGTATTAAAAGGAGATAAAACCGGAGTCATTATGGCTTGCATTCCCTCTCATAAAGAACTGAACCTAAAAGCGCTCGCTTTAGCAAGCGGCAATAAAAAGGTTGAAATGGTGCCGGTAAAGGACATACAAGGTGTGACGGGATACATACGCGGCGGCGTATCCCCGCTTGGCGTAAAAAAACGCTATCCGCTTTACATAGACGAGTCAGCTGACGTACTCAACCCGATTAGCATTAGTGCCGGAAAACGCGGTCTCCAAATTTTTGTAAAAGGAAGCGATTTAATTGCTGTAGCAGAAGCAGTTCCCTCTTCCCTTACATAAGAAAAGATGCTGAATTCCAGCATCTTTTCTTAGTTAACATAATATTATTATTGTATTTTCCGTAACAAACGTTCTGCTCCCATTTGCATAGCACGGTGAACAATCACATTTGCAATGCCATAAAGCAAGAACAACACGACAAACGTGAACCATATTCCCGCATGCAGGAAAAAATGCAGAAGCAGCACAACTCCGACCGTTGCTCCAGCAATGATGATGTTTAGGAGAAAATTCCAAAGCGGCGTATAGCGGCCTTTGAACATTTTTTGCTCGTTCTCCCAGTGCACATCTGCCGTATGCGCATCCCATCTTACACCGATTAAGCTTGTGAGCCACAAACCGTTCAGGCAAAGAATCAACCATAAAATAGTAAATAAAACAGGCGTATTCGCCAGCGCCACAATGGCGATCCCAAATGCCAGCAAAATGGAGGCATTGACGAGCCATGATGTAAACACCTTCGCAAACACGATTGTGGATGCCGGAATCGGCAAATACCGATTGGCAAACCAGTTACCCCCATCCCTTGAAAAGGAAGTTGTCGCTGTCATGTTAGAGCTAAGCAGGAACATCCCGGCACAAAATCCGACGCCGAGCGCTAACCCCAATTGATCAGGACTCTTAAGGGCTCCCTTCAGCCAGCCCATGCTTCCATTTTGCAGAAAAAAGGCAAAGAAAAAGATAACGGGCGTTGTAAATCCTTGAATGATGCAGTTCAAGAAAAAGGCTGGTGTACGAACGAGAATGCGCAGCTCCTTTTTTACATATGCTGCCCATTTTGAACCTTGCTTCGTCGTCTTCTCGTATCCGCCTGAGCTGAGCGCCTTTCGCTTAGAGGAGCCGCTCGATAAACCAATTACTCCTTTTAAATAATACTTCTGCGCTGTAAAATAAAAAACACCAAAAAAAACGAAGGAAATGAGCACGAACAGCAGCAAATAAAGCAATCCTTGCACATGTTCATTCTGCAGCAATGCCAAAGCAGCCAAATATGTACTTGGAAAATATTTTGTAGCACTCACAAGAAGTGATGATCCATCACCTGTCAGCATGGCAGCCATTCTTTCGGCTGAACCGCCCCTATTATTCCATTGCATAAACAAATTCAATCCAACAATGAAAACGATGGAGAAAAAACCCATAAACAAGCGGCTGCGGTCTTTGTTTTTTCCGAGGTTCGTAAAGCGCATCAAAATCATCATCAATAATGAAACGATAACGAGTGGAATAATCGGGAACAGTAAGTATATACCAAACGAATACAAATAATATGTAATAAACGCGCCGCTGCGGATGCCGTACACGATGATAATGGGAAATAAAAAGAAAGAAGAAAACACATATTGCGTCAGCAAAACCGTAATGAACTTCGCCGTCACGATTTGCGAAGGCTGGAAAGGCAACGGCAATAAATTTTCCACATCATCCTCATAGTAAAACACTGTGAGAATCGAAGTAATGCTCATGAGAAACACCCATATGCTTGCGACGGCAAGACCCATCCCAAGGAGAACGCCTTGCTGGCCGCTTTGTGCCAACACTTCATACATTCCGTAAGCAATCATTCCGAAAAAACTGAATCCTACAAATAAAAGCATCAGCCAAGAAAACAAATATAAGGCAATTTTCCCTTTGCTTTGAAATAACTCAGAGTAGTTCGTTTTCAGCAATACCTTTGTAAGCAGCCATATTTTACGCATTGTCCGTCATCTCCAGGAACATTTTCTCCAGCGACTCATCAGACTTGAAGTGCTCGCGCATTTCTTGTAAATTGCCGCAAAATTGCAGATGGCCTTTATTGATGATGCCAACCCTGTCACATAGCTTTTCCGCCACCTCAAGCACGTGCGTCGAGAAAAAGACTGTCTTCCCTTTATCTGCATGCTCCCGCATCATTTGCTTTAAAAGAAAAGCGGATTTCGGGTCAAGCCCAGTGAGCGGTTCGTCTAAAATCCACACTTCCGGCTCATGAAGCAACACACCGATCATAATAATTTTTTGGCGCATGCCGTGTGAATAACTTTGAATTTGATCATTCAGCACGCCATATAAATCAAAGCGTTCTGCTAAAGCTCGAATTCGTTCCTGCCGGATGCTGCTTGGCACTTCATACATATCGCCCATAAAGTTCAAATATTCGATTCCTTTTAACCGAAGAAACATATCTGGACTGTCGGGCACATAGCCGAATATTTTCTTCACTTCCAGCGGCTGCTTCTCTATATTCATTCCATTGATTAAAATGCTGCCGCTGTCCACGCTGTGAATGCCTGTCATCATTTTGATAGTCGTCGATTTTCCCGCTCCGTTCGGACCGAGAAAGCCGAAAATTTCGCCGTTCGGGATTGTAAGATTCAAGTTCTTGACTGCAAATGTAGCGTCATTATAGCTTTTTGAAACGTCCAAAATTTCAATCATGACTTTTGCCCTTCCCTTCTATCGGTCTATGTATCTAGTGTAATACAGACAGGAAAAAAATGTAATCCTTTTTCCGTAAACTGATTTTCCTGTAAGATATTTGCAGATATATGAGTGAATGATAATTTCGACATGTCCATGTGCTATGTGCAACCAAAAGAGAATATGATATGCTGCTTCTCTCTCCCTGCATGGGCCACGAAAAGGGTTTGACCGCTTCTACGCTTAGTCAGATGCTCTCTCCCACCTAAAAGAACCGTTTTTTTGTCGATTTTTTTAGTTGCATTTATATACATCATATAAGCAGGCAGTTCCATAGAGATTATCGGCTTCGGATATAGAGTTTAATGCACTGAAAAAGGGACTGATTTTACTCAATCCCTTTTCATGTTTCTTCAAAAAACTCCCGAAGCTGTTTGGAGTTCTTGTCGCTGTTATTTTGATAGTACGGATTGTCCTCCGTCGCGTTTTTAGGATCCAAGTTCGTTTTAATCACAAGTGTCGGCTGATTGGATGGCTCTGCAATCATTCTGTCTTCTAATTCATGAAAGTCAGGCATTTTCTCGTTTCCTGGTTTTTTCGGCTCCATTGCTGCACCTCCTGTCGTTAGCTTGCTTATATGACGAAAAACTATGCGTTTATCATATCGGTGATTCTTTAAAGGTAATTTGAATAATATTTTCTCCCGGCAAATCAAATTCAATATCGACAAACACACCGAATTCTCTTTCGTTTTGTCTCAGCCATAATTTAAATTTTTCAACTGCAACTCCGGACGATTTCTTTTCTCTTCCTACATACAAATAATCAATAACATCAGCTTGCGGGTATTTTTCTTTTGTTTTTAAGACAGCCAGTTTCCCCCATTTTGCGTATGCGGGATCTCCCCGTTCGATTCGTATCGCATGAGCGGTTTGCGTTGCAGGCATGGACAGAGGAAAACTGGTTGCAAAAATAACAAAAGCAATCATACAGCGTTTCATAACAATCCCTTCTTGCATTTTTTCTTATTGTATGACTTACAGCTATTACTATCCGCAAAAAATACACAAATCACACTTTCATAATTTTTAACAATTTGGGTATATTATCCACGAGGTGATAATATATGAAAAAAACTATTTTTCTATTGCTTCTATTCTTGTCTCTTACGTCTGGCGCAATGGCACAAACTTCTTCCAATGTCGAAATTTTTGATGTAAACAAAGGACGCATTATGAAAAAAATTCCGGCAAACGAAGGCATACAAAAAGAAGCAAGCAGCTACTTAAAAGAAATTACTGCTGTATACAACAAACTCAGCCCGCTTCCAAACGAAGGCTATATGATTAAAATTCCGTTAGAACCGGCTTTCAGGATGCAAAATCAGTGGCTGTATAGTGTCGTTGATGAAGTAATTGTGATTTATAACGGACACGAAAAGCCTTACCTTATGGTGCTTGATGACGAAAACAGTCCGTATTTTTTTACGTTTAACAAAGATACAAACACATTGTTAAAACAGCTAAAATTCCAGCCAAAAGCTTTTCATAAAAAGTGAAGGATGGCCGTGGCCATCCTTCACTCTGCTGTATAGTTGCGGACATGCTTCGTGTCTTCTACAGGTGCTTCCAAAGGCTGCTCCGTTACGCCATACATGATTTCATCGTACGGTGTATATGTGTTAGAAGGCAACTTTTTATTTCGGGACAGCTTGAAAAAAGTAAAACCAATGAGCAGAACGATAAAAACAATAAGACCCGTTACCATGGTTTACCTCCTGCAAAGAATGTTACTCTTGTTATATGATATGTACGCTTTTCTTTGATTAGTCTAGTAAACTGGTCTGCAAACCCTATTCCTTCTAAAATTTATTTTATCTTTTGTAGGCGAGAAGACCTCATCCTCAAGGAATGGGAAGGGCGCAGCCCAATGAGTAGGGTGGGGATGAATCGCCTTCGGACAAGGGATGGCTATATGCCATCCCGATTGTCCGACTGCTCGAGTGCGATCTGCAGAAGATACAGTATCATTTGTGCACGAGTGTCAAACTCCTTCTGTTCTTTGTAGAAATCCAACCTTTCCAATCGTGTGTTTGTAACGAACGGAACATTCGTTTGTTTTTTCTTCAATCTCCCTTTTTCTTCCAATATATACATGTTATACTACCTATATGGAAAAAGGAGGTGAAGTACCATGTTAGTCAACAAGGCATACAAGTTCCGTATCTACCCCAACAAAGAACAATCCACCCTCATCAATAAAACAATTGGCTGCAGCCGCTTTGTATTCAATCGCTTCCTTACCCTATGGAATGATGCCTATAAGGCAACAGGTGAAGGTTTAACCTACAATTCTTGCTCAAAACAACTCACAGCGCTTAAAAAAGAAGTGCCATGGCTGAAAGAAGTAGACAGCATTGCCTTGCAATCTTCCCTCAAGAACCTTGACGATGCGTTCAAACGCTTTTTCAAAAAACAAAATGACGCGCCGCGCTTCAAAAGTAAACGAAACAAAGTCCAATCCTATACCACAAAGCATACAAATGGAAACATTGCAGTAGAGGGCAATTACATCAAGCTCCCTAAGCTGGGCCTTGTTCATTTTGCCAAAAGCCGTGAAGTGGAAGGCCGTATTCTAAGCGCCACAGTAAGACGAAATCCATCTGGCAAATATTTTGTATCCCTATTGGCAGAAGTAGAGGTACAACCTAAACAGAAAATGGGATCAAGCGTTGGCATTGACTTAGGAATCAAGGACTTTGCCATTTTAAGTACAGGAGAAGTATTCTCGAATCCAAAGTGGTTTCGTACGCTGGAAGCCAAATTAACGAAAGCCCAGCGTGTTCTGTCCAGACGCACCAAAGGTTCTGCCAATTGGAATAAACAACGCATCAAAGTTGCGCGTATTCATGAACGTATTGTGAATGCCAGAACAGACTACTTGCAAAAAATCTCTACCTATGTGGTCGAAAACCATGACCTCATCGGGATAGAAGATTTGCAGGTGTCGAACATGCTGAAGAACGGCAAGCTTGCAAAAGCCATCAGTGAAGTAAGCTGGTCGCAATTCCGCACAATGTTGGCATACAAAGCCAAATGGTACGGCAAGCAAATCGTCGCTGTGTCCAAGACATTTGCAAGCAGCCAGCTCTGCTCCCGTTGCGGCTACAAACATAAAGACGTGAAGAATCTCAATTTGCGTAAGTGGACATGCCCCTCTTGCGAAACCCATCACGATCGAGATTTGAACGCAGGACAGAATCTTAGAAACGAAGCGATTCGTCTCTCAACCGTCGGAGCGACGGGGGTAGCCTAATGCATAACTAGCCGATAGGTTGGTGTTCTTAGGAATCCCCCACTTCAAGGAGCGTTAGCGAGTAAGTGGTGGGTAGTTCAAAATGGCTGCTATATGCAAACTAATCAAAAAGCCGATTGTTTTTGCAACCGGCCCATGCTTCTATCATAGTTTGAATGTCACCAATTTCAATTCTGTCATTTCTTCAATGGCATACTTGATGCCTTCTCTTCCGAATCCGCTCTCTTTCACGCCTCCGTACGGCATATGGTCGACACGGAATGTCGGCACGTCGTTTATCATGACTCCTCCCACTTCCAGCTTTTTCGCAGCTTCCATGGCGTGAGCCAGATTGTTCGTGAAAACGCCGGCCTGCAATCCGTATCTCGATTGGTTCACAAGGGAAAGTGCATCCTGGAAATCATCGAATGCCTGAAGTACGACGACCGGTCCGAAAATTTCTTTACAGCAAATTTCCATCTTTTCATTTACATTCTCTAAAATCGTCGGTTCATAGATTCGTTCATTCCATCGTTTCCCGCCAAGAACGATATTGGCGCCCTGTCCAACCGCAGCTTGCACCCAATTATCAATCCTGTTCACATCCTTCGTTGAAATAAGCGCCGATATATCCGTTTCCTCGCTTAATGAGTCTCCGATGACCAGCTTTTTCGCTTCTTCCGCAAACAATTGCTTAAATGAGCTGTATATACTCTCATGCACATAGACACGCTGAACGGATACGCACACTTGTCCGTTATTTACGTAAGACCCCCATACAATACGCTGTATCAGTTCTTTTGTGAGCTCTGTCTCTTGATCCACAATCACTGCAGAATTGGCACCCAGCTCCAGCGTAATGCGTTTCAATCCCGCTTTCTGTTTCATTTCAATGCCGACATCAGGACTGCCCGTAAATGTAATGCCGGCTACATCCGGGTGCCTCACCAGTTCTTCTCCTACTACAGAACCTTTCCCTGTCAATACGTTGAAGGCACCTTTTGGCAAATCCGTTTTATCCAGCATTTCGGCCAGCATGAAGGCAGAGAGAGGCGTTTGGCTGGCCGGCTTTAATACGACCGTATTTCCTGCGGCGATTGCCGGTCCCACCTTATGCGCAACAAGATTGGCAGGAAAGTTGAAAGGCGTGATAGCCGCCACGACGCCAATCGGATTACGTACTGTATACGATATTCTTCCTTCCCCGCCAGGCGCAGCATCAAGGGGAATTGTCTCCCCATGGATGCGCTTTGCCTCCTCTTGTGCGAAAATATATGTCGCAATGGTACGATCCACTTCTCCTAAAGCTGCTTTTAACGGTTTTCCCGCTTCCAAAGCGATGATTTGTGCCAGCTCTTCTCGCCGTTCTTGCAGCTGTTTGACCAGCTGTCCTAAAATAGCTGCCCGTTTATGCGCAGGCATTTCTTTCATTTCAAGCGCCGCAAGCTTTGCAGCCTGTACAGCCTCATGCACATCTTCTCTCGCAGCTTGCGGAATTTCAGCTATCTTCGCACCGCTGTACGGAGCCGTTAACTCTGCATATTCCGTGCCGTCTCTCCATTCTCCGCGTATATACAATTTTCTTTTCATAACATTACACCTCCAGGCTATATACATCATGAAACACATCTTCTAAAACGGACAATCCCTCTTCCAGCTGCTCGTTCGTTATGACAAGCGGAACTAAAAAGCGGATTACATTTCCGTATATACCTGCACTGAGAAGAATAACACCGGACTCACAGCAAGCCTTCGTAAACAACGCTGTAAACTCTTTTGCCGGTTCCTTCGTTTTCGGATCGATCATTTCAACCGCGACCATCGCCCCGAGTCCGCGCACATCACCGATGATAGGAAACCTTTTTTGAAGCTTTTCAAAACGATCTTTAATCGTTTCTCCAATTCTATGAGCGCGCAGCACCAATTCGTCACGTTCAATGAGTTTCATTACCTCAAGCGCAGCTGCACATCCAAGAGGACTTCCGCCATATGTACCTCCAAGCTCTCCCGGATCAGCGGCATCCATAATCTCTTTGCGGCCCGTTACGGCACTGATCGGTAATCCGGCTGCAATCGATTTTGACATCGTAATCAAATCCGGCGCAATCCCGAAATGTTCGGACGCGAACCATGCGCCCGTTCTGGCAAAGCCTGTTTGAATTTCGTCCGCAATAAATAAAATCCCATGCTGCTTGCACAAATCATATACGCCCTTCACAAATGCTTTCGGCGGAACGATAAACCCGCCTTCTCCTTGAACAGGCTCCATAATGACAGCTGCAATTTCTTCCGGGGCCGCTTCCGTCAGCAAAAAGTTTTTGAATTCTTGAAGGCAGAATGCCGCATATTCTTCTTTCGTCATCGCTTTTGGACGATGAAATTCGTATGGGTAAGGAGCCTTGTATATCCCGGGGGCAAAAGGCCCCATTTGGAATTTGTAGGGCTTTACTTTACTCGTAAGCGACATTCCAAGAAGCGTACGGCCGTGAAAGCCTCGGGTAAATGAAACGATGCCGCTGCGCCCTGTATATTTTCTGGCGATTTTAACGGCGTTTTCTACAGCCTCGGCTCCGCTATTCAGTAAAATCGTTTTCTTTTCGAATGCACCCGGCGTCACCTCCGCCAGCTTTTCCGCCAGCGCGATATACGGTTCGTACATTGCCACATGGAAACATGTATGCAAATACTGTTCCGCCTGCATTTGGATGGCCTTCACCACTTCTTTTGGCGTATGACCGGCGTTTAACGTACCGATTGCTCCTGCAAAATCCAAGAAAACATTGCCGTCTACGTCCTCTAAAAGTGCTCCGTGAGCTTGCTTTACAAAAATAGGCGTATTGTTTCCTACTCCTTTCGGTACAGCGGCTTGTCTTCTCTCAAGCAACGCCTTCGTATTTTCACCTAAAAATTCCCCTTCAATCTTAATAAACTTTCTTTCTTTCATATGAAAATCCTCCTTGTGTATATGAAGCTGGATGGTTTTATGAATCTCAGTTTATATCAACTTTAAAATCACACTGATCGAGCGGAACAACTTTCGTTCGTTTGATAAACTTATAGCCAAGCCATGCAGCGAAAAAGAGCGGTAAGCCGATATAGGAAACGAACACGCCGTTCCAGTCAATGCCATCCCCTGTAAAAGCAGAGTAATTTTGCCCTAAAATAACAATACCGCAAAGCACAAAGGCAAATATCGGACCAAACGGGAACCATTTTGCCTGAAACGGCAGCTCGTTCATATTTCTCCCTTGTGCAATGTACGCTTTCCGGAAACGGTAGTGACTGACTGCGATACCGAGCCAAGCGATGAACCCTGACATACCGGATGCATTCAGCAGCCAAACGTAAACGACGCCATCGCCAAACAACGAAGCCAAAAACGCCAATGCGCCAATAGAAGACGTCACCAGCAAAGCGTTGACCGGCACTCCGCGTTTATCCAGCTTGGCGAGCATTTCCGGCGCTTTCCCTTGCTTTGCCATATCCCAAAGCATACGTGTTGCCGCATACATGCCTGAGTTTCCCGCGGATAGTACTGCCGTTAAAATGACGGCATTCATAACAGAAGCCGCAAACGCAATTCCCGCTTTATCAAATACAAGCGTAAACGGACTTACCGTTACATCACTGCTTGCAAGACTCTCATTCGTATATGGAATTAATAAGCTAATGACAAAAATGGCTAGTATGTAGAATAAGAGAATGCGCCAAAACACTTGACGGGCAGCGCGAGGGATATTCTTCCGCGGATTTTCACTTTCCCCTGCCGCTACTCCTAACAGTTCTGTGCCTTGAAAAGAAAAGCCCGCCGCCATGAAAATACCGAGCGTAGCCATAAAGCCGCCGTGAAACGGTGCATCGCCAATCGTGAAATTTGTAAAGCCGACCGCTTCTCCTCCGATGATTCCAAAAATCATTAAGGTTCCCGTAATCAAAAAGATAATTACCGTTACAACCTTTATTAAGGAGAACCAGTATTCCGCTTCGCCGAATCCTTTAACAGACAGATAGTTTAGCAGAAACATAATCGTCAAAAACAAAGCGCTCCACAAAAGCGAAGGAGTATGCGGAAACCAAAACTTCATGATCATCGTTACTGCGGACAATTCAGCCGCAATGGTAATGGCCCAGTTATACCAGTAGTTCCAGCCAAGCGCGAACCCTAAAGCAGGGTCTACGAATTTCGTCGCGTATGTACTGAAGGATCCCGCAACCGGCATATAAGTGGCCATTTCTGCAAGACTTGTCATTAAAAAGTACACCATAATCCCGATGGCGATATAAGAAACAAGCACACCGCCCGGACCGGCATTATGAATGGCGTTACCGCTTGCCAAAAACAAGCCTGTCCCGATTGTTCCGCCCAGTGAAATCATCGTCAAGTGACGTGATTTCAGCCCCCGCTTCAGCTCGTTCGGAGGAGATGCCGTCTTTGACTCAAATACAGCGATTTCCGCCGTTTCCACTATATTTTTCATGAACATGCTCCTTTTTCAATCAGTCTTTGCAATACGTATTCCTCGCTTACTCTCGTATTCCCCAGTGCTTGTCCATTTGTTCTTTTCTGATCGCTACATTTATAAAACGCTTTCATTTTTCTTTTCTCAGAACATAACTTTTGAAGGTCATGCAGGCTGCGTGCCTGACAAGAGAAATCGGAAGCGAAAAATCGCTTCCAATCTTTATACAGAGAAATCAAAATAATTTCTCTTCAATAATCGCGGCTGCTGCAATAATTGTCCATACGTAATCGTTTTCTCAAGCCTCTTCGTATCAATTAAAAACAATTGCTCCTCGATCGCAGTAACAGTCGCGTCTGTTTGATAAGCTATGCTGCAATCCTGACACTCGACGCATGGCGTTTCTATAATTTCGATGGCTTTTGTTCCGTCGGGAAGCTCCCAATATACCGTATTGGTTGTTTCTATCACATTGACAGATTCACACCACTGACATCTCATCCTGCTTCTCCCCCAGTTTTCACGCTAGCTACAAGCTCTTCGCTTTTTTGGCCCTTTGTCAGCTGTGCTTGATATTTCTTTTCCTTCATCTCATCGCGTTTATCACGTTTATCCTTCAATGACGCATGCTCGGGGTTCGTCGCATACGTCTTGCGGAGATCCATGCGCTGCAATCCTTCCGGAACGAGAGAGAACTTCGTTTCATTCATTAATCCTGCAATACCGGCATTGGAGCTCTTTTGCTCCATGTCCGGATAAATTTCTTTAAAGTAATCTTCCGCTCGGCCCGGAACATAGTTTTGCGGCTCTGGATAAGTGGTAATAACACCTTCAAAGTTGCGAAGAACGACCTTATCTGCACTTTGCGAAATCAAATAATTCGGCTGCAAGGCGATTTTCCCGCCTCCGCCCGGCGCATCAACTACGAATGTCGGTACAGCATATCCAGATGTATGGCCGCGTAAGCCCTCAATGATTTCTAACCCTTTGGAAACAGGAGCGCGGAAATGACCAATTCCTTCCGATAAATCGCACTGATAAATATAGTATGGACGCACACGGATTTTGACCAAGTCATGCATCAGCTTTTTCATGATTGGAACGCTGTCGTTAATACCTGCTAAAATAACAGCTTGGTTTCCGAGCGGAACACCGGCATTAGCAAGCATTTCGCATGCAAGTTTAGACTCTTCTGTAATCTCAATGGATGTATTGAAATGTGTATTGAGCCAAATCGGATGATATTTTTTCAGGATATTGCAAAGATTTTCCGTAATGCGCTGCGGGAACACGACAGGTGCTCTTGTGCCGATGCGAATAATTTCTACATGCGGGATAGCGCGCAAGTTTTTCAGGATATATTCCAAAATATTATCGTTAATGAGCAGACCGTCTCCGCCGGAAATTAATACATCGCGGACTTGCGGCGTGTTGCGTATGTAATCGATAGCACCATCGAGCTGTTTCTTCGGCACGCCCATGCCGATTTGTCCTGAGAAGCGGCGTCTTGTGCAGTAACGGCAGTACATGGAGCATTGGTTCGTCACCAAAAACAGAACCCGATCCGGATAGCGATGCGTAAGCCCCGGAACAGGAGAATCCTCATCCTCATGAAGCGGATCTTCTGAATCGTATCGTGTTTTATAAAGTTCCGCAGAAATCGGAACAGACTGCATACGGACCGGACAGCGCGGATCATCCGGATTCATTAAAGAAGCATAGTATGGCGTGATGTTGAGCGGAATGGTTTTTGTAGAAATTTTGACTCCTTCCTCTTCTTCCGGAGTTAGATTGATGACTTTTTTCAAATCGTCCAATGTTTTAATCGTGTTTGTGAGCTGCCAGATCCAATCGTTCCATTGCTCCTCTGTCACGTCCTTCCACAACTCTATTTCTTTCCAGTGCCTATTTGGTGCATAAACAGCATTTACCATACTTACATCCCCTTTCAAATGGTTGTGCTTTTTATAATGCAAGTGCCGTGCCAAATCATGTCTAATACATAAAAACCCCTTTAAAAATAACTAAATATTATTAATTTTCTAATTATTAATGCGGTTTTCTTCGGTTTTTTCGTATCAGCTCATATAAATTTTTGCAGAACTTCTCATTAACAAAAGAAAAACCGCCGAAATTTTGGCGGTTTATATCGAGATATTTTGTTTTTGTATCTTATATTGAAGCGTTTGTCTCGGAATATCAAGAAGCGTGGCGGCTTGCTGGATATTGCCGTTCGTTTGTAACATAGCACGTTTGATGAGAGAAGTCTCTGTTTCCTGCAATGCCTCGCGCAACGGCTGAATCTCCTTTGTTTCCGTACTCTTTTTTATTTGTTGGAGCTGCATGGGAAGATGCTTTACCGTAAGCGTAGAACCTTCCGCCATAACCATCGCATGCTCAATCGTATGCTTCAGCTCACGAACATTTCCAGGCCAGTTATATTGATGAAATAGCTCAAATACACTGTGCTCCACATTTCGTATACGCTTTAAGAATCGTTCATTAAATTTCTCAATAAAATGGGACGTAAGCAATTCAATATCAAAATTTCTTTCCCGCAAAGGAGGAATGAATAAAGAGAACACATTCAAGCGATAGTATAAGTCCGGGCGCAATATTCCTTTTTGGACACAATCCAACGGGGACTCGTTGATAGCCGCAACAACTCTCACATTTACTTTGCGCGTTTTTTGATCGCCGATACGGCGAACGACTCCGTCTTCCAATACGCGCAAAAGCTTTGCCTGAAGCTCCAGCGGCATCGAATTAATCTCATCCAAAAACAAGGTGCCCCCATCCGCCAGTTCAAACAGTCCAGCCCGGTCCACTGCTCCTGTATAGCTTCCTTTTGTCGTTCCGAATAACAAGCTCTCAAGCAGCGATTCAGGCAAAGCCGCACAGTTTTGCGCGATAAAAGGATTGCTTCGCCGGTGAGAAAGGTGGTGAATAGACTGTACGAACAGCTCTTTTCCTGTGCCAGTCTCCCCTACAACCAACACGGCAGAATCGGCGTGAGCCACTTTTTCCATTTGTTTCTTCACTTCGAGCAAAACGGGATCGTTTGTCAATATATCTGAAATGGTATAGTAGTGTGTCTGCTTACTGTTGTTTTGTTTTGCAGGCGGATTCATCCGCGCCTGCAAATCCAAAACCTTTTCTCCGAGCTTTTTGATCGTGGAGTAATCTTTTGCAATTTCAACAGCACCAATCAAATTGCCCTCCAGTATAATCGGAATAGTTGTATTAATCGTATCAATGAAATGACCGTTTATATTTTGATAGCGCTGCGGCTGCTGAATGATAGGCTGCTTTGTTTTCAGCACCTTCAGCAATGTGCTTGTTTCTTTCGTCAGAGAAGGGAAGGCTTCCAGCACATGTTTGCCCAATACTTCTTCGACAGAGACTCCGTCATGCTCAGCCGCCACTTGGTTATAGAAAATGGTCATTCCGTTTTTATCGACTGCATGGATGGCTTCATCGATGCTGTTTAAAATGGCGCTAATCATTTCATTTGTCGGAATTTCAATCAATGTGTTCACCATCCTTTTACTGCCGAAAATCCGGCGATTTAGCGCTGGATTTTCGGCGGTCAGGCATTAAGATGCTCCTTTGGAAAGATCTTTGACCCATACGTTCATATCTTCCAATTTGTTAAAGATATAACAGTTGTTTGTTAATCGGCCTGTATACGTATAGCCAAGCTGCCAAAAAGCTGCGTTCATTCCATACGACAAGGATCGTGCAATCGTATAGGCACAGTATACAGATTGACTCCGTAAATCTTTCTCCAGCTGTTTCAGCAATTCTTTCATCAAACCGTGCTTGCGGTGATCTTCAAGTGTAGCGCAATTGGTCAGCTCTGCATTCCGCTGGGAAAAATCAATTTCAGCCGATGCTGCGCTCACGATGATGCCATCTTTTTCATACACCCAGTACACAGTTCCCTCTTCCATCGTCTTTTCTACGTAAGCTGCTTCATTTAAAGGAGTCGGATAGATTTGAAATACCTGACCATACAAGCCCGCAAGCTTCCCGGCATCCGCTTTCGCAGCTTTACGGATGATATAGCCTTCAGGAATCATCTTTTCTTTTACCGTATCCGTTTTGAAAACAGCCGCAACGATTTCGTCTCCCTTTGACCAGTACAGACTATTTCTTCGGTCCTGGCTGTTATATCTCGTTACAAAAAAAGCATCGCTTCCTTGAAAATATCCATTCACGACCGCTTCTATCGTGTACCCGGCATGCAAAAACGAATATAGATGTTCTTGCCTTGCTTTTATAATGAGCTTCGTATACTGATATTCTTGTGCGAGCATTTCTGTTTTTTTGACTAGGTCCGGTACATTCCCTAAGTAATAGTCCACGCGGATTCGTTCGTTAAAATGATCCAGCGCAGCTTCAAAACAAAATGTCTCCTCGACCACTTTTATAGTTTCATAATACTCCTTCGCCTTCATATGCACCCTCGCTTTCCTGTTGCTCCTGGACACCGCACCAATCAAGCAATGTACAAGCAATGATTTCTGCAGCCAAAAACATTTGCTCCAAATCGATGTATTCATCCGGGTAATGGGCCACCTTCGTTTCGCCGGGACCGAATACAATCATAGGAATTTGCGAAACTTGCGTAAACAATCCCCCATCTGTGCCCCACGGCGCGGCTTCCATAACAGGCTTTTGTTTTGTGATTTCTAAATAGTTTTGTTCTAGAGTTTGCACTAAAGCATGATCTGCTTCAATCGAACCGGGAACCCATCTTGCACCGAACCATTCTACCTCAACAGGATGCTCCGCAAACCATTCGTCCTTCATTTTTAAATCGCGCAGCCATTTCTCGAATTCTTCTTTGGCCGCTTCTAATTTTTCACTTGGAGCCACTCCAAACCTTCCTTCTAGCACTACGAGATCGGACACAGACGATGGCCAAGTGCCGCCGTGTATTGTACCAATGTTAATTGGAATAGGAATTGGCACGCCATCATACAACGGGTCATTCACACGATCATTTCGCAGCTTTTCTAGCTTGCCAACTTCTTGAATCACTAGCATACTTTTTTCAATCGCGCTAACTCCTTCGTATCGCGTTCCACCGTGCGCTACTTTTCCTTTTACTTTCAGACGGAACCACATAGAGCCTTGCTGCTTAATGAAAAACTTCATATTCGTCGGTTCAGGAATGATGACACCATCAGCTTGATAGCCGCGTAAAATTGCTGCGAGCGTACCCGCGCCCCCGCTTTCTTCTTCAATCACGCTTTGAAAATACACGTCTCCTTTTAAAGCAATTCCGCTGTTTTTAATAGCTTCTATAGCCAAAATGAGAGCGACGTTTCCGCCTTTCATATCGGTTGCTCCGCGTCCGTACAGCTTGCCATCCTTCACCGTTGCACCGTACGGCTGCTGCGTCCATTGCTTCAAGTCCCCCTCGGGCACAACATCAATATGACCGTTTAAAATCATGGATTTCCCGCCGCTTGTGCCCTTTAAAATTCCCACCACATTCGGGCTTCCGTTAAAATTGCTGCGGGCAGAGATAAAGTACGGATGCTCCTGCATTTCTTCCTTGGAAGGCTCCCAAACGTCCAATTCTAATCCCATTTCTCTCAGCTTTTCCATAATAATTGCTTGCGCTCTGCTCTCATTCCCAGAAATGCTGTCTTCTTGCACCAATCGCTGCAATAACTTTATGGATTGATTTTTACTTTCATTTATATAACCTTGAATTCTAGACTTATACTCTCTCAATCTCCTCACCTCTTTTTTACATAATCGTTTTCAATTCTTTACTGATCACAAGCTCTGCACCTGTATGCTGTATAACATCTTCTGCCGTGTAAGGATGCATTAATTCTTTAAGTACTAAAGCATCATTTACTACCTCAATAACAGCCATTTCCGTAATGATCACGTCTACACAGCGTTTAGATGTTAAAGGCAGTGTGCATTCCTTTACAATCTTTGGGCTGCCGGATTTATCCGTATGATTCATCACAACGATTACGCGCCTTGCTTTTTGCGCTAAATCCATCGCTCCGCCAATTCCCGGCACGCGTTTTCCGGGAACGATCCAGTTTGCCAAATCTCCCTTTTCGCTCACCTGCAGTGCTCCTAAAATCGTCACATCTAATAACCCTCTGCGAATAATTCCAAAAGCAGTCGCGCTGTCAAAATAGCTCGCTCCGTTTAACACGGTAACAGGAAATCCCCCTGCGTTGCATAAGTTCTCATCCTCTTCTCCCTTTGCCGGACTCGGTCCTATTCCGATAATGCCGTTTTCCGCATGAAACATGACGTGCACATCCTGCGGCAAATGGTCAGGAACAAGAGAAGGAATACCAATGCCTAAATTAACAAGCATTCCGTTTTTGATTTCTTGCGCAGCCCGCTTTGCAATTTTATGACGAAAGTCTACTCCCACGCCCATTTCCAGTTCACTCCTTCCGATGCAACAATGTAATTTACAAACACGCCTGGTGTTACGATTTCTTCCGGGCTCAATGCTCCGAGCGGCACAATTTCTTCCGCCTCTACAATCGTAATTTCTCCGGCCATTGCCATAAGTGGATTCATATTTCGCGCACTTTTATCAAACACAAGATTTCCAAATGGGTCGGCTTTTTTCGCAAAAATGATACTGACCTCTGCTGTAAGAGCTTCTTCGACTAAGTATTGCTTTCCTTTTACCGTTACTTTTTCTTTACCGCTTTCCGCTATACTGTCCAAACCCACATCTACCAAAACACCGCCAAGACCGACTCCTCCAGCTCGAATTCGCTCTGCCAAAGTGCCTTGCGGAGAAAATTCCACTTTCAGCTCGCCTTCTGTCATGAGCTTGCCGGCAAATGGATTTGAACCGATGTGAGAGGTGACAATAGACTTCACTCTCGCGTTTCGTACCATTCTGCCGATGCCGATATCAGGAAACCCTGTATCGTTGCTGATTACATGCAAGTCTTTGATGCCGCACTCTAATAAAGCTTGCAGAATGGACGGCGGTGAGCCAACTCCGCCGAAGCCTCCTACCATTAAAGTCATTCCGTCACGAAAGTGCGGAAGGATTTGTTCGACAGATGTGATTTTTCTGTACGTGTTCTCGACCAAATTCATATTATTCCTCCTTTGCCCCATAGAGTGATAGAGTTTGTGCTGTCTCCGTTTCTTTTATACTTGCTCTGAGAATGTGCAGAAGTTCATCCATTTCGTCATATGTAATGGTTAAAGGCGGCGCAATGATGCAAGCTTTGTCCTGCTTGCCGTTTTTCCCTGCAACGGCCGGATATAAAAGCAAGCCGTTGTTCATGGCTTTTTGAATCAATGCGCTTGCTTTTACACTGTCTGCAAACTCTAAACCGATTAACAAGCCTTTTCCTCTTACATCGCCGATAATAGAAGAATTCTCCTTGATTTCATAAAGCTTTTTCATTAAATAATCGCCCTTCTCTTCTGCTGCCTGCACCAGGTTATGCTGCTCTACATATTCAATGACTGCGAGTGACACAGCAGCAGACAGCGGATTGGCACTGAATGTATGCCCGCTCATGACAAGCTTCGAACCCTGCAAAATCGGTGCAATGACCCGATCGCTCGCAACGGTTGCAGCCATCGGCGTATAACCGGACGTCATTCCTTTTCCAAGCGTCACGATATCAGGCTGTACGCCCCAATGCTCCATCGCGAACATCTTTCCTGTGCGGCCAAGTCCTGTCATGACCTCATCGGCAATAAATAAAATATCATGCTTTTCACAAATGGATTTAATTCTTTCGTAATACCCCCCTGGAGGCACAATCGCACCGCCGGCTGCACCGATAATCGGCTCAGCGATAAATGCTGCGATATGCTCGGCGCCGATTTTCTCAATAGCTGCTTCTAATTCAGACGCACACGCCATATCACAAGAAGGATACGCCAAGTTAAACGGACAACGATAGCAATAGGGCGGAGAAACGGAAGGATAATCCTCCAAAATCGGAACAAACCGCTGACGGCGCAAAGGATGCCCTGACATGGACAACGCGCCGATTGTAATGCCGTGATAGCTCATCCAGCGGGAAAGAATTTTATTTTTTCCCTTTATCCCTTTTTCTTGATAGTGCTGAATCGCAAGCTTCATAGCTGTTTCTGTCGCCTCTGTTCCGCTGTTGACAAAAAACGTCCAATTTAAGTCACCTTGTGTAATATCACTCATTTTCTTCGCAAGCTTTTCAGCCGCTTCGCTTGTAAACTGCGAACGGTACACAAAGGACACTTGCTGCGCCTGTTTGTTCATTGCTTCAATAATTTCTTGTACGCCGTGACCAATTCCTACTGTAATCGCGCCGGAAGAACCGTCGATATACCGTTTTCCCCCGGTATCAAACAAGTACACCCCCTTCCCGTGCGAAACCATAGGGTAATGATTGCCAAGCAATGGTTTAATTAAATGCTCTCTCTCCATAATGCCCCTCCCTCTGTATATAAGCCGTCAAAGAAAAAATCCTATACTACAAAACATAAATATGTTTTTAGTAGAGGATATTCTTAATATTCTGTCTCAACGGCATTCTTCCTTTATATTTTTTTGAATACGTTTACATTTTTCGAAAAAAATTTGTCGAGAGAAAGCGTAATTCCGCAAATCCACAGAGAAAGTGGAGCTAGGCATGGCCTACGATTTTATATTTTCTTATCATATGAATGAAAAAAGCATAGCTAATAGCCATGCTTTTCTACACATCTTTAAACGCTATAAGACAATTTTAATGTGCTTCTTAATATAGATTACCAATTTCTCTAATAGAAAATAAGGTATTTAATTTATAAAGAAGTGAAGTGGAAATATAATATGATCGGAGAAGAGTTCAGTATAATAGGGACACAGATGAAACTGTGCCCCTAGATTGCGGAATATTATTTACCTACTACTCGACTAACTATTTCAGTTACAGCAGCTCTACTCATTTTTTCCTTCCCCTCTGTTAAAGCATCAAGCGTACCATGAGCAAGAGCCAGCGGGATTTTGCAGAAGTTAAAAATTGGACCGGGCTTAATATCCTTCAAGTAAACGTCAGCCAATGCTAGGTTATGTCGGGCGTACATAAACATATCTTCTAACTCCCATCCATCGGGAAAGAAATCTACACCTCGCTCTAGATCCTCAGCACGATTGCGAAGAATATTGACGGACTGCAAGCCGCGACCAAAGGCTATAGCTAGAAGCTCATCTGTTTCGGTAGCATCATACCACTTCCAAATATCTGAAAGCATTACTCCTACCAAACCTGCAACGTAAAATGTGTATTGATTCAAATCTTCTTCATTCTTAATCCGCCACTCCTTTAGAACCCAGTCCGCCATCCCTTTCGCCATAGTAGATGTCGCATTCAAGATGCTCTCTACAATTGCTGGTGGACAAAGTTTTATCCAATCACCAAGTCGTAATGTAACCTCCGGTAGAATGGAGTTGTATGGATGAAATATAGCCGTTAACTCGTTGCTATGAAAGGGTTTTGACAAGAGCAGACTGATCGAACGTAATAGATTACTTTTGTCTTCTAACTGGAGCTGGGGATGATCTTCGATCTCGTCGATAGCTCTCATGCATAAATAAGCAGATGTAACTGCTTCTTGTAATCCTGGCGATAGATAACTAATAGGAATAAAGAAGGTCCGGCTTGTCTCCCTTAACATGTCTATCGCATCCTTATGTAAGTTGATTGTTTCACTCATCTTGTATTGTCTCCTTTTTTTCGTTGTCAACATGCTACATTTTCTTTATCCTTGAATTATATTATCCCTCCTCATAATTAAAATATAAATAATAAGATTCTAACATAAAATTCAAGTTCTTCTTGTTCAATCAAACTGCCCGTTAGGTAAATTAGATTAAATAAAGGCAGAATCGAAGTATCCGTATTAGTTATCCCCCTAATACTGAATATTACTTAACATAAGTGGCGTTAAATGGTAAAAATTCTATTATCATTCGCTTACCCCTCTCTTTTTAATTTTATTTTATCAAACAGTATGAATATTATATTTATGTCAGTTTAACATAACGTGACATTTTAGGAAGTTGACTTTATCTTAAATTCCCGTAATATCAATAACTTCTATAAATCCTTGTATCATTCAGTATACGCAGTTTTATACATTCTTGTAAAACCTGAGTTGCCCCTCTCTTTATTTTCTGTATTCCCTGCATACATTTCTGTATCAACAATATGCTCTGTATTTCACTCATTCTCCAGTAAAGTAGACACCCAAAAAACGCCATCTTGTTTGTTCTACAAGATGGAGCCCCATCATACAATCATTTATTTTTTCATTATATACTTCTTCGTTTTACATACCCCTTATCGGAAAATACCTCTCTAGGGAACCAGCACAAATACCCAATTTCAATACAAATAAGCTCTTTCCCATCATCTAAAACATAACGTATAGTGTTGAAGGAAAAAGAAACATAAGAGAATACAATTCTTTGCTGTCTATTTACTATCTTTTCAAAACATTGTATTGATAAGGAGGGGTGATATGCAAATAATTACTGATAAGGATATCCGTAAAGCAGTAGATGAAATACAAGCAGCTGGACTGGACGAATTCTTAACTCAAGAGCCAATAGCAATGAGCCCTGGTCCAGTTTCTAGACGTTCTAGACGCTCTGGACGTTCTGGACGTTCTGGACGCTCTGGACGTTCTAGACGCTCTGGACGTTCTGGACGTTCTAGACGCTCTGGACGTTCTAGACGTTCTGGACGCTCTGGACGTTCTAGACGCTCTGGACGTTCTAGACGCTCTAGGCGTTCTGGACGCTCTGGACGTTCTAGACGCTCTGGACGTTCTAGACGTTCTAGACGCTCTAGGCGTTCTGGACGCTCTAGACGCTCTGGACGCTCTAGACGCTCTTGGTGGCTAAATAATGAATTTTTTTCTTAATAATTTGTATGAATAATACTAAAAAATTATCTGCTTTTTATTATATCAAAAATGAAACTTGCCCAGATAGGCAAGTTTCATTACCTATATATTGTCCTTGTTGACATAAGTCGCGCTATCGGAGATAAGTACCAAAAGCCATCCTGATTTATTTCATAAGAGATACCTGAAATCAATTAATCACAGAAAAGTTGATACCTTAGAAAAAGACCAGTCGGTACATCATTCAACAAGATCGTCTTGAGTGTGATCAAATAATTCAGACTCAAGTGCGTAAGAGACTACCAAGCTCATAATAAAAAAGATTGCAGCACATGATATAGACGTTATAAGGTCCATTTCTGGAATTAGGTGCATAACTGCAAAAATACCCAAAAATAATACCAGAGACATAAAACCTTGACTTATCACGCTTATTCCTCCCTTTTATATAATCTTGTGAATTTTTTTGTTTCTGTATATATTCATTATCATGAACAAAAAAACCTTCAATGTAGAATTGAAGGTTACATAATTTTCGTTATCTTGAGATTAATTGCTTAATTAGCAAATCTGAAAAACTTAAGCGCTCTACATTTCTAGTGGGGGCTTTTTCGCACCGGAACCGCTTTGTGTGAATGTCGACGTTTTGCTTCTCACAGTGATGTCCCATACAACTTTAACAAGGTAAATAGAGAAAACAACATTCAAAAGTGAAGTAATGATTAGCGTAAAATTATAAGGTACGCCCGCCGGCCCATTGAACATCCCATAGAAAACCGCATAGATATTGATAAAAATAGTAGCGCTGAATCCTGCGGCTAACCAAAGCAATCTTTTGTCCCTAAGATAGATAAAAGCGAATAGGGACAGGGCAGCGGCCGGAAACAAGTACCTTTCGTGCATGCTGGTTGAAAACGTAAATACACCAGTAATTTGAAGAAGCGCCGCGATAGAAGCAAATTTTGCGCTACGTCCTTTTATATAGATGAACCACGAAAAAGCGGTAACTATGATAATAAAAATCATGCCCCACGTATGATAACTGAATACAAACAGCGTAGACGTATCCTGCTTATAATTTGCTCCGAGAAGACTGTAGAAGTTGAATCCATTCACAGAGGCATATGGATATTCCCCGATTGTGCTGGAAAAGAGTTTAAAAATCCAAAACGGTCCTTGATGAAAAGAAAAAGGAAGAATCACGGCCAGCGCAGTGCCCAAACCGGCTGCAGCCGCTGTCAAAAAGCATTTTACACTTTTCAATCTCACCAGCTCAAAGAAAAGCACGGGGAGAAAAATGATTCCTTGCGGCTTCATGAGCACAGCTGCTGCAAAAAACACGCCGGACAAAAACACCTTATTCTCAGATAGCATAAATACTGCCAAAACAACAATTAACGTAAAAAATGAATCGACCTGTCCCCAAAAAGTGGAATTAATAAAAATAGCCGGATTAAAGGCATAAAATGCCGATATCAAAAGGCTGAATTCCAAAGGGAGATACTTGACAGCCAACCTGTAGACCAAGTATGCAGTTGCAATATCTGCCAATATGGACGGCAATTTTAAAAGCAGAGTAAAATAAGAGTTCATGGCAGGAACAGACGCAATTTTACCTACTATAAATAAAATATAAATATAGAAAGGAGGATAATCGCTGGAACCGTTTATATAAAATCCAGTAAGACCTTTTGCCGCGGAAGTTGCCCAGTTTTTAAAAAGATTGATGTCAGGATGCCCCCCTATCCATGGGGCGGCAGCGATTCTCAAGAAAAGCCCAACTCCCAATAAGGTCCACAATAACGCCTTTTTATTACTCTGCCGGATTTTGATGTTTTTGTTAGCAAACAGGTAGTAAGCGACAGCAAATAAGCCAAAAAATAGCACGCTGTATACGGCAAGGGATGTTGCGTACTTTGTGCCTGAATTTGCAGTGTGTCTAAACATATTCCCATTCGGTGAAGGCATATTTTCTCTAGGAGGAGCCTTTTCTCCAGGTGAATTTTTGGACGGGAACTCCCTATTTGGAGGAACTTGATTTGTGTCATTGGAGAAAATGTTTCTCCCTTCCTGGAAACCTTGCTGCGGCATATTATTTGGCATAGATGCAGAACTGCCATGATAATTCCAGATGGAATAAAAACTCAATAAAATCGTGGTAAAAAGGATCAGGAACAAACCTATTTTAAGCTTATTATCTTTGAATATCGACATTTGCATTGTACTCCTCTTCTTTTGATTACCTTCTTTCTAATCAGTATGAACTCTCCTTATCTCTACGTTTCTGTCCTATTGTACTTATATTTTTTCGTATTCGTTTAATAGCAATGTAAAGTACAATAAGAGTAACCGCGATTATGGCAGCTGGTTTTGTATAGACCCCTGCCACTTCCTCAATATTTCCCCAGTGACTTCCTAAGGTTTCTCCTAAATAAATGAATAAAATAGACCAGGGAATCATAGCGATCAGGGTCAAGAGGGTAAATCGTGAAAAGGACATCTTCGCAATGCCGGCTGGAACCGAGATAGCATGTCGAACTACAGGAATAAAACGCGCCGTTAAAACAACGCCCGATCCATACTTATGAAACCAATTTTCTGCTCTATTCAAGTGATGCGGTTGAATCAATAAGTATTTCCCGTACTTTTGAAGAAATGGTCTTCCTCCATAAGAACCGATCCAATATAAGAACCATTGGGCCACGGTTCCTCCTATGAGTCCTGCTATTACAGCGCCGCTAAAATGAATTGTTCCTTGCGATACCATGTATCCCCCGTACGCTAATACGATTTCGCTGGGGATAATTTCAATCATTAAACCTAAGCCAATTCCAAGATAACCCAGGCTTGTGAACCACATTAAAATATCCGTCGTGACGCTTCCCATCTCAAGCTCCTTTCATTTCTTGAAAAAATCGCCAGAAAAATTCTCTACTGACTTTAGGTGTCTTATTTCTCTTTCTTTTCCCTACAATCTGATTCTACTTTTATAACCATTAGGATGAGTCGAATGCCAATTCCAAGCGCTTTGAAGAATGGTAGCCAGATCACTGTAGTGAGGTTGCCACCCTAGATGTTCCTGCAGTTTAGTGCTGTCGGCCACTAACACAGGCGGATCCCCATCTCTTCTCGAGCCGATTCGTTTGGCAATCTTCCTCTGCGTCACTTGTTCAGCTTTGTCAATAATATCAGACACGGAATATCCAGAGCCCGTCCCGACATTATATATGTTTTGTTGAATCTCACCTTTTTGAAGAGCCTTCAAGGCCTCTATATGCGCTTGAGCCAAGTCTAAAACATGGATATAATCTCGAATACACGTGCCATCTGTTGTGGGATAATCATTTCCATAAATTGAAATCCCCTCCCGTTGTCCTAAGGCTGTTTGCAATACGAGAGGGATCAAATGGCTTTCTGGTTCATGGTCTTCTCCTAATACTCCATCAATAGATGCTCCCGACGCATTAAAATAACGAAGAGCGATCCATTTCACATCATGAGCTTTTCCTACCCAGTGCAAGTATTTCTCAATCATTAATTTGGATTCTCCGTATGGATTGACAGGCAATACAGAAGCCGTTTCTGAGATTGGGTTGCTATCAGCTATGCCATAAACGGCTGCGGTAGAGGAAAATACAATGCGCTTGACCTCATTCTGGATCAAGTTTTCAAAAAAAGCACAAGATTTCATTGTATTTTCCCGAAAGTATAATTCGGGTTGGTATATAGATTCAGATACTAAGCTTTTCGCTGCAAAATGAATCACTGATTCAATCTGATGCCGCTCTATAATCTCCTGCACAAGCTGATGGTCTGCAATGTCCCCTTCGTAAAAATAGGGAGTCTGTATCGCTTCTCGATGCCCTGTCGATAAATTATCGAGTACGACAACTTTTGTACCTTGCTTCAGTAATTCTTGTACAGTATGGCTCCCGATGTAGCCGGCTCCTCCTGTTACCAGCACTGTGCTCATACTCTCATCTCCTTTTCAATCTCGCGTTTTAGTAAATTCTCCAGATAAGTGAGAAATTGGGGGCGCAGGTCCTCTCGCTGCAATCCCATCTCTGTTATTGCCTTTATATAACCAAATTTATCTCCAATATCATAGCGACTACCCGCTAATTCTAATGCTAGAAGCCCTTCTTGTTGACAGATTTCTCGTAATGCATCTGTTAACTGAATTTCATTGCCGGCTCCTCTATTGATTTTTTGTAAAATGGAGAAGATAGAAGGTTTTAAAATGTATCTCCCCATAACCGCAACATTAGAGGGAGCTTCTTCTAGAGAAGGTTTTTCAATCAAATCTTGCACGTTATGCAGCCGGCCAAATTGTTCACTCGATGCGATAATCCCATATTTGTGTACGTCTGAAACTGCTACCTGCTGTACTCCGACTATTTGTTTATCATACTTTTCAAAGGCATGAACCATCTGTTGGAGGGCAGGCGGATCTGACACCATAATATCGTCTCCTAAAAGAACGGCAAATGGTTCATTTCCTATAAAATGTTGTGCGCATAACACCGCATGACCTAACCCTAATGGTTCTTTTTGACGAACATAATGAATATTCGCTAAATTCGAAATATCCTTAATCTCTTTTAACAACTCAATCTTTCCTTTTTCCTCAAGCGTCTGTTCTAATTCGACAGATTTATCAAAATGATCTTCAATAGATTTTTTATTTCGTCCTGTCACAAAAATAATATTTTCAATTCCAGCTTGAACAGCTTCTTCGACAATATATTGAACGGCTGGTTTGTCCACAATCAGTAACATTTCTTTCGGTTGCGCTTTGGTAGCCGGTAAAAATCGAGTTCCTAATCCGGCTACTGGAATAACGGCTTTTTTTACTTTCATATGTGGTCCCTTCTTTCTTTTGGATGTTCAGTAAAAACCCAGAGACGGGTTCCGATAAAATTCACAACCACTCCGATCGCAGTCGTACACAATTTACTGATCAGCATCGGCCATCCCGCATGCTGATAGAGAATAATCAGCAATCCTGATGTGATGCCCAAGGTGATAAGATTTACTCCTGTAAATTTTAAAAATTCACGTTGATTAACCTTTTCTTTCCGTTGAAACGTCCAGGAACGGTTGAGAATATAGCTGTTGAGGACGCCGCTTCCATACGAGATACATTGAGCAAGCAAGTAAGGAATCCCCGCATACGTTAAAAGTGTAAAAATAGCGATATCAATTCCTGTATTGAGAATCCCTACGATCCCAAATTTTATAAAGGGAAGAAGCTTATTAGCCATGTTTGACGCTGCCCTGTACCTTTCTCGATTTCGGCTCCATCCCATAACATTCTCGTACAATGTAGAGCGGGCGATCTTTCGTCTCATCATAAATTCGGCCAATATACTCTCCTATGACTCCGAGGAGGAGAAGCACAATCCCGCTAAAGAGCAGCTGAATGATAATAATAGAGGCCCATCCCGTTACAGTGCTATCGGTAAATAGCTTTAAATACAGCACCACGAGCATGTAGATAAAGCCTGCGAGGGAAAGAAGTCCCCCGGTATAAGTGGCAAGCTTCAACGGTTTATAGGAAAACGAGGTCATCCCGTCCATGGATAGCTTCAACATTTTCTTCAAGGGGTACTTAGTTTCGCCCGCTAACCGCTCATCGCGTGTATACTCAACGGCAGTTTGACGGAAGCCCACCCAGCTTACCAACCCGCGAACGAAGCGGTTTTTTTCTGGAATCCTTTTCATTTCTTCGCATACTTTGCGGTCTATTAAGCGGAAATCTCCTGTATCAAGTGGAATATCAATGTCCGTAGAAGCGCGCAATAAGCGGTAAAAAAGAGCTGCTGTTTGCTTTTTAAAAAATGTTTCCCCCTTCCGCTGTGTTCGTTTCGCATAGACTACGTCATATCCTTCTTTCCATTTCTCAATCATCTTTAAGATGAGTTCCGGGGGATCTTGCAAATCAGCATCTATAATGACAATCGCATCCCCGGCAGCATAGTCCATTCCTGCGGTAATGGCAATTTGATGGCCGAAGTTTCGCGAAAAATCAATTAGCTTTACCGATTGATCTATACCGCTACATTCTTTTAAAATGGAGACCGTTTCATCGCGGCTTCCGTCATTCACAAAGAGAAGCTCGTATCCTTCTCCTGTAGAATCCATGACTCGCTTCAGTCGTTTATAGGTTTCATAGATCACTTCCTCCTCGTTATATACGGGGATAACAATTGAATATTTCACATGTGCAGACATAATAACTCCTCCTTCTTTGCTCATTCTCGTTATTTTTCAAGGCAACGGGAGAGAAAACTCTCCCGTCCCTATTATCCTTGATACACATACAGCTTCTGTGATTGTTTCATACCGAACGGCTGTTGATTATCTGTTTGCTGGGAAGACTGCCATTCGCTGCTTGGAACCTCTTTACAATTCTTTTGAATCCATGCGTTAACCTCCTGGTTGCCTCTACCCTGACCGGAAATCAAGAAATACTTGACTTTGCCTGCCTTCACCATCTTCTCAAGCTTCGCAGGAGTCAAGGCAGGGTCGCTTCCTGAGAATCCACCCATCGCCATTACCGTATAATTCGTATTCAGCATAATAGAAGTCGCTTCCTGCGTACTTTCTGTAGCGAGGATGAATGTTTCGCCATTATAGTGCTTTTCTAAATACGTGAGCAACTGCTGATTCACTTGCGATCCCATTCGGCCGTCTTTTTGATTGGCCCCGGCTCCCGTTGCAGAACCGCCTTGTTGGCTTTGGTTTGGTCCCGCTCCCATCATAGGACCGTTGCCTCCCATAGGACCGCCTCCCATACCGTGTGCGTTTGGTCCCGCAATAGGAGTAGCACTATTGCCTCCCTCTAAGATAGTCGAAAGCGTCCAGTAGAACGGGAAGATAAGCAATGCCAGTACACCGGCCAGAGACAAGTAATATGCTGCTTTTTCACGTTGACGCATAATAACGAGAAGAGCAGACAGGGAAAGCCCTAAAACAATCGGTACCGCGATCCAGCCTGCTGCGATCGCGCTGCTGTTTTCATATAAAACCAACGCTTCGAATAAGGAAGTAGCGAATACGGAAGCAGGCAGCAGCCAGCTTTGCCAGCCTTGTTTTTCTTTATACAATCCCCATAACGCCATCCAGCCGATTCCAGTTAATGCCGCAATCGCCGGACCCATCATGCTGAGGTAATACTGATGGAAGAATTTTGCGATACTAAAGAACACCATCATCGGAAGCAGCCACGCCAACCAAAATGCCGTAAACTTATGCTGCATCGTGAACTCTCGCTTTTTCCAGAAGGATGCAAACACACCGACAACCGCAAAGAGAGTAAATGGCAGCAGCCAGCTCGTCTGACCGGACAGCTCTTTTGAGAATAATCGTGCTACACCCGGAGTTCCTGTTCCGAACATACCGCTCGAACCGCCTTGTTTGCCGTCACCTTGTCCTCCAAAGGATGGAGGCCCCCCATTTCCGGATTGGTTCGGCATATTGCTGCCATTCATAGAAGGCGGCCCTTGCTGAGTACCATCATTGCCGCTTCCAGACTGTCCCTTATTGCTTGTACCTTGGTTATTTGCAGGAGGAGTGCCCTGTGGAGCTTTTCCAGATCCGTTACCGCCTTGATTTCCTGTCAGCCTGGAAATTCCATTGTATCCAAGCGCCAGCTCTAGAACAGAGTTCGTCTGGCTGCTTCCGATATAAGGCCGTTTATCTTTAGAAATTGAGTCTACAATCGTCGCCCAAGAAAAAGAAACAGCTGCTAATAAGACGGTAGCTATAGCCAACTGAGCGATTCGTTTTTTCCAATTTGTTTTCACAGCGATAAAATAAAACAGATAGAAAGCTGGCAATACCATGTAAGCTTGAAGCATCTTGATATTAAATCCTACCCCTACTAAAACAAAGCTCAATATCAGCCAGCCGATTTTTTGCTTCTCCACCGATTTCATCAATGCCCATGTAGCGGTTAATAATGTTACGATAAGAATGCTATCAACGTTATTTGTACGAACTACAGCAACAAAGATAGGAGTACAGGACAATATTAAACTCGATAGTAAAGCGGCTCCACGGCCGAATTTAGGTTTTACAATGATATACATAAGCCAAACTGAGATGACTCCTGCTAACGCTTCCGGCAAAAGCACACTAAAGTCGCTTAATCCAAATATAGAGGCACTTAGTGTTTGAATCCATAACGCGACAGGCGGCTTATCCACGGTAATAAATCCAGCCGGATCAAAGGATGCATAGAAAAAGGCATGGAAGTTCTTTAACATACTTTTAACCGCAGCGGTATAGTATGTGTTTGTTCCTGCATCCTGCAACTGATAAAAATTTAGAAAAATAGATAGAACGATAATTCCTAATAAGAGAAAGTCAATACTTCCTTTAAACTTCAGTTTCATATTTGGTTTCTACTCCTTTTTTTAAATAGGATTTAATCTTTGAAAAGTAATCCTTCCTTTCGATTTATGGGTATCTTAATTTGAACATGGAAAGAACAATAGAATCATCGATAAAACATTTTGTATTGCTTCTTTTTTTCGTTGTATAGCCATATGAATGATTTTTTCGCGCGCGCCTAACTTGAACAGTGTTGCGTATAAAAAGTGCACCTTGAAAGTTCCTTAACTTTTTTCAGTATCCAGTTAATAATGAGAAACAGGGTCATAAGAAAACAGAATGAAACTTCACATAATACATGTCATCATAGAAGTGATGACCATATTTCTCCTATTCAGGACCTCCACTGTTTATTTGACTTTCCATGAGCTTATTATGTAATTTAAAACTGAGATGAACTTGAATATAAACTGAAAATTAGCTGAAAGCTGAGTGTGTAGATTTTAGTACGAATGTGAAACAAATTATGGAAAGATTCATAAATTTTCAGCTTATTTTCAGTTCTCACTCAGACCAGTTTCAGCTGAAAACGAATAATTAGAAATATAACAGAGATAAATAATATGAAATAAGAGGAGGCAATCTGATGCACCAGATTAAAGGGGTTAAGATTCTGCTCGTGGATGATGAACCAGCTATCTTACAATTTTTAGAACTTGGAATGCAAAATGAAGGGTTTGATGTACAAACTGCACAAGAAGGTTTGACAGCCGTCAATCTCGCTAAGCAATTCCAGCCGCATGTTGCCATACTTGATGTCATGATGCCGGGCATGGATGGATTTGAAGTATGCAAAATGCTTAAAAAGATAGGAAACATCGCTGTGATTATGCTAACAGCCAAGGAAGAAGTTGATGATCGAGTGAAAGGGCTCACCCTCGGAGCCGATGATTATATGGTTAAACCTTTCAGCTTTGAAGAATTGTTGGCTCGCATCCATGCAAGGATCCGAAACCAATTTCCTAATTTATTAGAAGAAGTTGTCATCGGTCCATTTCGTATCGACGATCGGCGCAAAGAAATCAGTTTCGATAACCGAATTCTTGAACTTTCTGCTACCGAATATGAACTCCTTAAATTTTTAGTCATCAATCATGGTCTTGTCCTCAGTAAATCGATGATTTTAGATAAGGTTTGGGGATATGATTTCGGTGGGGAAGAAAATATTGTGGAAGTGTATATACGATCTTTAAGAGAGAAGTTGAACGACCGGGAGCGTCTTTTGATTCGCACCCTGCGTGGTGCTGGTTATCGGGTAGATATTTCATGACAGAGCGAAAAAAAGGGAAGTTAAGACGTTTCTTTATGTTTCAATCGCTTCGCCTTCAGCTCCTCTCCCGTTCTTTATTTATTCTAGCCGGTTTACTGCTCCTTATTGGAGTATTTCAATATGTACTTATGAAACAATTTATGTATCAAAATAGAGCTGTTAGTCTCCAAAGTCAAATGTTCTCGATCCCTGATGAAGTTTGGGAACGCAGCATCAAAACTCCAGAAACAAACAGTTCGGCCAGACCCTTGATTTTTTTTCCTGGTGTTACAATTGCATTTATAAATACGAGCGGGGACGGCGGTTTTTCAGTTTTATCGAAAGAACCTCATGCCGGACCTGTTCCAAAATTGACAAAACAGGAATATTTTGATGCTCTCCAAACGGATCACAGATTAAACTACAAGATTATCAAGGATAATCGTGGCATGGAACAATTGATTGTTCTCCAGCCCATAGAAATACAACCGAGTGTGTCAGGGGTCGTTCAGATGAGTACAGATACAAAACCATTAAAGGACGTTCTTACTCGCCAAATGATTATATTTTTGTCCCTTTCCACCACCGCGCTAGTTGTAGGTTTGTTAACCTTTCTGCCTGTTCTCCGGCGAACCCTCATCCCTTTATCTAATATGGTAAATAAGGTGGAACAAATCAATGCCGGCAATTTGGATGACAGATTACCGCCTCATCAAGGTCAGCTGGAAATTGATCGTCTGGCCGTGGCCTTTAATGGGATGTTGAAAAGGCTGGAAGTCTCTTTTGAAGCAGAAAAAGAAGCAAAAGAACAAATGCGGCGTTTTATTGCTGATGCTTCACATGAACTCCGAACTCCTTTGACATCCATACACGGTTTTTTGGAAGTCTTACTGCGCGGCGCAGCTACCAATCCCGATCAGTTGCATAAAGCCTTAAAGAGTATGTATGGAGAATCGGAACGCCTCAATAAACTCGTACAGGATCTTATTTTATTAGCGAAACTTGATCGCATTCCAACCGTTCAAATGGAGGAAGGCTTCCTGGATGTCGTGATTTACGAGATGGAGTCACAACTTCGATTGCTTGCCGGAGAAAGAAAAGTCATCTTTTCCATAATGCCGAATGTAAAAGCGACGTTTGATCAGGACAAAATAAAACAAGTTATTCTCAACCTGTATCATAACGCAGTGCAGCACACAGATTCGAAGACCGGTATCATAAGGGTATCGCTGGAATGGGATTCCCAAGGAATTTTGCTGGCTGTTCAAGACAATGGCCCTGGAATTCCGAAAGAGCATGTATCTCATTTGTTTGACAGGTTCTATAGAATAGAGTCATCACGGTCTCGAAAATATGGAGGAGCCGGACTGGGGTTAGCGATAACAAAATCCCTCATAGACATTCATGGAGGAACTATACAAGTTAAGAGCAAGGAAGGCGAAGGTTCTATATTCCAAATCTGGCTCCCGGCGTAGAAAACTATATATGAGTGAATTATAAATTCGACATGTCCATGTGCTATGTGCAACCAAAAGGGAGTATGGTATGCTTCTTCTCTCTGGTTTACCCTTGCATGAACCATTATGAAGGTTTGAGCGCTTCTGCACGTCGCCGGATGATCTCCCCCCACTATCAAAAGACGGTTTTTTTATTCACTTGTATATAGTAATAAACATTATGCCAGCGACTACTTCTGTCCTTTTATATCCCATATTCATGTGAGCATTACGTAACATGAAGTATTGGTATTCCTAAAGAATGAAGAAGCTAGCTCTTAGCTAGCTTCTTTACATAACGTTACATTATCGGCAGTTATTTTATGATGGAGCAGTTCCGTTAAAATATGAGACTATACCCAAAATTACAAATAGCCCCATCATAGCAGCTGTAATGCTCCCAATTCTAAACAATATCTTCATAAGCATGAGGTGTTACTCTGAATAATATGGATTAAATCTGAAAAATATAATGTTGGCTAAATAAATGAAGTGGAGGGAAATAAAATGGCGTTAATACCTTATGAACCATTTCGTCATCTTGACAATGTAAGACGAGAGTTTGATCGCTTTTTTATGGATTTTCCAACGACTAACCGGGGACTTGAAGATCATTTTTTGGGACTGCGAATAGATGTTCATGAAACAGAAAATGAGGTTGTCGCAATTTGTGATATCCCCGGACTGGAAAAGAAAGAAGATGTAAACATTGATATAGAAAACAATAAGCTTACTATTAGTGGAACAATCAATCGAACAAATGAAATAAGGGAAGGACGCATACATAGACAGGAGCGGTTTGTTGGGCATTTTAATCGGTCTGTGTCACTTCCAGGCACAGTGTCAAACGAAGGTGTAAAAGCATCTTATAAGAATGGTGTACTAGAGGTACATATTCCAAAATTAAAAAACGATAACAAGAGAAGAATAGATGTAGAATTTCATTAATGCAGGAAAAAGCAGAAGAGGATATTTGAGTCCTTTCTGCTTTTTTATATAATAGCCAAAGGATTTGGTATTTTAATGCATACATTTTAATTCAAGACAAACATTAAATCTTCAATTTTCAATTGCAATTCTTTATACTCATATTAACAAATTTATTCAATCTACTTTATAATTAAGCCAATAATGACTAAAACAGCAATGAATAATGCACCTAAAATTAAATACTTATTTCTTTTAATGAATTTTACAATTTTATTTCCCTCAATGATTTCTTCTTCGAGCCTATCGATTTTTCTCTTTTGAATAATAAGACTAGCGAAATAAACAACATTACCTATACACATAATTAAGAATGCATTGCCTAAATGATGATTTGTAAGATTGTCATATAATGACCAAATTAATAAAGAAAGTGTATAAAAAATGAAGGCATTCTTACTAGCTTTAGCTACTTGATATTGTTCCATTTCATCTTGTTTTTTCAATTTCATGAAGTTCCCTGCCCCCTTATTTTTAAAATCCATATGTTAGTCTAACTTAAAAATATCTTCAACCGTTGTACTAAAATAACGCGATAACTTTAATGCTAGTTCCAAACTAGGATTGTAGTGATTATTTTCAATCGCAACAATGGTTTGTCTCGTTACCTGTAAATCCTTAGCCATCTGAATTTGCGTAATGTTATGTTCTGTTCGTAATTCCTTAATTCGGTTTTTTACTCCCATTTTCTCACCTACAATGTAAAGATATCTTTACCAACGGATTAGATGAATCCAGCCTGAATGTAAAGATATATTTACACCTAATTTTGGTAAAAAGGAAAACCACAGCCATATTTTAAACACTTTGATTAGATATATATCTTATTGAATGGTACTTTGATTTCGAAAATGAGTTTTGGAACAAAAAACAAACATTCTTAGGACGACTGGACACTTAATAGTCCAAGAACCCTAAATACCCGTTTTTAACCCCCCTACTAAAAAGCTTTATGTATCAAGGCTTCTATCCTTAGCATACAAAATTCGTGAAATACGGTCGGTACCCCATCGCTATCGAGCTGGCGGAAACAAATATCTCCAAAACCGCTATTCTTCTTGTTGAACTGAATCCAAAAAATGAGACATAAAAAACACCACCCGTTTGTTCTAACAGGTAGTGTCCCACAATCCAATAATTTGTATCTTTTTACGAATTCTAAAACTTCCTCAATAAAAAACCTCCTACAGATGCCAAATGCACCCTACAGGAGGTTTTTTCTTTAATCGGCAATACTCTCTGCCGTTATACCTGTCTGTCCTTGAAACTGCAAATCAATACGCAAACATTCCGGAATAAAATTATGATAGTCACGCAAATATATTGTAATCGCGTCAATATAAGCAAATAGCATTGCTAGTGCAATAAACACTATTTCCTTCTGCTTATTAACGGAAAAGGCTAATTTTATAACTTTAAATATAGGCGTTCAATGGTTATTTCTTAACATGACATAAATCTGATTATTCACGGCTCCCAATGATTTTACACCGTTTTGTACATTGGAAAGCAACACAATGAATTCATTTCCGTTTTTGCTGAAGCTATTTAAAGTGTTCCATCCTGGGAGCACACCGTGATCAGAGTAGCTTCCAGGATCCCTATATAACCCAAGGGCATAATTATGTTTAAATGGAGTGAAAAACTGCTTTAAGCTGTCTTTTGATAATAATTTTTCAGTATAAAGAGCTTTATCAAATAAATACAAGTCATATGCAGTTGTGTATATATCACCGCAGCCAAATAGCTGGGACATGTCGGGAAGGGACGGTGAAATCATTTCATTTTCCTTCTGCTTATATCCTTTTGAGGCAAACTGTTCTTTGTAAAATGCTTCTCCAAACCCAGTATGTTTCATACGTGCTATATTAAAAATATGTTCTTTAACATACATATCGAGCGGTTCATCGGTTACTTTTTCTACAATGTATGCAAGTATAGAATAGTTAGAATCACTGTAATTCCATTTTGTTCCTGGTTGGGATATTAAATGTCCTTGTTCAATCTTCTTGATTAAATCAGCGTGGGAAATTTTCTCGTTTGGTTCTGAATGTTCCGGAATACCTGACGTGTGAGTTAATAAATTATACAGCTTAATTTGATTTCCATATGGAAAATCAGGGATATATTTAGATAAAGAATCTGTTATATTCAACTTCCCTTGTTCTTGCAACTGCATGATAGAAGTAGAAATGAACACTTTTGTAATCGATCCTATATAGTATACAGTTTCCGAATTATTTGGGAGTTTCTTTTCAAAGTCGGCATAACCATACCCTTTATTCATAACAACCTTATCATCCTTCACAACTAACGCAGATCCGTTAAAATTTAAACTTTTTAAGTACTCGTCAATTGCAGGGTCATTATTAATATCTACCTCCTGGGTAGCCGTAGCCTTTTCAGGGGACGGATTTTTTTTCACAACATGATGTACGATTTTGTTGGACCCAGCTTTGGTAGTTTTTAAAGAATAGTATATGAAACAAGGAATCGAAATGATAATTCCGGCTGCAAAAAATAATAAAAAGAATCGCTTAAGGAGACGTTTAAACGCCCTTTTTTCTCTGCTTTTATGCGAATGATTAAATGGATCCGTACGGAATTCCGCCATGTTTATTCACCTTTCTTTTAAAGCGTTAAACAATAAATGAGAAGGGTAATACATAATAAGTATACCCGTGGTGCTAGTCAAAAACATAAAAGTAGCCCTTCAGAGTTAACAGTACATTGCTTTCTTCGGTGTGTCTACTCAATACATATAATACCATTTATTTCCTAATCTGTTTTAGTATTTTAAAAAAGCCATGTTCCTCACCCCCTAGAACATGGCTTTTTACATTTCGATTAAAATTTATCTGTTGTGACCTACTATATAAGGGCTTCATATCAGTAACAAACCAGGACTCGCTCTAACTTTAACTTCTTTGCTACATAGTACTGGCTATATCCATCTTTTAGATACTTTGTTTTTTATCAATAGTCTATATATTTTTATAATTTTATTGAAGTCACAGGATTTGACTTTAATCTAGATAAACTTCAGAGATTCAAAAGCGCTATCTGACTTTTTACGTTAGAATTCCTTTTTATTTTGCAAATGTAACCCATAAACTTCTTTAACACTACGTTCAGTAGTTAAGTTATAATGAGCAAAAAGAGGGACTAAATCATTAGCTTTCATGCTGTTATTTCCTATTTTAGATGAATAGTATCAGAATGTTCAAATTTTGGAGATTAACTGCAAGATGTCGAAGTTTTTACACCAGAACTAGAAGAATGCATGTATAGAATAAAACAACTCATATTTATAGAAGAAAGAGGATTCAATATGAAAAAAGCATGGATGTCCTTGGATTACTCTTTAGTGCTTCCAACGATCTTATTATGTACTATTGGTGTTATTATGGTATACAGTGCAAGTTCCGTTGTTGCTATTACAAGATATGGATATGCGAGCAATCACTTTTTTGTTTCACAGTTACGAGCTATGGGAGGGGGATTATTCGCTCTACTCATCATGTTTCGAATGCGTTATTCTGTGTGGAAAAGAAGAGGAGTTGCTTTATGTATTCAAATTAGCACACTTGCACTTCTTGTTCTGGTACTATGGAAAGGCACTGTAGTTAACCATGCACAATCGTGGATATTTGGGATGCAACCAGCTGAATTTACAAAATTAGCTGTTATACTTGTTGTAGCTCGTTTTTACGCTAAAAAGCATGAACTAAGTAATTCCTATATACAGGGGGTTGGAAGAATTGGAATGTATCTTTTCAGCGTATTCATTCTGATTTATAAGGAACCCGCCCTTGGAACTGCTTTATTAATTGTTGGTGTAGCCGGTACGATGACATTTTGTTCTGGTGCACGTATCAATTTACTATCGAAACGAGTAGGGTTAACTGCATTGGTTTTGGGACCTGCATTATATTTTGTTATACAAGCCAAGTTGTCATCCGTACAGAAAGCCCGTATTCAAACATTTATCGATCCATTTCATGACCCATCAGGAAATAGCTTTCAACTTATAAACTCTTTTATTGGAATTGCATCAGGTGGTATTCGTGGTCTAGGGCTTGGCAATAGTATTCAAAAAACGGGGTATTTGCCAGAACCACATACAGATTTTATTATGGCGATTGTTTCTGAAGAACTAGGTTTTCTGGGGATTGCGGTGATTTTAGCTGCAATTCTTACCATTGTGCTTCGAGCATTTCAACTGGCCAAGAAGAGTCAGGATCCATTTGCTAGCATGCTGACTCTTGGAATTGGCAGCATGCTAGCCATTCAATCTATCGTAAACATTGGAGGCATTACAGGCATGCTCCCGCTTACAGGGGTACCATTCCCGTTCATTAGTTTTGGTGGCAGCTCCCTCGTTGTTAATTTGGCATCTGTAGGTTTGCTTCTTAATATTTCTGCACGTGTAAAAGAACAGGAAAAGAAACAGGTGTCTGCTCCGCAAAAACCATATCTTGTTGTAGGGGGTCTCCCAACAAATAAATGAGCGGAATATTGAAAGAAGTCGAATTAAACTGCAATGATATGATTTGGAATGTTCTGGTGCAAACCTCTAATTTTGTCAAAATAAAAATATATGGTTAATAGCGAACATTTCTGTTTTTTACACTATAAAAATTCGGTGTTAATTTTTTATTCCGAATAAAAACTACCCATAGAATAGGTAATATTCATAATGATTTGTCTATCTGATTCTTTTTGCACCAGAACCCTTATAGGAAATGAAGCATTAAAAAGTCTTACGATTTAATCTGTAATCCTGCCCTCTCTATAAAAGTTAGGTTTTTAAAGTCAAAAAGCACTTCTTTATTGGATTTTTATGTCCACTAATACTCGTTACGTGATATTTCTCCGTTGCTACACAGACCCCATAATATCCAGAAGGACATGTATGAGATATCATGGGAACTTTTACATCAAGGCCATTTTACAACTTGAGCAGCAATACGTGTAGGACTGGATTCTTTTGCTACCATGACTGACAATAAAACAAATAAACAAGCTCCTAACGAAACAAGAGCGTTAGTTCGTAAACCAGCCATACGATGACGTCATTGACGTTCGGTTCCAATGAATGCTCCTGCGAATACAGCTACGAATAAACGGATTACCATGTCTTGCCACACCATATGTTCCACCTCCATACAGCTATCTACATAAAAAGAGGATTACAGAAGGAAATCCTCTTTTTATACCTCATGTGAATCTTTGTTACATGTATTCTATGGAGTCCTGTCCCCATTAAAAAGTATATTTTTCTTGTGATTCTTCTGGTTCGAGAAACAATTGCTTTGTCGCTTCTTCATAAGCGAATAGCTCTGCATAACGCCCCCAGTCAATAGTAATATCCAATTGATGTGCTGCTTCTTCTGAACCAAAGTGCTGCTTATAAATCTCATCAAAAAATTCTCTCGGCATTTTATTGTTAGACTTTGATTGGAGGGTCCATAAAATCTTTTCCATCATAGGCACATGTTTAAGTACCTGTCGTTTAAAAATATCTTTACGTTCTAATACGTTTGCCTCTGCAAATTGATGACCAGTAGGGGTCAGATCAATATCCCCCTGTTGTACATTTGCGAACCCCAGTAAGCTTGTAGCTTCAACAATAGGTAAAAAATCTTCTAGGTTTAAACTGAATTGATCCGCTAATTTATACAAGTCAGCTTTGCTTCCCAAATCATCCAATAGCTCGATAAAACCAGTAAGAGCGCCAGAGGGAGCTTCAGGGATCGATTGTAGTTTCTTTCTCTGCGTGTCAGAAACAACAACGGACTTGGTCTCTCGATGTGTTAGAATCGAATAAATTTTATCAACTAATTCGGTAAAGTGAGTATCCTGTTTTTCTCTCCAATGACTTAAAGTGATTGGGATATCTGCAATGATTCGTGCAGGATCACGAGATAATACGATAGCTCGGTCAGACATATATACAGCTTCCTCAATGCTGTGAGTCACCATCATAATGGATTTGGTTGGGATTTTTTTCTCTGTCCAAAGTTCTAACAAATCCCGTTTCAAATTTTCTGCAGTCAATACATCCAAAGCTGAGAAAGGTTCATCCATGAGTAAAATATCTGGTTCCATCGCCAAAGCACGCCCTATCCCTACCCTCTGTCTCATTCCGCCGGACAGTTCCTTCGGATAAGCGCCCTTAAAGCCATCCAGTCCCACCATATCAATGATTTCCAGGGCCTTTCGTTCTTTTTCTTCGTTAAGTAGGGATTTATTTTCGAGTCCTAACTTTACATTCTCTAATACAGTCAACCAGGGAAAAAGAGCAAACGACTGAAATACCATGCTGACTCCAGGGTTTGTTCCTTGGATTGGCACACCGTTATAAGAAACAGAACCTTGTGTAGGAGCAACCAATCCTGCAATGATACGAAGTAATGTTGACTTCCCTGAGCCGGATGGTCCAAGGATCGATACAAATTCACCTTCAGCAATTTTAAGGTTGATATTTTCTAAGATTGTTACATCTGCGGTGTTAGATATATCATATTTTTTTGTCACTTGATTTACATCGACCAATATATTTTTCATGTGCCTCACCCTATCCAATGTCATATTTCTTTTCAGCTAGCGTATAAAGTTTTCTCCAGAAGAGACGGTTTACCATCACAACAACAATCGCCATCACCATAATTCCCCATATAATTTGTGGCCAATTCCCTTTCGTTGTAGCCTGAGCAATAAAGGAACCTAAGCCTGTTGCTTGTAAGGTATGATCTTTCCAAGAAACGATTTCTGAAACAATACTTGCATTCCATGCTCCGCCACTTGCTGTAATGCCTCCTGTAATTAAATAAGGGAAAACACCTGGAAGAATGAGTTTTTTCCATGTTTGTAGACGAGTTAATCGTAATATCTTAACAGCTTCTCGTAAATCGGATGGAATTGCCATGGCTCCTGCAATCACATTAAATAGAATATACCATTGGGTTCCCAACATCATCAGTGGAATCGCGCCTATTTCCATATTGACTCCATATTTAATATAGAGAATCGTCAAAAATGGAAATGTCATATTGGCCGGGAAGGAAGCGAAAATCTGCACAATGGGCTGCGCTATCCGCGCAAGCTTCGGATGAAAACCAATCATGACACCTATAGGCAAAGTCCATAGGATTCCCAACAGCGTTGCAACTAACACACGGCATGCTGTTAATATACCAAACCATATGACTTTTAGAATATCCAATACAGATAGCTTACTGATTTCCAAGAAGCCTTCGTACACGTACTTTGCAATAAAGATGACTACTACTATCCCAATTAGCCATTTGAGTATCGGCGTAAGTTTTGAAAATTGTTTTTGTTGCTCCCTTGCTTTGTTCGTTTTTATTGCAATCATGACACTCCAGTTATAGATATACGATTTACATGTACGAATAATGTATTGTAAAAATCTCGCACGGCGGATGATATTATAGACCCAGGAAGTCGTAATTTCATTCGCCTCTGTTTGTTCATTTTTGAATTTTTGAGACCAAGCTACGATTGGGCGCCAGAATAGTTGATCTACTACGAGAATCATAATTACCATGGTGATGATGGCATACACAATTGCCATAATATTTCCCTGATCGACCGCAGTAGCCATATAGGACCCTATTCCAGGGAGATGAATATCTTGATTCAAAACAGTTATCGATTCGCTGGCAGCTAAGAAAAACCATCCTCCTCCAAATGACATCATGCTGTTCCAAACAAGTCCAATCATCGAATAAGGTACTTCCAGTTTGGCGAAGCGTGCCCAACTACCCAATTTATTTATTTTTGCTGCTTCTTGAAGATCACGAGGGATAGTAGCTAACGAATGATAAAAGCTAAACGTCATATTCCAAACTTGTCCAGTAAATATTGCAAAGATAGAAGCACACTCTACACCTAATAAACTGCCTGGAAAGAGTGACATGAACCCAATAACCGTAACGGATAAGAATCCAAGTACCGGTACGGACTGTAAAATATCAATGGCAGGAATCATAATTTTTTCAGCCGTTCGGTTGAATGCTGCAATTCGTCCATAGATGAAAGTGAACAACAAGGATGCCGCAAAGGCGATAAGCATTCGAAGCAACGATCTGCCTGCATAATAAGGAAGATAGCTCGGATCCAAACTAATTGTAGGATGCTGTATGGGTGAGAAGGGAACGCGCATCCCTGCCCCCAATTTTAAAATGGAAAACAGAACGGAAAAAATAACAATAGTGACAAATAAATCCGCCCAACCAAACTTTTTATTTTCTTCAAGTGAAGAGAATAAATTTATTTTCATAGTAACTTCCCCCTTTCGAGAAACAGCATAAAAAAGCCCTCCTTATGTTAGGAGAGCTTGCATGAACAGATTCTGGATTTTTACTTTTCACATAAATTTAGCCAATGCCATATTCAGCCCTATAGGAGAATATGGAAAAGACGGCAAAGATAGGCATGTGAAAAGAAAATAGGAATCCTGCTTTCCCACTACATAAGATACATAAACTACGCTTCAATTGTTCACATATAAGCTGACTACTAGTGATGGAACACAAAAGTAATCCATCTTCTATTTTCAATGGAATCATATATCGGTATCGTATTTAAAAGAAATGATACAACTGGCTTATTAAACGAAGGGGCAGGTTAGTTGAATAAGAATGGATTCCAGAAGATCGTCATTAGAGTCGATCTTTTTCTTTTCACTGTTTCAGATCAAAGAGTTACTATTTGAAAGCACGTTGGAACCCATTTTATAGTGATAATATTTTATGAATTAGAAAAAAATAGTGTTAAGGATAAGGAGGGATTGCGAATGTCTGTGAAAAAGTGGTTAACAGGATTGGTCGTTTTGCTTGCAATGATTGTGGTTGTGACAACTCTAGGCTCACTGGGCGTATTTGCCGAATCCGGTGTCGTAACTCAGCCTATGGAGACCGTGAAAGCGATTGAGGTCAAGTTAAACGACGATTACTTTAATCCGAAAGTCATCACTATTCTCAATGGAAAAACGACACCGTTGATATTGAAAAACGAAGGTAAGAAAAAACACACCTTCACAGTGGAAAAGCTTGGAATTAACGCCGAAGTCCAGCCAGGAAAAGAAAAAACCATTACCGTGAAACCGAAAAAGCCCGGTACATATGAACTGATATGTCGGTACCATTTCCAGGAAGGAATGGTTGGAAAAGTAATAGTCAAATAACAAGCAGGGCCAATAGGGCCTTGCTTTTTTAATAGGCACGGTAACTTGCTTATTATTAAAACTAGCTAACATTCCTCCACAAAAGGATGTTCCTTTAGGAAGTAAAATGCTCACTTTTTGTTAAAGAAAAGACGTAGGTTTGTTCAATAACATATCTAATAGAAACTTATTTAATGTAAGTATAGGAGTTATGGAATTGAGAAAAACATTTTTTTCATATTTGTTTTATATTTCGATTTAATTAAATCCATGAAAGAGATTTATCTGGTATGAAGTCGAATTTTATTGTTATGAATCATGGAACAATTTCAAAAACAGTACCTTGGTTAAAATCAGTCACTTTCATAGAGCCATAAACCCCTAAATATAGTCTGGTTTGATCCAAATTCGTTCCCAAATTAACATAATAAGCTGATTGAGACCCAAAATTATAATCGGTTTCAATAACACTAAAATCATTTAGTTTACAATCTGTTCTTACCCTGGTATAAGCTAAAACCCCTCTAATAGGAGGTTGAGATTCTTCATTTCGGGCGAGATCGGTAAACACAACGCTTCCCGTTAAATCGGGGTTTCCATTCCCCATATATGGCTGGACTCCTGTAAGTGCAGTTCCTCCAAACTTATCGGGTCGGGGATCTTTATGAAAATAACTAGTTAGAGGCTGAAGACGCCTCACTGAAGTTTTTACTGCTTCATTGTAATAAACAATTGTTTTCTCATCCAAAGTCTTTTCAGAGCAGCCGCTTATAATCGAAGCAGGAAAAGCACCTTCCCACCCTCGCCAGCCAAAGTTAATAACTCCTTCTTGGTCAGGTTCAGAGTTCATTAAAGAAGCTTGAATAAGCTGAGTAACCGGTATGGGTTTATAGTGAACGAATGAAAAAATCGACTCTACTAGATCCTGTCCGACATTTCCCACATATTTGATGTACTGATTATAAAACCTTTGAAATGAAATGCCTGGTATATTGCGAACCCCTTTGGCCATTACCGTAAGCGTTTCCTGAATAGGTACGGGAAGTTCATTAAAACGTGTGACTACGGGTGGATTATTGATAAATGTATTCTTAACTACGTCGATTTCAATTATTTTACCGGCTATTTCCATATTATCCTGGCTTAAATTAAATGGATCATAGCCTGATCCACCATCTCCGGTTGTTAAAACAAGTTTTCCTGTTTCAGGTGAAAAGTTTAAGCTATTGACACCATTATGATTTAAAAATGGTCTTCTTAAGTTAAGTAATGTCCGTCGTTTTTGAGGTTGACCATTCGTTTGTAAAATCCATTCTTCAACTGTATCAATATGATCATATTGAGTTTCTCTATTTATCCACCTTTGGTTTAAGGTTCTGGGATCACACGGGTTAGGCTGAAAAGATTCAGAAAGAGCACCGGGACCTTGTGTTCCAGCTACTGAGTAATGAAGATAAAACAGACCGTTATAATAAAATTCGGGATGAAACGCTAGCCCTAGCAATCCCCGTTCATCATAACCACCATTAGAACCACCTAGTTTTATGATTCGCGGGCGAATATCTAAAAAAGTCCTTATAAATCCGTTTTCTATGTAAAAGATCTCTCCTACCTGGGTTGCAATAAATAATCTTTCAATTGAGTCACCCGGAAGTATAGTTGTTTTCAAAACAGTGGGTAAATTTATCTTACTAACAATGGGCCGTAAACTAACCTTAACTTTTATCACCTAACTTTACACTCCTTCTTATTGTTTTCTTTGATAAGAGTATGATTAGAACTGTTCTATTAGTACCAAATTAAGGCCGGGGAATTTGGGGAATTTCCTTTTAATATTGGTCCGTTTTTGGTAGATTCCATGTGGATATTAAAATGGACATAAGGAAGAAAGAATCTATGAAATTTAAAGTCGAAACACTTCCAAACTATCGCATCGCTTATGTGCGACGAGTTGGTCCATATGGCCCTGCAAATATTGAAGTAATGGAGAAGTTAAAAAAATGGGCTAAGGAGAAAAATCTTCTTAAATCGGCAATCCTACTTGCAATTCCACAAGATAACCCAGAGACAACACTTCCTGAAAACTGTAGATTTGATGCTTGTATTGTGATTTCAAAGGATTATCAAATGGATGATTCAATTTGCGAAAGTGAACTTTCTGGTGGAAAATACCTTATTTACGAAGTCAAACATACAGCAGAAGATATTCAAAAAGCATATGCTGATATTTTTCCAGCTCTACAAAGCAATGGATATCAAATTGATAGCAAACCCATTTTGGAAAGATACACTGGTGATATGATTAATAACCCTTATTGCGAAATATGTGTACCGGTAAAACCGTTATAAAAAGGTAGTTGAATAACGACTCTTTTGAGGCAGCTTTTCTTTTCCGTATCTAATTTGGTTATATTTGGGTATTTATACTAAGAAAAAGGCTTTTTATCATGTTCTCTTTGCTATTTTCTGGTGACCACCTGCTTGCGTTGCCCACTTTTTCAAATTGTGGGCAACACAAATCAGACCCCATTCCACCCTCTTTTTGTTTTATTCTTTTTCTATTATTGTAGCCTCTTTTGCTTCGGATTCACCTTTAACTTCATGATAAAAATGAGCAACACTTGCCTGACAATATGGAATGAGCCATAGAAATCCAATTCCAATTGTTATAATGGATAGGATAAACCATCCCGCGAAGGAGAGATATAAACAGAATAGCTTCCACTTATAACCGTCCATCATTTGACGGCTTTTTGTAATGGCTTGGTTCGCTGTTAAATCAGACTCTTCTATAAGGATATAAGGTGCCATAGCATAAGAAAAACTTTTAATAATGCCCGGAACAATCAACAAAAGTGTCCATAGGATGAGGTACAGACCCGATAAGATGTAATATATAATTGCTTTCCCGTAACTACTGGAGTTTGAAAAAAATGAGAAAATCATACCTACTGAAACTTTCTCATCCTTAGTGACTTTTAAATACAAAGCGTTTTCTCCTAGTGTTAATGCACTTATAACCAATAATCCATAAACAATTGAAAGTACAGTACCAATTCCAAAGCTATCCTTGGAAGGATCCAGCATTTCTAATAGCTTCGGTACGGTAGTATTAAGAAGAAGGATTAGAAATGTATAACCAACAAACGACAGCCACCTTCCTTTTAACGTACTGCGAGCTTTGGAACGTAATGATGTTAGACTCAAACAACCCACCTACTTTGATAATATTTATATATAATATTTTAAGGTTTTTGAAGGATAAAATAAAGTCTTTTAATTTTTGGATGTGTCATAGATAGTGAAAAGAGGGGAACTAGCTCTTTTTTCATCAACATTTAATCTTCGCATTAAATCCTTGTTTAACGCATGGTAGACTTTCGCAATATTGTAGTTCATGACTATCAAGCGGTTAATTTAGAAATTGTACAAAAGATTATTGAAAATCATTTAGATGACTATGCAGAATTTATTAACCAAGTCTTATCTTATAACGGATAACCATAAAATTATTATGTAAACTATTATGCGTTAAAGTTGTATTTAATGCGAAATTCAACAAGATTTGACAAGGCGTGATACTTTGCGCAGAGAGCAAACTGTCCATTTAGAGCGACTGCATACAAATATGTAAGAGTTGCCCTGGTACATTCAAGAGTACATTAATGCTAAGGAAGATTCAGCTTCCCCCTCTGCCCTTTCTGATTTACAGGAATACTTAAAAATCCGTAAAGAGCGTTATAAAGCAACAGATGATGAACAATCTGTATTTTTGACACTTCAAAATGGTTCGTATAAGCCCATGTCTGTTCGTGCTATTCAGAATATGGTAGATAAGTATACGAAAGCATTTAACGTGCGCCTAACACCTCATAAACTTCGCCATACATTTGCTACAAACTTCTATAACAAAGAAAAAGACGCGCTGCAGGTTATGATGCAATTGGGGCATTCCTCTACTGATACGACTGTATTATATACGCAGCTTGGAAATGAGACACTGGAGGAATCGTTAGAACGTCTAGATGAAGAATAAGCGATCTCAAACATGTATCACTTTTGAAACCGGCTGTGTTCTCAACTGGATTTTTCTATTCTGTTGTACACATACGGTAAGTTTTCACATTTCAATAAACAAGAGGTACAGTTAAACTATACCTCTTGTCTACACTTATATTGACCTAATGAAGGAGCGAATAGGATTTACAGTACATATTTTCTAAAGTCTTAAGCAACCCAAGATCCAATGATAGGATATCGAAAAGGACGTTCATTGAGTGCTTTAATAATGCCAACTATAGGAGCTAGTAAGGCAATTGCTCCAAAAACAATTAGGAATGGAATACCAATTAATATCCAAGAGAAAAAAGCAGACACAGCAATCAAAAGCCCGATAACGAAATGAAATATCAATGCTTGTAAGGACAAACTTTTAATTTCTCGATCTGAGATGATAAAATATGTGATAATGGGAACTAAAATGGGCGCAAACCAAGTACTTGCGTGAATAAATATTTTTAGCCATTTATTATTCATCAAATATTTTCCCCTTTTCTAAATAAAATGTAAGCCTCTTCTCACAACTAATTTGTTAATGCGGAAACACCTCTCATTTATACATACTGTAGAGTTTTTACATTTACTGTTATAAGGTTATCATAGATAAATTTATTTCCTTGCACAATGAACTTTAGAATTAATTACATCTAAGACTTAAGATGTAGTTAGTCCATTCATATTTCTTTCAATAAGACTAAATTATAATGACATATAGCATAATTCAGCTGTATTTTTTCATGAGTGGTGTTAGGCTAAAGATAATTAAGGAAGTGTCTCTTATGAGTATGAATCAACCTCCTCCTAAAAAGGTAACATATGCCGAATAAGTAAGAGAGTATTTACTTATTTATCCTAACGAGAAAATTGTGGAGCAATATATTCTTGAAGAAAACGGTATGTATAGAACACCTTATATTTACAATGAAGAAGATATATTCCGTTCGCATATCTTCCCAGAATTTGAAATATCTATGAGTGATATACTTTCCTAACACAAAGGCCTTGCTGTGAAGCAAGGTTTTCTTTTTTGTTTTTGGCTATGTTAAACTTTGTTGTTGATATTTGATATATACGAACTATTGTTCTATAATTAGGGTAATATCACTGTTCGGAGATGATTTACCCATGGATTTAAAGGAACTGAAGAGACTTGCTGATACATTGGACGATAATGGTAAGCGAGAGCTTATCTACTTTTTGCAGTCCCGAACCAAGGGTGTGGCGGTTCCAGTTCGAGCGATTGATGAAATTCAAGAGCAGAAGCATAAAGAGGGACTCGTTTGCCCGCATTGCAAAAACCATTCTGTTGTGCGATTTGGGAAGCACGCTGTAAAATCCCGTACTGGAGAGGTTAAACGTCAACGTTACCGTTGTAAGTCCTGTCGCCAAACGTTCAATGACCTTACAAATACCCCTCTGCAACGAACGAGGAGACCTCATATTTGGATTCGCTTTATTGAATGTATGATTGAGGGTTATTCACTGAGAAAATGCGCAGGGCAGTTAAATGGTGAAGTCACACACGTCACCTTGTTTTACTGGCGACATAAGATTCTTGCCGCTCTAAAGCAGATTCCAACTGAAGCGTTCCAAGGAATCGTTGAAATGGACGAAACGTATTTCTTATTCTCCGAAAAGGGCAAACGGAATATTGCCGATCGTAAGCCACGTAAACGCGGCGGAAAAGCCAAATATCGTGGTATTAGTAATGACCAAGTATGTGTACTCGTTGCCCGTGACCGTCAGAAAATGACTTACTCTGGCGTACTTGGGCGTGGACGTATTCGGACTACAAAATTGGATGAAGCGATTGGTGGTCATATATCTGACTCAAACGTGCTTTGCACTGATTCGTGGAGAGCATTCAGTTCCTATGCGAATTCAAAGGGCTTGGCTCATTACCGATTTAAGTCCGACGGAAAGCAACGTGTAAAGGGCGTGTACCATATCCAAAACGTAAACAGCTACCACAGCCGCTTAAAAAAGTGGATGGATCGCTTTAACGGCGTTGCAACTAAATATTTGCAACATTATTTGGCTTGGTTTCGTTACTTAGACAGCAAGGAATATGAGAATACAGCATCGAATAAGAAAAATATGTTGGTGAAATCATGCCTGTTTTCTGTAACCGACACGAATGACAAACTTCGGCTTTCTGCTTATACTTGTTAAACTAGCAGGCAGTTTAGTTTAATGATCAAAAATAATAAGCAGGAGATAATATCGTAACTCCGAATTGTTAAAGTATAAAAATATTAGGAGTTTAGAAAAGGGGTATCTACGTAATTTTATTACGTAAAACGATCTTATTACGGTAATTACGAATTGAATTTCGTAGAATAAAAGTTAATATGACATATCCGAAAACCAAATTTCACATTTTACTATACTGTGACTTATCTTTGTTATCATGAACTGTGACAAGATGTTAATCGTTTGGAAGGAATTAGTAATTCTTGAATAGAATAAATATGAAGATGATCAGGTAATAAATTTGTACACATAAGGAGATAAAACTATGGCAAAAAACAAATTACTAAGAATGGACAATGTTGGCATCGTTGTAGAATCCCTTGATGACGCAATCTCTTTCTTCGAGGAGATTGGCTTGAAGCTCGAAGAAAGAGCTACTGTCGAAGGTGAATGGGCTGGTCGCGTAACCGGGCTGGGTTCACAGTGTGTAGAGATTGCTATGATGGTTACCCCAGATGGCCACAGCCGACTTGAACTTTCGCGATTTCTCACCCCACCTACTATATCAGATCACCGAACTGCTCCTGTAAATGCCCTCGGTTATCTACGCGTCATGTTCACCGTTGAAGACATTGACGAAATGGTATCCAGACTCACCAAGTATGGTGCTCAGCTCGTTGGCGAAGTGGTTCAGTACGAGGACTCGTATCGGCTCTGCTACATTCGTGGAAATGAAGGACTTCTAATCGGTTTGGCGGAACAACTCGGTAATAAATAAGTGACGTTTAAAAGAAGACTTAACTGAAATATACATTACTAGAGTAAAAATAGAAACAGTAAAGCAGTGTGAAAGTATCTCGAAGAAGTCGGGTGCATCATATTAACACCGCATTCACGCTCCGGGTCTGGGCGACCCTCGGTCCTGGAAACAAGGAACGAGGAAGTAATTGCCGGGACACATCCGCACCGACTAACCGCATCGCGGCCGGCAGCAAGCTGCCTTAACTCGGTGGGACATCGTGATGCATGAACTTTAACGGAAATCAATGCAAAACCAAATTAAAGGGACTCAACTCTAACGGGTACGATAGCTCAATAAGCCGCCTCTTCAACGAGGCGGTTTTCTTATCGTAAAAATCAACATCAGGATTTAACATAGCCTTGTTTTTATAACTCAATGATCTTGTTTCACTATGTTATTCAGATATCATGTTTGTTGTACTTGTATATCCTTCTATCTTATTTTTACTTCCTTTAAGAGCTCCATCAAGTAAACAAAAACAAATATCTTCAAAATAAACACGGTGTTATCCTTTTTATAAAATCAGTAGGAAAGGAATGGAGTCTTGTGTTCATGTAGCGATTGGTAATGCCCTATTTCTATAGTTTATACAATATTAATTTCTTACGGTATATGAAATTATGAAAAAGTTCTGATATCGCCCTGAAATCACCAAGTTCCTGGAGTTTAGAATGTTACTTCCCATTTTCTATGCTCCTATAAGATAGACATATACAGGGTTCTGGTGCAAGAATAAAATTTAATACAAAAGAAAAGGGGAAAGTTATTCCCCAACCTTATCTACACGAACTGCGACATCAACAGCCGGAAATTCCTGCTTTAATACATCAGCTACTTCTTTTGCTGTTTGTTTCGCAAACGACAGTGAATAAACTTTTTCAACTGCTATATTTTCGGTATATGTTTCTTGCAGTGTTTTCGTGTAATATGCAGTAACAATGACTTTGTAATGTGTATATTCATTTAGTACAACTGAATGCAATGATACAAGTTTTCCGTAATTCGATTCTTTTTCTTTTATTTTAGTAACAACTTCCCCTATTGTTCTTTTCATAACTATTCCCCTCCATACTCTTTTTAGTTCGGTTCTTCCCTACCATATAACTTTGATAGTAGTCGTACTATCTCCTTGTTTGGTTCTGGTGCAAATACTTCAGAAGAGATATAGAGAGGTGAAAAGTTTCCTAGTTTAGAGTACTAATATCAGTATGTCCAAGATTTAGAGATTACTTGCAATTATCTTGAATTTTTTGCACCAGAACCTTATCAACAATTGTAGTTGCTTATTCCCTACAAAAGAGAGGATATTACCTTGCCCATCTTTCTTTTTGTTTTTACGAGTCACACTATAATTAAACTTCAATAAAAGAGCGAAGTATTAGCGTATAACGCTGAGGCGCCGCCAGAGTGCACAAATAGGATGTTATCGTCCGGCTTAAAGGTGCCTTTTTGTATTAAATCAATGAGTCCCGCTGCTGCTTTACCTGTATATACCGGATCCAGTAAAATCCCTTCTGTTCTTGCCATGAGCTTGACAGCTTCCACCATTTCGGGCGTAGGCAAAGCATAGCCTGGTCCGACATACTCATCAAAACACGTAACAGCCTCACGAGGGATTGAATTTGGAATGCCAATGTGTGCTGAGGTTTCTTCAACAAGCTGAAAAACTTTCTCTTCTTGTTCCACTTTTCCTCTACTTACGTTTATTCCGATTACCGGTATTTTACTTTGATTTCCATAAAAACCAGTCACCAAACCTGCATGCATTCCCCCGCTACCGCTTACACAAACGACAGCATTCACATTGACTCCTTGATCAAAGGACTGTGTCAAAATCTCCTGAGCGCAAGCAACATATCCCGTTGCACCAACGATATTCGATCCCCCAACCGGAATTATATAAGGTTTATATCCCTCTTCCGTTACCTCTTTAGCTACTTTCTGCATTTCTTTCATCAAGTCCGTCCCATTAGGCACAACCTTGACTTTTTCAGCGCCCAGTAAATGATACAGGAAATAGTTACCATTAAAATCTGGCTCAGAATTTGTTAAAAGCCCCTCTTCCAATACAAGAATACACTTCATTTTCTCTTTAACAGCAGCGGCCAGTGTTAAACGGCAATGATTTGATTGAATGCCTCCACATGTAATTAACGTATCCGCGCCTTTTTCCAATGCATCGGCAACAAGGAACTCTAGTTTTCTTGTTTTATTTCCACCAGCCGTCAGCCCAAGTAAATCATCTCGTTTAATATAAATGGAAGGACCCCCAAGCACTTCAGAAAAATGATGTAATTTCTCAATGGGTGTATATGTAGGTGTATATCGTTGTCTAGGAAATTGTGCTAAATTCATATTAAATCTCCTGGTTAATTTGAAATATATAAAAACATATAAAACCATCTCAAATCAACCAGTCCTCCTCTCTCATTTTATTTTTTAGAACCAATATATATTTTGAAATCTCCAGATTAACGTTACAGGTTTCAATCCATAACGCTTTAGGATAGTTCATCGTGCTGAAACAGTTTCCTGCTTCTAC
>NZ_KE387252.1:55185-65801 GCF_000430785.1 Ectobacillus panaciterrae DSM 19096
CTACACTCACTGGGGCTTGAAAGCAAGGAACAGACTATACAAGCCTAAAGGTCACGGTTTTATATAGTTTTTTACGATTTTATACGAAATAAAATCAACTGTTCGTAGCTCCTGTATCCTCTGTTTAAGACTAGTCATATATATTAAAGAAAAGAGAATATCAATCTGATATTCTCTTTTCAATTATTATAATTAAATCATAGCAACCGCTTCGATTTCAATCAAAGCATCTTTAGGTAAACGAGCAACTTCAATCGCGCTTCTAGCCGGATAATTCTCGGAAAAAAATTCTCCATATACTTGATTCATCGCGGCAAAATGATTCATATCGCTTAAAAAAACCGTTGTTTTTATTACCTGCTGTAAGCTTGCTCCCGCCGCTTCTATAACCTGCTTGAGATTCTCCAATGACACCCTTGTTTGCTCCTCAATATTATCAGGCATTTCTCCGGTTTCAGGATGAATTGGCAGCTGCCCTGAAGTATACACTACATTTCCTGCTTTAATACCTTGTGAATAAGGACCGATAGCCTTGGGGGCTTCTTTAGTTACGATTGATTCTTTTATCATATAAACCACCTCTTTTTTTAATATAATCCTATTTAAACGGAATTGTATTGAATGTTCCTCTGAAAATAAGCGCTGTATATTACACGCAGCTTTCCCTGCTATTCTTTGCGTTCAAAATCACACTCCATAAGAGGAACCACTTTTGTTTTCTTAATGATTTTATAACCAAGCCAGAGAAGCAAGAAAATAGGAAGACCAATATACGTTGCTAGAATTTCCGCCCAGCTGGTTTGGTGTCCGGAAAAAAGATTCTGTCCAAGAATGAAAACCACAAAAAATAACAGCGTGATAACCGGTCCCAGCGGGTACCATTTGGCTTTAAACGGTAATTCATTTAAATCTCTGCCTTGTGCCACATATGCCTTACGAAAACGGTAATGACTGATGGCAATACCGAACCATTTGATAAATCCGGTAAGAGCCGAAGCATTTACCAGCCAAATAAAAACCGAACCATTTCCAAAAAGGGTAGCCAAAAAGGAGGCAAGTCCTAAAATCGCCGTCGTACATAGAGCCAACATGGGAATTCCCTTCCGGTTAAGCCGTGCAAAGATGCGTGGTGCCTTTCCTTCTTTCGCCAATGCCCATAGCATACGTGAAGACGCATACATTGCTGAATTTGCTGCTGATAAAACAGACGTAAGGAGCACGGCATTCATGACGGAAGCGGCAAATGCCAAACCGGCTCTTTCAAGAACGAGCGTAAAGGGACTAATAGAAACATTTTTAACGCCAGATTTAAGTAGGTTCGGATCTGTATAAGGGATAATCAAGCCGATAACAAAAATCGTAAGCACGTAGAAGATGAGGATTCGCCAAAAGATTGAACGAATCGCTTTTGGTACGTTTTTCGATGGATTATCGGTTTCACCAGCGGCCGTCGCAATCACTTCGGTTCCCTGAAATGCAAAGCCGGCGACGAGTACTACACTAAAGATAGATATAAGCCCGCCATGGAAAGGAGCATCTCCTTGGGTAAAGTTACTGAACCCGACCGCATGTCCTCCCATAATTCCAAAAATCATGGCAACCCCAATAACGAGAAACACGATGATCGAGATGACCTTAATACCGGCAAACCAGTATTCACTTTCCCCATATGCCTTGACTGATAAAACATTTAAGATTAGCAACAAGCCCAGAAATAGTGCGCTCCACAAGAGAGAAGGTACGTTTGGAAACCAATACTTCATAATAAGGGTAGAGGCCACCAAATCTGCAGGAACCGTAATCGCGGTTGTATACCAATAGTTCCAACCTAACGCAAAGCCTAACGCAGGATCAACATACTTTGAGGCATAGATGTCAAAGGCCCCCGGGACCGGTAAGAAGGCTGATAGCTCTCCCAAACTATTCATAACAAAATAGACCATGATTCCGACCAGAATGTATGCAGCAAGCGCTCCTCCCGGCCCCGCAGTGCTAATCGTTGATCCGCTGGATACAAACAATCCAGTTCCAATAGCACCACCAATAGCCATCATCGTTAAATGTCTAGATTTCAGCTTCCGTTGTAATGATCCTTCTGAATTTTGCTCTTCTAGGACGTTACTTAACTCTGCTTCTAATTTCCCCATAGTGTATCCCCCTATTTACTCATAGTTCAAATCCAATTTGTATGCTGGCTTGTCTGGATGTTCTTTTATAAAATCCCCTTTTTAATAATCTTTATAACTTTCTGTTAATTTATAAAGTACCTCTGCCCTCTGCTTTTGTCCTCACCCCTCTCTAAAAATTCAGGCAAAAAAATGATATAAACACCCTCCCGCTTTAATTTCAATTATATAAATGATTTATAATTTAGACGTTTTCATTTGCTATTTCGAACAAAACGGCATTGGCACTTACTTCCTCTCTCTGGTTTACCTTTGCATGGGCCAAGGGTTTGACCGCTTCTGCACGCCGCCGGATGCTCTCGCCCCACTATAAAAAGCCGATTTTTTTATTCAGTTTTATATAACTTTTAATCAAGAAAAATAGTTATCTTTTTAATGAAGTTAACATAATTGATATTTTTCCAACTTGCGATAAAGAGTAGACAGGCTAATTTGTAGTTCCTGGGCAATTTGTTCTTTATCATTTCGATATTTTTCAGCTAGGAAGTAGCTCTGGATTACGTTTTTTTCATACTCTGAAATCATTTGTTCTAAACTTAATCCGCTACACTCGACAGAGGGATGATCCTGTTGAAGCAGATAATCAGGTAAATCATGGAAACTGATGATATCTGATTCAGCCATATTGACCATATATTCTACGGCGTTTTCCAACTGCCGTATATTCCCCGGCCAATCATAGCGTATAAGCCATCGCTCCAGCATGGGGTCAAGTCTCATTGGATACCTTTGCATGATTTTGCAATGTTTATAAATGAAATGTTCGAGATACAAGGCGATATCATCACGCCGCTCTCGCAAGGCTTTAGTATGGAGAGGGATGACATTGAGACGATAGTACAAATCCTCGCGAAAAGTGCCGTTTCGCACCATTTCCTCCAGGTTCCGGTGAGTGGCTGCAATTACCCGAACATTAATCTCGATTGCTTTTTTTCCGCCGATTCTCTCAATCTCTCTTTCTTGTAAAACCCGTAATAATTTTGGCTGCATGAAAAGCGGCATATCTCCTATCTCATCTAGAAAAATGGTTCCGTTGTGCGCTAATTCAAATTTTCCTATTTTCCCATTCCGCCTTGAGCCGGTAAATGATCCGCCCTCATAACCAAACAATTCACTTTCTAACAAGCTTTCAGGTATGGCAGCGCAATTGACTGTTACAAATGAATGCATTCGACGCTTGCTTTCAAAATGAATCGCTCTGGCGAATAATTCCTTCCCCGTACCGCTATCTCCTCTGATCAGGACAGTGGATGGGCTGTTTATAATCCGTCTTGCTTTTTTAATGACATCTTGAAGCCCGGAATCTTTACCAAGAATGTTTTCAAAAGAAATGGCTTTCGGGGGAATCGGGATATCCTCTTGAATTTTGCAACCCGTTTCTGTACCAAAGTCCAGCATTGCTAATTTATTGACTAACAATGTACTGACATTGCTTAAAAACTGTATCAGCTTCTCTGATTCTATAATCATTTTCTCCTTTTGTTCATGGGAAAAACCAATCATGCCGATGACGCCAACTAGTTTGTCTTGCTTTACAATAGGAAACCCGATGGTAGCGAGTTCTTTGCATTGATTCACGAATTTACAACTCATACACTGCGACTCATCTTTTTTTACATCGTAAATCACTCCAGGCTCTCCTGTTTCCAATATCATTTTGAAAAAAGAGCCTTCCGGAGCCGCTTTGCCAATGAGCTCTTTATAGTAGCCGGTCCCGCTAATACGAACGCCCTTTTCATCAAGCACGGTTATATCCAAACCAAGGATTTCTGCCGTGTTTTCAGCGTAATCTTGAATAAATTGCTGTATGCCGATAAAGCCTGCCATATTATCCCCCTTTGCAATAGCGCTTACATAAAATAATAGAATAATTTTACTATAATTTCTACGCTTTGCATAAAGAAGCGACAGCTTTTTCTATTCCACCCAGAGCATTTTTTAACATCGAACGCGGGCAAGCAATATTGAGCCGCATAAACCCTTCACCTTCCATACCAAAAATATGCCCCTCATTCATTGCAACCCTTGCTCTGTGCAGCATAAATTCATCCAATTCTTTAACTGAAACACCCAATTCCCGGCAATCCAGCCATACAAGGTATGTGCCTTCCGGCTGGATGGCTTTGATTTGCGGGATGTTTTTGTTGAAGTAACTCAGAGTGTACTCTAAATTCCCCTGCAAATATTCAAGGAGCTGATCCAGCCATTCTTCTCCGTAGCGGTAAGCAGCCTCTAACGCAGCAACGCCAAATATGTTCGGCGAACCAATGGATAATGTATTAAGTTCTTGATCATACCTATCGCGCAGTTGCTGATTTGGAATAATAATACTTGACGTCTGCACACCCATCAGGTTAAAGGTTTTGCTTGGCGCAATGCAGGTAAGAGAATGATTCGCAAACTCTTCTGAAATAGAAGCAAAAGGAATGTGAGTATGTGTCTTATAAACAAAGTCAAAATGAATTTCGTCTGCCACAACGAGAATGTTATGCTTCATACAAAGCTGTCCCAATCTCGTCAATTCTTCTTTGCTCCATACCCTTCCGATCGGGTTATGGGGACTACACAGAATCAACATTTTTACCGTTGCATCTATCTTTGCCTCTAAGTCTTCAAAATCCATGGAATAACGCCCATTTTCAAGCATAAGCGGGTTGTTTACAATTTCACGGCCGTTCGCTTGGATCACACGGGCAAAATGATGATATACAGGCGGTTGGATAATAATTTTGTCCCCTGGCTTCGTAAAGGACTGAATCGCCAACGATAGGGCCGGTATCACGCCTGGGCTGTGGGTAATCCATTCTTTCTCAACGGACCATCGATGTCTTCTTTTTAGCCAGCCAACAATGGATTCCATATATGAGTCCGATCTAAGCGTGTAGCCATATACACCGTGCTCCGCACGTTGTTTTAACGCTTCGATGACAGGTTGTGGAGACTGGAAATCCATATCAGCCACCCACATTGGAATAACATCCTTTATGCCAAAACGATTTTCAAGCTTATCCCATTTTTCGCAGTCAGTGCCCCAGCGACAGATTTCTTGGTCAAAATTATATTTCATCAAGTATCTCTCCTTCTCATGTTTGCTTATGCATCCTGCCTCTTTACGTAATTTATATAAGCAATTATCATGCCAACTCATTTCCCTTATAAAATCGCCTTATTTTTATAGAATTTCTTGATTGAATTCCGAATACTGCGATGTCATTTTTTAAAAATCCTTTCATCATAAGCATTAGCACATTTGCAATCATGGTAAATATTTTCGCACGGATGATAAAATCCAAAGATTTCATTTAAGCATCTCTAGTGGATAGCATCTTCTTCTGTTTAATCCATTCCTCATAACCGCCTACAAGGCTTTGTACTTCTTTAAAACCATGAACTTGTAGAAGGCTAGCAGCGATAGCGGATCTTCCGCCGGTTTTGCAATAAACCAAAATTGGTTTGTCATACGGAATGTTGTGTGCCTGTTCCTGCAAATGACCAAGCATCACATGCTTCGCCTGCGGAATATGGCCTTCCTCCCATTCTCCTGCGCTTCGGACATCAAGCACATATATGCGATCTGCTTGAATAGCACCATCTATCTTGTCCAGTGTCACTTCTTCATACTTCATCACACGTGAATCAGCTTCACCCGCCTGCTCAATGACATGTGGTTCCATTGTTGCAACAACGCGATCCAATCCAATGGACTGGAGATCATTCACAATATCCACCACATCAGCATTGCTTGCTAAAAGATATATAGGCTGGTCATAATCCAACAGCCATCCCGCCCAAGTTACAAATGATTTGTTATAAGGGATATTGATTACGCCTCGTATATGCTTGGCGGCAAATTTACTGGCCGGACGCGTATCAATGACAATCCCCTGTTTTGTCCATTCCTGCACAATATCTATTGAAGCCTCCATACGAAATGGTGCTGCTATCCTTGGGATTTGCTGCGCTCCCTCTTTATTCAACCGCTTCATCATTGAAAAATAAGGAGGAGCCTCCGGTTGTCCAGCCAACAGCGCTTCTATAAAGCGATCCTCATTATCATATTGCAGTGCCCAATTTGTCCGTTTTTCATAGCCGATGGTTGACGACGGGATTGCTCCTAGCGCTTTTCCACAGGCACTGCCCGCCCCATGCCCTGGCCATACTTGCAGATAGTCAGGAAGATTTTTAAACTGCTGTAGAGACCGAAACATCATGCGTGCCATTTTTTCTGAGGAACCGCATACCCCCGCAGCTTTTTCTAATAAATCGGGACGCCCCACGTCACCGACAAACACAAAATCTCCGGTAAATATGCCGAGCGGGTCCTTGGTAGCTGCACCGCCATCTGTTACGAGCAGTGATATATGTTCAGGAGTGTGTCCTGGTGTATGCATTACCTCAAAATTGATATTTCCAATGGCAAACACGTCTCCATTTCTCAGAAAACAGTGTTCATACCCAGATGCATACTCGTATCTCCAGTCCGCCCCTCCTTCATCAGACAAATATAATGTAGCCCCAAGCCTTGAAGCTAGCTCCTGCGAACCAGACAAAAAGTCCGCGTGGATGTGTGTTTCCGTTGCACCCACAATCCTCACACCATGTGCTCTTGCCGTTTTTATGTAAGGTTCTATATTGCGTGACGGATCAACAATGATCGCTTCGCCGGTAGCCTGACATCCCACAAGGTATGAAGCTTGAGCCAATTTCTCATCATAAAAGTACTTGAGTAGCATAAGTCATCCTCCTTTTAAGCGCTTGCTTACTTTGATTTTGTTTTGTTATGGCCGTCGGAAACACTATCACATCATACCTTTAAGCATCCCCTTCCAATACATAACGGGAAGGAAGTTTTTCTTCAACACATACATACTGAACCTCTCGCGTGACTGATTGATAGGGAAGGTTTCTTGCGGCTGTAAATCATAATTGAATTCAGCCAGTATAAGCCGTCCATATCCGGTAACAAGTGGACATGATGTATAGCCGTCATATTTATGAACCATTGGTTTAGCACGCATCTGATGAAGTAAATTTTGCACAAGCACGGGCGCTTGTTTGCGAATCGCAGCCCCCGTTTTCGACGTAGGCAGGTTGGTACAGTCCCCAATGCCAAATACATTGGCAAAGCATTGATGCTGCAGCGTATATTTGTCTACATTCAGCCAACCATTACTTGCCGCAAGTGGGCTGTTCTTGATAAAATCAGGGGCGCTCATCGGTGGTACCACATGAATCATGTCATATTGCATATTTACACGCTCTTTTGTGTTCAGATTTTCGAATGTCGCTCGTTTTTTTTCACCATCAATTTCAATGAGATGGTGCATAAACCATGTCTCGATTTCTTTTCGTTCAATTATTTTGTTTAGTGCCTGTTCATATTTTTTCACATTGAATATGGCTGGGCTGCCTGAAACAAAAATAACTGAAGATTTTGAGCGCACTCCTGATTTTCTGAAATAATCTTCCGCCAAATACATGATTTTTTGAGGGGCCCCACCGCATTTCACCGGGGTGTTCGGATTGGTAAAGATGGCAGTTCCCCCTCTGAAGTTGCGGATCGCCTCCCATGTGCTATCAACATAGTCATAGGAGTAATTACTACACACCCCATTCTTTCCAATACTCTCTTTTAACCCTTTAATTTTATGCCAGTCAATTTGAATCCCGGCCGCAACAACTAGATACTCATAGTGCAGTTTCTTTCCAGATGCTGTAACAACAGCATTTTCATCTGGCTGAAATGTGGTAACCGCATCCTGCACCCACACAGCTCCTCTCGGAATAACGGATGCTTCCTCCCTTTGCGTCACAGTTTTGTCAGCTTCGCCAGCCCCGACAAGCGTCCATAATGGCTGATAATAATGTTTGGTCGCGGGGTCAATGATGGCAATGTTTCCACTCAGGTGGCGTGATTCACGCAGGAGACGGGCTGCAACCGTAATTCCAGCACTCCCACCGCCTACAATCAAAATTTTATAATGCGTCTTATTCTTCACCTTTGCCATTCTAATCACCTCATCTCAATTTTGGTAAAGCAGCTCACAAATCTAAGGCCTCGGCATTAATGATCAGCATGTAAATGGCGACCAACATAACAACACCGGAAAATACATAATGGAGCGTGCGCTGCTGTTTACTTAAGCGCGCCGCCAGCCAAGTTCCCGCCATTCCACCACCAACTCCACCTCCAACAAACGCGAACATAACCCACCAGTTTACGAGGCCGGATAAACTGTAGCTCACCGCTGTTGTAAGTCCAAATGTGCCGACTGATACTAAAGAAGATCCAATTGCCGTAATCATTGGCATTCTTGCCGCAAAAATCAAGCCGGGAACAATCAAAAATCCACCGCCAATCCCGAAAAAACCGGATAACAGTCCCACCAGGATAGCCATGATGATCAGCTGTGGCAGTTTTACGTGATTTTTAAGATCGTCTGCTTGACTCTTCGTTTTCTTTGGCATAGCCATTTTTACAGCCATAACAATCATCAGAATAGCAAAAAGAAACAACAACTGTTTACCAGGTATCAGCTTTCCGATAGTTGATCCCGCATAGGCACCCAGAGCACCAGAGACGGCAAAAACAAGCGCCGCTTTCCACTGCACGTGGCCGGCTCGTGCGTGTGGGATAAGGTTTGCATAGGCATTTATGGCAACGGCTAACGCTGTCGTGCCAATTACCACATGCGGATCTTTCATACCAACAACGTAAAGCAAAAGAGGAACAGCAAGAATTGATCCACCTCCACCGAGCAAACCAAGTACGAACCCGACAATGGTTCCTGAAACAATGGAGAGGAGCACTTGAATCGTTGTCATTCTTTCCTGAGACTCTCACCAACAAAGTAGAGTAGTTGGTGATTCATCTCCTCCCTCCTTTCTCTATATATTCATCATTTATATACAGCAAAAACCATGCCAACTAATTTCTCCTGTAAAATCGCTTGGTTTGCGCACCCCACTCTTTGGAAATTCCCAATTTTGCTATCATTCATATTAAAAAAGCCTTTATCATCAAGCTTAAAGTCTTCCTAGGACTAGGAACTATTTTTGCATCTGTGATAAACGCTTCAAGCTATTTCTATAAAGTGATTCAACTAACATATCAGTTAACAAAATTTTTTTGATTCTGGTGCAAGAAATCTATCAAACTTAGACATATTGATATTATTAATCTAAAAAGGATGTGGATTATGTATATAAATGCAACTAAAAAAATCGACATAAAAACGTTTCTTTTAGGGGGGAGAGAGCATCCTGCTAAGCGTAGAAGCGGTCAAACCCTTGTAGTGGTCCATGCAGGGGTAAACCATAGAGAGGGAGCGAGCGCAGTTTCCTTTTGTTCTACGTGGCAAACGATAGATATGTCGGAATAACAAAGTTGATTTATGTATGTCTGTAACTACTCAGACCCTACCCAAAACCAATACAAATAGAGGTAATTGTGTCACCAATTACCTCGTAAGCTATGTTTCAAACAACTCTATTTTTCCTGTTTTCATCACTTCAGCGTGTCGCAAAACTACAATAAACATGCAATATTATGCATAAGCAGCAGTGTTTGCGTGTGAAAATGATACCGGTTGTATCCAAACATTCTTGGATTTTCTAAGCCTTGGTCTTTTAAAACATGAAAGACCCGCTCTTATTAAAAAGTTCAGAGAATACACTAGGAAGTTGGAATAAATTTGTGAAATTATACTATTTTATTTTCCACTGGCCGATTACCAATATACTTTGCTTCTGGACGAAAAATCGTATTGTCTAGCGACTGTTCAATGACATGAGCAGCCCATCCGACCATTCGACTTACCGTAAAAGTAGGTGTAAACAAATCAGGAGACATATTGAGTGCCTTCATGACAGCAGCTGCATAAAATTCCACATTCGTATAAAGCTTTCTACCCGGCTTGTATTCGTTAAGTAATAGAATAGCCATTTTCTCAACATAGCCCGCTAAATTAAGCCACGCATCATCTTGTCCAATACGTTGACAAATTGTGCTCAGTACCTCAGCTCGCGGATCACGTGTTTTATAAACACGATGTCCAAATCCCATGAGATATTCTTTTTTCTCTAATTTTCGTCGAATCCATCTTTCTGCATTTTCTTTTTCTTTAATCTCGTTTAACATATCGATTACACCGGTAGGTGCACCACCGTGCAAAGGTCCTTTCATCGCTCCAATGGCTCCTGTTACAGCCGATACCATGTCCGATTCTGTGGAAGAAACCACTCTTGATGTAAACGTAGATGCATTCATTCCATGTTCCATTGTTAAAATCATATAGGCTTCAAGCGCTTTTACATGAGTGAAAGAAGGAAGCTCGCCTGTTAACATGTATAAATAGTTTTCCACATGGTACAATTCTAGATTTGGTGGAATTATTTCCTTTCCACTTATTTTTCGGTATATCATAGCTG